>JAPSIC010000075.1 GCA_031179165.1 Brevibacterium sp.
GTAGCTAAGCCCATTCGCGCTGATGGTACTGCAACTTGGTGGTTGTGGGAGAGTAAGTGACTGCCGCAAAATTTGTGTGAGTGTGGGGCATGACCAGTTTTTTGGTTGTGCCCCACACGTGTATTCACAGTGCTCCGCTGCGGCGAGCAGTGCTCGGCTGCCGCCAGCTCTGCCCTGCCGCTGACAGCTCTGCGGTTGGTTGCTCTGCTCTACCTTCGGCAGCCGTTCTGTGCCCTTCGACGCCCTGGTCGGAGGGCTTTTCCTTTCCTGTGGCGTGCCACACAATAGATACATCAGTACGTGTACGCTATGAGTTGGCACGACGGCATCGGAGCGATCCTCCCGCCCTCGTGCGAGACATGTGCATCAGCGCAGACCCAGTTCAGAGACCCTGCCTCGGCCGTTGCCACTGAGGTACGGTGGTCAGGTGCTGATACACAACGAGACACGAAATTGCAGACGGTATCGGGAGAGCACGAGGCCTCAGAGTCGAGCGACCTGTTCCTCCCCACCATTCGACCATCCGTCCGACAAAGGAATATCCAGATGACTGACGCAAAGATAGACAAGGCCAAGGCGGCGCAGAAGAAAGTGCTTCCGGCCGTCAACAAGAAGGTGTTCTTCTCCGCGGCGATCGGCACCCTCGCGGTCACCCTCTGGGCGCTGTTCGCCCCCACCAATGCCGAAGGGGTGCTCGGCGCCGTCGTGGTCTGGGCCTCCGACTGGTTCGGCTGGTTCTATGTCCTCCTCGTCGCCGTCGTCCTCGTGTTCGTCATCTACCTCGCAGCGTCGCGACACGGACAGACGAAGCTGGGACCCGAGCATTCCAAGCCGGAGTTCGGGCTGCTGTCCTGGGCCTCGATGCTCTTCGCCGCCGGCATCAGCACCGACCTCATGTTCTTCGCGGTCGCCGAACCGGTCACCCAGTACCTGGCGCCGCCGAGCACCGAACCGGAGACCGTCGACGCCGCCCGTGAGGCCACCGTCTGGACCCTGTTCCACTACGGCCTCAGCGGCTGGGGCCTCTACGCCCTGATGGGTCTGGCCCTGGCCTACTTCGCCTACCGGATGAACATGCCACTGGCGATCCGCTCGGCACTCGCGCCGATCTTCGGCAAGCGCATCCACGGTGTCATCGGCGACAGCGTCGACTTCGCGGCCCTCCTCGGCACCATCTTCGGCGTCGCCACCTCTCTGGGCATCGGCGTGGTCATGGTCAACGTCGGCCTCAACGCCGTCTTCGGGCTGCCGGTGACCACCGGTTCGCAGATCGCCATCGTCGCCGTCGGCGTCGTGGTCGCCACCTTCTCCGCGGTCTCGGGCGTGGACAAGGGCATCAAGTTCCTGTCCCTGCTCAACGTGTTCATGGCCATCGCCCTGAGCATCTGGGTCCTCCTCGCCGGCAACACCCGGTTCCTCCTCGACGCCTTCGTCCTCAACGTCACCGACTTCGCCCGGCTCTTCCCCAACATGGTCGGCCAGACCTTCGCCTTCGAGGACACCGGCACCTGGATGACCGACTGGACCCTGTTCTTCTGGGCCTGGTGGATCGCGTGGGCATCCTTCGTCGGACTGTTCCTCGCCCGGATCTCGCGCGGCCGGACGATCCGCCAGTTCGTCATCGGCACCCTGACCATTCCGTTCATCTACATCTTCATGTGGATCTCGATCTACGGGAACTCCGCCCTCGACCTCATCCGCAACGGCAACAAGGAGTTCGGCGAGCAGACCATGGTCAATCCGGAGGGCGGCTTCTACGAGCTGCTCGCGCAGTACCCGGCGTTCATCGTCATCGCTGCGATCGCGACCGTGACCGCGCTGCTGTTCTACGTCACGTCGGCCGACTCGGCCGCACTGGTGATGGCGAACCTGTCCTCGTTCCTGCCCACCCCGCAGGACGACGGACGCCCGGCACTGCGGATCTTCTGGGCGGTGGCCACCGGTGCACTGACCATCGGCATGCTCATCGTCGGCGGGGTCACGGCGCTGCAGAACGCGACGGTGATCATGGGCCTGCCCTTCGCCTTCGTCATCATCCTCGTGATGATCGGTCTGCACAAAGCCCTGCGAGTCGATGCCAACCGGTCGAACAGCGCGGATCAGGGCCTGCCCGCCTCGCTGATGCGTCGCTCGGCCCCGGGCCACGACAACCTCAAGCAGCAGCTCACCCGTGTGCTGTCCTTCCCCGGCAGGTCCAAGGCGCTCGACTTCGAGAACTCGGTGCTGCTGCCGACCCTGCAGGAGATCGCCGAGGAGATGCAGTCGCGCGGCCTCGACGCTCGTGCCTGCCGGGCGAGTTCGGACGGTCACGCCGCCGAGGACGGTGAGCTGATCCAGCTCGAGGTCGACGGCGACGGGGAGTACCCCTTCCACTATCAGGTCTGGCCGCACAAGGTCGGCGTCCCCTCCTTCGGCGGACGGGTGCCCAAGGGCGCCGAGGAGTACGTCCGGATGGAGGTCTACTTCGACGGCGGAGCCAGCCAGGGCTACGACATCATGGGCTACACCAAGGACCAGATCATCGACGACGTGCTCGACAAATACGAGCGCCACGTCGAGTTCCTCTACATGAACGACAGCTCGAACGGGCGAAATCCGGAATGAGCACCGACGCTGCGGAATGCGCCCCCCTCTCAGGGGTGAAGAAGCGCACCGCGGAGTGAGCAGGCGCTGCCGAGGGTGAGATCCCACGTTCGGCAGAGTGAACACGTGTGGGGCACGACCCGAAGGTCGTGCCCCACACGCATATCCTCGCCCAGCCAGCCCTCTCACGAGCACTGCTGCCGCACCGGCGGCTGCCACGATCGCTTGTGTTTCGCTTCTCGATCGGTAGTCTGGTGCGCGACCCTCTATGGAAGGTACCCGCAATGCTCACGAGACTGCACGATACGCTCAGACTCAGAACGAATCCGCCGATCTTCTTCGCATCGGCACTGGTCATCATCCTCTTCGTCCTCGGAACGATCTTCTTCACCGACGCCCTCGACACCGGAGTGTCGGCGGCCTCCGACTGGCTGCTGACGAACCTCGGCTGGTTCTACATCCTCGGTGTCACCGTCTTCCTCGTCTTCCTCATCTATATCGCCGCCTCCCGGTACGGCAGAGTCAAGCTCGGGCCCGAGGACGAGGCACCGGAGCACTCCCGGGGCGCCTGGTTCGCGATGCTGTTCGCGGCCGGAATCGGATCGATCCTCATGTTCTGGGGAGTGGCGGAACCGGTCAGCCACCTCGGCAGTCCTCCGCGGGCCTCGCTCGGCATCGAACCGGGCACGGTGGAAGCGGCCACCGATGCCATGAACTTCACCTACTACCACTTCACCCTGCACACGTGGACGATCTTCACCCTGCCGGCCCTGTGCTTCGCGTACTTCATCCATAAACGCAATCTGCCGCCGCGGGTGAGCTCGATCTTCCAGCCGATCCTCGGTGAGCGGATCCACGGTCCGATCGGCAAACTCATCGACGTCGTCGCGATCATCGGCACCGTGTTCGGCATCGCGGTCTCGATCGGGCTCGGAACCCTGCAGATCAACAGCGGACTGGCGCAGACCATCGGCATCCCCGAATCCGCGCTCTGGCAGCTGATCATCATCGGAGTCGTCTGCGGTCTGGCCACGATCTCGGTGTCCCTGGGCTTGGACCGGGGGATCAAGGTCCTGTCCAACATCAACATCGTGGTGGCGGTCCTGCTGCTGATCTTCGTCCTCGTGTTCGGGCCGACCCTGTTCATGACCCGCGGGGTGTTCGAATCCTTCGGCACCTACATCCAGGAGCTCCCGCAGCTGGCGCTGTGGAACGACACCTTCGCCGACAGCGGGTGGCAGAACAGCTGGACCGTGTTCTACTGGGCATGGACGATCACCTGGTCACCGTTCGTCGGGATCTTCATCGCCCGGATCTCCCGTGGGCGCACGATCCGTCAATTCGTCGTCGGCGTGCTGGCGATCCCGTCGGCGTTCTCCGTCATCTGGTTCGGCATCTTCGGCTATGCCTCCTTCGACATCGAGTTCAACCAGGGCGGCGGTCTCGTCGACCGCGTCGTCGACCAGGGCGACATCCCGGGGGCGCTGTTCGCCTTCCTCGAGCACTACCCGCTGACCGTACCCGTCACGGTGGTCGCGATCCTCCTCGTCGTCATCTTCTTCGTCACCTCGGTCGACTCCGCGGCCCTGGTCATCGACACGATGAACAACGGTCACGAGGACTTCAACCCGCTCGGCCAGCGCATCTTCTGGGCGGTGGCCGTCGGCCTCGTCACGGCCACCCTGCTCGTGTTCTCCGGCACCGGGGGTCTCGAAGCACTGCAGTCGACGATCATCCTCGTCGGTCTGCCCTTCTTCGTCATGGCCTACTTCCAGATGTACGCGCTCACCCGGGCTCTGCGTGAGGACGCGGGCATTCTGCCCCGGGTCCGGGTGCGGCGCTGGAAGAAGGTGCTCCCGCCCGAGGAGGTCGAACGTCGTGAAGACGACGGCGACGCATTCAGCGAGCACTACGACGAGGAAGAGGAAGTCGTCGTCGTCCCGGAGGCCATCGAACCGGCGCCGGAGTTCGCCGACCCCTACGTCGACAAGCCCGCGCCCCGGCACCACCGGGAGGGAACCCTGGCGAGCAGGACCGGCAGCAAGGCGATGCACTTCGACCGCGACTGACGTCAGACCCCGGCACAGAATGAGGGGCCCTGCACTCGCAGGGCCCCTCCTTCTGTGCCGCTCGCCGATCACGCGAGCATCAGGATCAGCGTCCCGACTTGATCAGCTCGGCACACTTCTCGCCCATCATCATCACCGTGATGTTGGGGTTGACCGTCGTGATCTCCGGCATCGCCGAGGCGTCGACGACCCGCAGGCGGTTCACGCCCTTGACCCGCAGCTGCGGATCCAGCGGTGCCGAGGCGTCGTCGGCCGCGCCCATGCGCACCGTGCCGGCGGGGTGGTAGACGGTGTTGTGGGTCCGGGTGATGTAGTCCTCGAGCTGCTCATCGGTCTGCACGTCCTGGCCCGGGAACAGCTCCTGTCCGGCCCACTCGGACATCGCGTCCTGGGACACGATCTCGCGGGCCTTGCGGATGCCGGCGATCATCACCCGCATGTCGTGGCCCTCGGGGTCCGTGAAGTAGCGCGGATCGACGTGCGGCTTGTCGCGGAAGTCGCGGGAGCGCAGACGCACCGTCCCACGCGAGCGGGCGTGGGTGACGTTCGGGGTCAGGCAGAACGTGTTCTCCGAGGTCGGGTAGCCCTGGCGCAGGGTGTGCATGTCGAAGGGCACGGATCCATAGTGCATCATCAGGTCGGGGCGATCGAGCCCGTCCTGGGTGGGGGAGAAGATGCCGATCTCCCACCACTGCGTCGAATCCTCGACCATCGGCTGCTTGGCCTCCCAGGCGATGACGCCCTCCGGGTGGTCCTGGAGGTTCTCACCGACGCCCGGCGAGTCGACACGCACGTCGACGCCCACCTCGGCGAGGTGCTCGGCCGGGCCGATGCCCGAGAGCATGAGCAGCTGCGGGGTGTTGATCGCCCCGGCGGAGACGATGACTTCCCTGGTCGCCTCGATGCGCTTCGTGCGGCCGAAGGCGTTGTTGACCACGTGGACGCCGGTGCAGTTGTCATCCGCGTCGAACTCGAGTTCCTTGGCCTGCGTGTCCGTGAGGATCGTCAGGTTCTCCCGATCGAGGATCGGGTGCAGGTAGGACACCGAGGAGGACGACCGGGTGCCGTCCTCCTTCCGGTTGATCTGGAAGAAGTTGGCGCCGTTGATGACGGTCTCGCCCTCGTTGAACTGGACCCGCGGGATGCCGGCCTGTTCGCAGGCGTCGAGGAGGGCGATGCCGCACGGGTCGACCGCGGGCACGTTCATCAGCCGCACCGGACCGTCGTGACCGTGGTGGTCACCCGGGAGCTCGTTGTTCTCGAGCTTCTTGTAGAGGCCGAAGGTGTCCTTTGATCCCCAGCCGGAGGCGCCGAACTTCGACTCCCACTCGTCGAGGTCCTCCTTCGGAGCCCAGAACGCGATGCAGGAGTTGTGCGAGGAGCAGCCGCCGAGGACCTTGGCCCGGGCGTGGCGCATGTGCGAGTTGCCGTGCTCCTGGGGTTCGATGGGGTAGTCCCAGTCGAAGCCCGACTCGAGGAGCTCCATCCAGCGGTTGAGGCGGAGGATGACGTCTTCGTTGACGTCGGTCGGACCGGCCTCGAGCAGACCCACGGTGACCTGCGGGTCTTCGCTGAGTCGGGCGGCGACGGCGGCTCCGGCGGAACCGCCGCCGACGACGACGTAATCAAAGCTGTGAATGGTTTCCACGTACTTCTCTCCTTATTCGCTGTGCTCGGGGAACCAGCCGGTGACGGCGGGTTCGAGGTTGTGGTAGATGTGCTTCGCCTCCTGGTATTCGGCCAGTCCGGTGGGCCCGAGCTCCCGTCCGAAGCCGGACTGTCCGAATCCGCCCCATTCGGCCTGCGGCAGGTAGGGGTGGAAGTCGTTGATCCAGATGGTGCCGTGGCGCAGCTTCGCCGCGACCCGCTGGCACTTGCCGGCGTCCTGGGTCCACACGGCACCGGCGAGACCGTAGATCGTGTCGTTGGCGGTGGCGATCGCCTCGTCCTCTGTCGAGAAGGTCTCGACGGTGACGACGGGACCGAAGGCCTCCTCGGTGACGACGGACATTCCCCGCTTGACCTGGTCGAGGACGGTGGGCAGGTAGTAGAAACCGGTCTCGAGCTCTCCTTCGCCCCACTTGCCGCCGCAGCGCACGCGGGCACCCTCGGCGACACCGTTCTCGACGTATTCGGTGACCTTGTCACGGTGGGCGGCGGAGATCAGCGGTCCGGTCTCGGCGTTATCGTCGAAGGGTCCGCCGAGGCGGATCTTCTCGGCGCGGGCGACGAGGCGGTCGGTGAATTCCTCGGCGATCGAGTCCTCGACGATGAGGCGGGCTCCGGCCGAGCACACCTGGCCGGAGTGGACGAACGCGGCGTTGAGCGCGTTGTCGAGGGCGGCGTCGATGTCGGCGTCGGCGAAGATGACGTTCGGGTTCTTCCCGCCGAGCTCGAGGGCGACCTTCTTCACCGTCGCGGCCGCATTGGCACCGATGTGACGGCCGGTGGCGAGTCCGCCGGTGAAGGAGACCATGTCGATGTCGTCATGTGTCGACAGCGGGGCGCCGGCGACGCGACCGGCGCCGAGGATGAGGTTGCCCACGCCGGCGGGCAGGCCGAGTTCCTCGAGCAGCTGCATCGCGAGGATCGCGGTGCTCGGGGTGAGCTCGGCCGGCTTGTAGATGAAGGTGTTGCCCGCGGCCAGACAGGGGGCGATCTTCCATGCGGCCTGCAGCAGCGGGTAGTTCCACGGCGTGATGAGTGCACACACGCCCACGGGTTCGTAGACGATGCGGCTGAGGACCGACGGGCTGCCGGCGTCGACGATGCGGCCGGCGTTGTTGGCGGCGAGCTTGCCGAAGTACTCGAAGCAGGCGGCGATGTCGTCCATGTCGATCTGCGATTCGACGAAGCGCTTGCCGGTGTCGAGCGACTCGGCGCGCGCGAACTCGTCCTTGCGCTCCCGCAGCGTGTCGGCGAAGCGGATCAGGAGGTTGCCGCGCTCGTTGGCGGGAACACTCGACCAGACGCCGGAGTCGAAGGCGCGGCGGGCCGCGGCGATCGCACGCTCGGTGTCGGCCGCGGTGGCCTCGTCCACCTCGGCGACGAAGCTGCCGTCGGCGGGGTTGCGGATCTCTTTGGTTCCACCCTCTTGGGCCGAGACCCATTCTCCATCGATGAAAAGCGTGTTGGGCACGGTTATCTCCTAATTCTCTGTCTGCGACGTCGTGGTGGTGACCCGACTCATTGGGGGTGAGCGAACTCTCACCCCCAATGAGTCGGGTCACTGATCGACGGACGCAGGTGTTCCATATGGGATTCGCAATGGCCGAGCATCGGCGATGAGTTCATCTTCGGTGCAACCGTAGACATCGTATCCGCGCGAGCTGAACGCTGCGAGGGAATCCGAGACGGCGCCATTGAGGTGATCACGGCGCCGAATCCGATGAGATGCACGCAATTCCGCTCCAGGGGGAGTGGCGGCGTGGTCGTGTGACGCATGGCTTGTATCCCTTACTGACTGTCTGAAGCGTCGTTGCTTCTCCACAGCCCTCCGCTGACGGTCCGGCACCGGCTCATCGTAACAGGCAATTGGTATGTCAGAGCGGAGGAAGTGCGGACACGTGTTTGCGCATATCGATTCCGCGGTGCGGGGTGTGTCCCGTCGTACGTGTGCCCGGCGCGGTGAATCCTGGGGCGGGCGCCGATCGGTGCACTAGAATGGGACGGAATCATCAAAAGACTTTATAGGGAGAATCGTGGCCCAAGGGGATTCGCGAGACCGTCAGCACAACCGCCGATCTGAAGGCGGACACCGCCCAGACCGCGGAAACAATCAGAATCGTCAGAATTCTCAGTCCTCCCGGGACGAGCGCGGCCACTCGGATCGTCGGGACGATCGTCGGGGCGGGTCGGGCAACGACCGCCGCGGCGGATATCAGGGAGACCGCCGAGGCGGGCCCCAGGGTGATCGCCGAGGCGGCTACCAGGGCAACCGCCGTGAGGACGGCGAACGCCGCGGCTTCAACTCCGACCGTCGCAACGACGGTGACCGGCGCGACTTCGGAGGCGACCGACGTGGCGGCTACCAGGGCAACCGCCGTGAAGACGGCGAGCGCCGCGGCGGCTTCGGCGGAGATCGCCGGGACGACAACCGGGGTGGTTACCAAGGCAACCGTCGCAATGACGGTGAACGGCGTGGCTTCGGAGGCGACCGGCGCGACGACCGCGGAGGCGGCTACCAGGGTGAACGTCGCAGCGACGACCGTCGTGACGGCTATCAGGGCAATCGTCGTGAGGACGGCGAGCGTCGCGGTGGTTTCGGCGGAGATCGCCGGGACGATAACCGGGGTGGCTATCAGGGCAACCGTGGCGGTTATCAGGGCAACCGCCGTGAAGACGGGGAACGCCGTGGTGGTTTCGGCGGAGATCGCCGGGACGACAACCGCGGGGGCTACCAGGGCAACCGCGGGGGCTATCAGGGCAACCGCACCGATGGCGAACGTCGCGACTTCGGCAACGACCGCCGGGGTGGCTATCAGGGCAACCGTCGTGAGGACGGGGAGCGCCGTGGTGGTTTCGGCGGAGATCGCCGGGATGACAACCGGGGTGGCTATCAGGGCAACCGTCGTGAGGACGGGGAGCGCCGTGGTGGTTTCGGCGGAGATCGCCGGGATGGCAACCGGGGCGGCTACCAAGGCAACCGCAAGCGACGCGACTTCGGCAACGATCGCCGCGACGACCGTCGAGGCGGCTATCAGGGCGATCGTCGCAATGACGGCGACCGTCGCGGTGGCTACCAGGGCAACCGTCGTGAGGACGGCGATCCCCGTGGTGGTTTCGGCGGAGATCGTCGGGACGACAACCGCGGGGGATACCAGGGCAACCGGCGCGGCGATGGTGACCGTCGCGGCGGTCATCAGGGCAAGCGCCGAGATGACGGTGACCGTCGTGGAGGCTTCGGCAGGGACCGCCGTGATGACCGGCAGTCCGGCCGGGACCAGGGCGGGCGCAACAACAACGACCGTCGGGCATCCCGTCCGACCGACTCGGGCGACTACGCACGTGAGCAGCGCTCGCGCCGGCCACGGATCCAGGAGCCGGAGATCCCCGCTGAGGTCACCGGCTACGAACTCGACAAGGAGATCCGAGGTCAGCTGCGCTCTCTCGACAAGGAGAACGCGGACATGGTGGCGAAACATCTCGTCGCCGCCGGCGGATTCCTCGACGTCGACCCCGAGCGTGCCCACCAACATGCCAAGGCGGCGATGGCACGTGCCGGTCGCGTCGGTTTGGTCCGTGAGGCCCTCGGCATCGCGGCCTACCACGTCGAGCAGTACGACGAGGCGGTGCGCGAGCTGCGCACCCACCGTCGCATCTCGGGATCGAACGAGAACATCGCCCTCATCGCCGACGCCGAGCGTGGGCGCGGCAAACCGGAGAAGGCGATCGAACTCCTCGGGCAGTCCAAGGAGCTTGAGCTCGACAACGAGACTCGGACCGAGCTCGTCATCGTCGCGGCCGGCGCCAAGTCGGACCTCGGAGACCTCAAGGGTGCACGCGCACTGATCGAGGCCGAGGACTTCACCCAGCGTCCCAGCGGCGCCCTGGTCCGTCTGCTCGCCGCCTACGCGGAGATTCTCCGACTGCACGGTGAGGCCGAACTGGCCGACAAGTACGAAGAGCTCTCACGCCGTACGGCGAAGGCCACCGGCACTCTCTTCGGTGACGAGGAACCGGACCCCAACCTCGGCGTCGAGATCGAGACCATCGAAGAGCTGCCGGACGAGGAGCTCGACAACGACGACCTCGAGCGTGACCAGTTCAAGGGTGACGAGCTCGAGAGCGGCGAATTCGAAGGCGAGGATCTCGACGGAGACGATCGAGCTGACGATGCCTTCGGTCACAGTGGTTCCGGGAACCGTGTGATCCGGAACGAGGCCCTCGAGAACGATGTGCGCGGGACTGAAAGCCACGTGGACGAACGCTTCGCGGGCGACGACTCCGCGGACGACGACTTCGAGAGCGACGACTTCGCGGATGAGTCAGGCGACGAGAACCTCGCCGACGACGATTCCGACGACGAGGATTCCCAGGCCGAGGAGACCGGCGCCGAGGAGACCGAGTCGTCTGCCGGCGACTTCGATCTCGATGCTGGCGCCGAGGCTGAGGAACTCCGTGACGCCGAGGATGCCCTGGGCGCTGAGGACACCCCTGACGCCGGTGACTCCAGCGCCTCGGTCGAAGCAGCCCCGGCCAAGTCGAAGACGCATGTCTCGGACAAGGAGCTGAAGAAGATCAAGGTGTCCGAGGCCGAGATCGAAGCCGAACTCGCTGAGCTCCTCGGCGAAGACGACGGCGACGACTCCGCCGGATCCACAGAGTCCGCGTCCGAGCCCGTTGCGGCGACTGAGGATGACGCCGCGTCCGATGAGCTCGTTGCGGCGACTGAGGACGACGCCGAGTCCGACGAGCCCGTAGCGGCGACCGAGGACACGGACGACTCGAGCACCCGGGACGACGATCGGTGAGTCCGAGCACTGATCAAGGTGCTCCCGGACAGCCGGGAGCACCGATCGACTGCGTCCTGTTCGACCTCGACGGTGTCGTCTACCGCGGCACCGAACCGGTGCCCGGAGCCGTCGAGGGCATCGGGTTCCTGCGCGAACGCTCGATCCCGCTCAGCTTCGTGACGAACAACGCGGCGCGCACCCCCGAGACCGTGGCCGAGCGCATCTCCTCGCTGGGCATCAGCACGACCATCGCCGAGGTGACCACCTCGGCGATGGTCCTCGCCGCGCGACTGGCCGAGAAGTACGGCACCCGGGCGCTGATCTACCTCATCGGCGCCGCCGGCCTGGCCACAGCACTCGAGTCCGAAGGACTGCGGACCACGCGCCGCCTCGACGACGGACCCGTCGCCATCGCGCAGGGCCTCGACCCCGAGATCGACTACGCGACGATCGTGGGCGCCTGCGACGCCGTCCGCTCCGGTCTCGACTGGTGGGCGAGCAACCCCGACTACTCGATGCCCGGCCCCACCGGGCAGGTCCCCGGCAACGGCGCGTTCGTCGAGATGATCTCCCGGCTCACCGGTGAGCGACCGACGATCGTCGGCAAGCCCTCGCCCCACATGCTCGAACACGCCGCCAGCCGCCTCGGGGCCACGCGTCCCCTGATGGTCGGCGACCGCCTCGACACCGACATCGAGGGCGGCAACGCTGCTGGATACGAGACCGCACTCGTGCTCACCGGCGTCCACGACATCCACGACGCCCTGCAGGCGCCGGCCGGCCTGCGCCCGAGCTACGTGCTGCCGAGCCTGCGCGGCCTCGCCCGGCTGATCGCAGCATCGGGCACCCTGGTTGACACAGAACCCTCACCCGCCATGACCAACGCGCCGATTGACGCCACACCACCCGCCACCGACGCTGTCGGCACCGGCTCCTGCCGCCTCGTCGACGGGGAGCTGATCCTCGACGACACGGCACGGACCAGCGCCGACGGCGTCCGGGCGGCACTCCGGTTGGCATGGGGGGCAATCGACCGGGGAGAGCCGGTGCGTCCCGGGAACCTGCCGCGGAGGATCCATGACTGAGCCGAGCCCTGCCGCCCTCGGCGGCGACGTCCCGGGCGAGAAATGGCGCCGCGAGCTCGACGCCCTCACCGGCGTCCCCACCCGGGACCGGCATGAGCGGATCTCGGCACTCCTCGACGACCTCGATGCGCAGGTGGGCTCGTTGTGACCCGGCTCGACCGGGCACTGGTCGAGCGCGGACTGATCCGGTCCCGGTCGCGCGCGGCCCGCGAGATCGCGGCCGGCAGGGTCAGCGTCAACCACACGATCGCCGCCAAACCCTCGACCGAGGTGGGGGAGACGGATGAGATCACCGTCCACGAACCCGACCCCTGGGTCGCCCGCAGCGCCCACAAACTCCTCGGCGCCCTCGACGCCTTCGACATCGGCTCGCTGACCGGCCGGACCGCGCTCGACGCCGGCGCCTCCACCGGCGGCTTCACCCAGGTCCTGCTCAGCCGGGACGCCGCCGAGGTGTGGGCGGTCGACGTCGGCCACGACCAACTCGACGTCACCCTGCGCACCGACCCCCGGGTCCACGTCCGCGAGGGCCTCAACCTGCGCGACCTCGCCGACTCCGACGTCCCTGACGTCGACCTCGTCGTCGCCGACGTCTCCTTCATCTCCCTGCGGCTGCTGCTCGCACCCCTCCTCCACATCACCCGGGATGAGGGCCAGCTGCTGCTCATGGTCAAACCCCAGTTCGAACTCGCCCGCAGCTCCCTCGACAAGCACGGAGTCGTGACGAGCGCGGCCTCTCGCCGCCGCGCGGTGCTCTCCGTGATCGAGGCGCTCGCCGACCACGACGCCCGGGTCACCGACATCGCCCCCTCCGTGCTGCCCGGCCCGAGCGGAAACCGAGAGTACTTCCTGTGTGTTCGACCAGGGAGAACCCCCTCCGCTTCCGATAGGCTCAATGAGGCGGACGTGCCCGACCAGGTCGACGCGATCATGAGAGGAGAGTCGTGAGGCGAAACATCATGGTGCTCCTGCACCCCCATCGCGAGGATTCGGCGGCCGCGGCGGTGCGCGTGTGGAAGGCCCTCCTCGACGACGGCGTCACCCCCGTCGTGCTCGACGAGGAGATCCTCGACATCGCCAGCCGCAGCTCCTACCCCGACGTCCACCAGGACCTGCTCAGCCGCTGTGAGGTCATCAGCCCCAACCAGCTCGCCACCTGGAAGTCGCAGTGCGAACTCGTCATCGTCCTCGGCGGCGACGGCACCATCCTGCGCGCGGCCGAACGCTTCCACGGCTCCGGTGTGCCCCTGATGGGTGTCAACCTGGGCCACGTCGGATTCCTCGCCGAGAGCGAACGGGAGGACCTCGCCGAGGCGGTCCACCGGGCATCGAAGCGCGACTACCTGGTGGAGGAGAGGCTCGCGCTCGACGTGTCCGTGTGGCATGAGGGGGAGAACATCTACAACGCCTGGGCGCTCAACGAGGCGACCGTGGAGAAGACCTCGAAATCGCGGATGATCGACGTCGTCCTCGGCGTCGACTCCCGGCCCGTGTCCGCGTTCGGCTGCGACGGCGTCATCCTCGCCACCCCGACCGGGTCGACCGCCTACTCCTTCTCCGCCGGCGGACCCATCGTCTGGCCCGAGGTCGAGGCGCTGCTGCTCGTGCCGATCTCCGCCCACGCGCTGTTCACCGAGCCCCTCGTCGTCAACCCCAACTCCCGCCTCGGCGTCGAGATCAGCTCCTCGAACCCCGACTTCTCAGCGGTGATGTGGTGCGACGGCCGGCGTGCGCTCGAACTGCCGGCGGGAGCGCGGATCGAGGCCAAACGCTCCGAGTCGCCGATCAAGCTCGCCCGACTCCACACCGGACCCTTCACCGACCGGCTGGTGGCGAAGTTCCGACTGCCCGTCTCCGGCTGGCGGGGACCCGTCGAGGAGGCGTAGATGCTGAGGAGGAACCGTTGATCTCCGAACTGAGGATCTCCCACCTCGGCGTCATCGCCGAGGCCGAGGTCGAACTGTCCCCGGGACTGACCGTCGTCACCGGTGAGACCGGGGCCGGCAAGACCATGTTCGTGTCCGCGCTGACCCTGCTGATGGGACGCAAGGTCGGCTCCGGGGTCGTGCGCAGGGGAGCGGAGAAGGCCGAGGTCGAAGGCATCTTCTCAGGGATCTCCGACACCGTGCGCACCCGCATCGAGGAGGCCGGCGGCAGCGTCGAGGATGAGGCGATCATCTCCCGCACCGTCGCCGTCAAAGGCCGGGCCCGGGCCACCGCGGGCGGGCGCACCGTCCCGATCTCCGTCCTGTCCGAGATCTCCGAGGACCTCATCACTCTGCACGGCCAGTCCGAGCAGCTGGGGCTGCGCAGCCCCGCCCAGCAGCGGCAGCTGCTCGACGGCGCCGGGGGACCGGAACTGGCCCAGGTCGCCGCCGACTACCACGCCGCCTACGAGCACTGGCGCGAGACCGTCGAGCGGGTGGCGCGGATCAAGGACACCACCGCGGCCCGCAGGGAGCGGATCCTGTGGCTGCGCGGCTGCCTCGAGACCATCGACGCCGTCCGCCCGGTCCCCGGCGAGGACGAGGAGCTGCAGGCGCTGGCGGCCAAGCTCGGCGCCGCCGCCGAGATCACCCGCGCCGTCGGACTCGCCCACGACCTCATCCTCGGCTCCGAGCTCGACGACGCCCCGGCCGCGGTCGACGGGATCCACCAGGCGATCAGCACGCTGACCGACGTCGAAGCCGCCGACGCCCAGCTGACCCGGATCAGGGAGGCACTCGGCGACGCGGTGCTGCGGCTCAGCGACGCCGCGGCAGAACTCAGCTCCTACCTCGCCGGCTTCGACGAACTCGGAGAGACCTCCCTCGAGGAGACCGAGGCCAGACGCGCCGAACTCGGCACCCTGGCCCCCTACGGCGGCAACGTCGCCGAGGTGCTCGAGTTCGAGGCCCGGGCCGCGAAGGAACTGGCCGAGCTCGAGGCCGAGGACCGCGACCTCGACCAGCTCGACGCCGAGCTCACCGCCGCCGAGGAGGCGATGCGGGCCAAGGCGGACGCGCTGACCGAGATCAGGACCCGCACCGCCGAACGGTTCTCCGCCGCCGTCAGCGCCGAACTGGCCGCCCTGTCGATGCCCAAGGCCGAGGTCCGGTTCGAACTGAGCGCCCGCGAACCGGCCGCCCACGGCTGCGACGAGGTGCGCCTCCTCTTCGCCCCCCACGACTCCTCGACCGGCGATGACATCGGCAGGATCGCCAGCGGTGGTGAGCTCTCCCGCGTGATGCTGGCCATCGAGGTCGTGCGCGCCGCCGGGGAGAGGATCCCCACCTACGTCTTCGACGAGGTCGACTCCGGCGTCGGCGGGAAGGCCGCCGTGGAGATCGGGCGCCGGCTGGCGAAGCTGGCCGAACACGCCCAGGTCATCGTCGTCACCCACCTGCCCCAGGTCGCGGCCTGGGCGGACACCCACGTGACGATCGTCAAGGACGACGACGCCGAGACGGTGTCCTCGGGGGTCCGCGAACTCGACGAGAACGAACGCGTCATCGAGCTCTCACGGATGCTGGCCGGGATGGAGGAATCCGCCTCGGCGAAGGCCCACGCCGCCGAACTCCTCGACTCCGCACGGCAGGTCAAGGCGGGAGCCGAGACCCGTGCATGAGAGAATGGCCGCACCATGAAATCGCGTAGAACTCGGGAGACTCCCACGGTTGTGCACCGCACGGGCCCGGCTCCGGCCCGGCTCGACCGGCGGACGAAGGACCTCACGAAACGCCTGGGCGCCGGCGACATCGCCATCATCAAGCACTCCGACATCGACCGAGTCTCGGCCGAGGCGCTCGTCGCCTGCCGCCCCGCCGCCGTCATCAACGCCGACAAGTCGATCTCCGGACGCTACCCCAATCTCGGGCCCGGGATCATCGTCGAGGCGGGCATCCCGCTCATCGACGACGCCGGCGCGGAGATCTTCGAGGCCCTGGCCGAAGAGGACGAGATCGTCATCGAGGGCGAGAAGGTGCTGCGCGGCGACGAGGTGATCGCCACCGGGCTCCT
>JAPSIC010000076.1 GCA_031179165.1 Brevibacterium sp.
GGGACCATCTGCGGGTTGTAGAGGAGGATGTCGGCGGCCATCAGCGCCGGGTAGGTGAGCAGACCGAGCGAGACGTGCTCCTGCTTGGCCGCCTTGTCCTTGAACTGGGTCATCCGGGTGGCCTCGCCCATCGAGGTGGTGCACTCGAGCACCCATGACAGCCGCGGATGGGCCGGCACCTGCGATTGGACGAAGATCGTCGACTTCTCGGGATCGAGGCCGGCGGCGAGGAACTGGGCGGCGGTGCGCAGAGTGCGCTCACGCAGCTCGTCGGGATCCTGTTCGACGGTGATCGCGTGCATGTTCGCGATGAAGTAGAAGGCGTCATGCGACTCCTGGTGGACCACGAACTGCTGCAGGGCTCCGATGTAGTTGCCCAGGTGCAGGGAATCGGAGGTGGCTTGGATACCGGAGACAGTGCGTGGCTGATGAGAAATCGTCATGCCCCTATGATGCCACTTGAGCTGGGAGGGGCGTGCACCGGCGACGTGGGCGGTGCCCTTCTCCCGGGGGCGGCGATGGGCGACAATGGATGAGTGCGCAAATGGCTGTTCCTCAGTGGCGCGATCCTCGCCGAGGTGACAGGGACCTTGTCGATGAAAGGTGCCCTCGACTCCCCTGCCCTCTATCTCCTCATGGGCTTCGGCTATGCCGCGGCCTTCGTCCTCCTCAGCCTCACCCTGCGCTGCGGCATGCCCTTGGGCATCGCCTACGGGATCTGGGGCGCCACGGGTGTGGCGCTGACGGCGATCCTGTCGCTGGTCTTCTTCGGCGAACCCCTGACCTGGGTGATGATCGCCGGCATCGCCTGCATCATGGGCGGGGTGGTTCTAGTCGAAGCCGGCGGCGATCACGGACGGCCGCGACGAGGACGCCGGTCATGATGCTCGCCTGGGGGCTGCTCCTGGCCGCGATCCTGCTCGAAGTCGCCGCGACGATCTGCCTGCGCGTGGCGGCGCTGGGCGGTTCGAAATGGTGGTACGCGGCCGTCGTGTCCGGCTACATCGTCTCCTTCGGACTCCTCAGCCTCACCCTGCGCACCGGGTTCCCGCTCGGCGTCGCCTATGGGATCTGGGCGGCGACGGGAGTCGCGCTCACCGCACTGGCCGGCCGGGTCCTGTTCAGCGAGCGGCTGACCCGGACGACGATGGCCGGGATCGGTCTGATCATCGTCGGCGTCCTCCTCGTCGAACTCGGCTCCCAGGCCTGACTCCGCCGCCGGCCGACCATGACGCCTACTGCGGCGCCGGGAGTTCGTAGTCGATGACCAGAGGCGCGTGATCGGACCAGCGGGTGTCCCAGCTCGGAGCCTTGTCGACCGTCGCCCTCACCGCGGTCTGGGCCAGTCCCGCGGTCGCCATCTGATAGTCGATGCGCCATCCGGTGTCGTTGTCGAACGCCTGACCCCGCATCGACCACCACGTGTAGGGGCCGTCGACATCGCCGCTGAGTCGGCGGTGGACGTCGACCCAGCCGAGGTCCGAGAAGAAGCCGTCGAAGTAGGCCCGCTCCTCGGGCAGGAACCCGGCCTTCTTCCGGTTCGCCTTCCAGTTCTTGAGATCCCGTTCCGTGTGGCACACATTGAGGTCACCGGTGACCAGCGCATGATCGGCGTGGGCGGCGAGCTGCGGCATCCGCACCGTCATCAGATCGAGGAAGCGGTACTTGTCCTCCTGTTTGGGAGTGTCGGCCTCGCCGGAGTGGACATAGGCCGACACCAGCGTCAGCAGCGAACCATCGCCGAGGCGGTAGTCCGTCTCCAACCAGCGGCCGGCCCGGTCGAAGTAGCCGTCCTCACCGAGTCCCGCTCGGACCTCGACCGGCTCGGTGCGGGCCATGACGGCGACTCCGGCCCGCCCCTTCGCCTCGGCGTCGTGGCTGATCGTCGTGTATCCGGTGTCCTCGAGCAGCTTGATGGCGATGTCGTCGGCGGCCCTGACTTCCTGCAGGGTGATGAAGTCGGGATCGGAATTGTCGATCCAGGTGGGCATGCCCTTTCTCCATGCTGCGCGGATCCCGTTGACGTTGACTGTAGCGATGCGAATCATGAGTCCAATCATGACATGCGCGTACTACTCAACAGTGACCAGGCGTTATACAGTTAAGGGGACAATAGATATTCCAGGAGGCGCAATGGCTGAGAACGAGACCTTCGACCCCGAGCAGCTGACGATCAGTCCGCTCGACGAAGTGGACGCGCAGGAGATGCGGGAGTACCTGCTCGGTGCGCAGAAGAATTTCTGGGGCGAACGGGATCTCAGCGCCGCGCACGACTCCTACTGGTTCCGTCAGTTCATGTCCTCGGGGCTCGTCGCTCGCTATCGGTCGGAGATCGTCGGCTACCTGCTGGGCGCCATCCCCTACGACGGTCCCGCCTACATCCACCTCGTGGCCGCACGTTCTGACTTCCGGCACAAGGGCATCGGACGCCGGCTCTACGGAGCCTTCATCGAGCATGCCAAGAGGCTCGGCGTCGAATGCGTCCAGGCGACGACCCTGCCCGACCACTCGGGCACGATCTCCTTCCATTCCTCACTCGGCTTCCATGGTGAGCTCATCGAGGACTACGCAGGTCCCGGCAACGCGCGGGTCCTGTTCGAACTCAAGCTCCACGACGAGTGACGGTCGGCCCCGGGCATGACACCTCGTGACCTCTGAGAGCCCGGTGACGGACGAGAAGGGCGGCTGCGCTCCCGGTGTGGGAACGCAGCCGCCCTTCTCATCCGCCCGCCGCCGTCAGCGGCGGGCGCCCAGCCGATCGGTCAGCGGGCTGCGGCGCGTTCGGCGGAGTCGACGACGTTCTTGAGCAGCAGCGCCCGCGTCATCGGACCCACCCCGCCGGGGTTGGGCGAGATCCATCCGGCCACCTCGGCGACGGCGGGATCGACGTCACCGACGATCTTCGACTTGCCGGTCTCCTCATCGACCTCGCGGGAGACACCCACATCGAGGACGACCGCACCGGGCTTGACCGCATCCTTCGTCACGATCCGTGCGGACCCGGCCGCGGCGACGATGATGTCGGCGGAGGCGAGCAGCTCGGGCAGGTTGGTCGTGCCGGTGTGGGTCAGCGTCACCGTCGCATTGTGTTCGCGACGGGTCAGCAGCGCACCGATGGACCGGCCCACGGTGACTCCGCGGCCGATGACCACGACGTGCTTGCCGGCCAGCTCGATCCCGTTGCGCGTGATCAGCTCGATGACGCCGCGCGGGGTGCAGGGCAGAGGCGTGGTGATCTCCCGGTTGACGTTGAGCAGCAGCCGGCCGAGGTTGGTCGGATGCAGACCGTCGGCGTCCTTGGCCGGGTCGATGCGTTCGAGGACCTTGTCGGTGTCGATGTGCTTCGGCAGCGGCAGCTGCACGATGTAGCCGGTGCACTCGTCGTTGGCGTTGAGCTCGTCGAGGACGGCGAGCAGCTCGTCCTCGCTCACCGTCTCCGGCAGGTCGCGTCGGATCGACTGGATGCCGACCTCGGCGCAGTCGCGGTGCTTGCCACCCACGTACCACTTCGACCCCGGATCCTCGCCCACGAGGACCGTGCCCAGACCGGGAACGATGCCGCGTTCGGCCAGGGCGGAGACGGCGGTGCGCAGCTCGTCCTTGATCTGGTTGGCGCAGGCCTTGCCGTCGAGAATCTGTGCGCTCATCAGTACTGCTCCAATCCTTCGTAGAGCGGGAAGGAGTCGCTGAGCCTGCCCACCCGGGCGGCCAGGGCCTCGACATCGGCTCCCGGCTTGAGGGACTCGGCGATGACGTCGGCGACCTCGGTGAACTCGGCGTCGCCGAATCCGCGGGTGGCCAGGGCCGGAGTGCCGATCCGCAGGCCGGAGGTGACCATCGGGGGCCGGGGGTCGAACGGCACCGCGTTGCGGTTGACCGTGATCCCGACCTCGTGGAGGAGATCTTCGGCCTGCTGCCCGTCGAGGACGGAGTTGCGCAGGTCGACGAGGACGAGGTGGACGTCGGTGCCGCCCGTGAGCACGGTGGCTCCGGCGTCGGCGACGTCCTTGGCCATCAGACGCTCGGCCAGGATCTGGGCACCGCGCAGGGTGCGCTCCTGCCGGTCCTTGAACTCCGCGGAGGCCGCGAGCTTGAACGCCACCGCCTTCGCCGCCACCACATGCATGAGCGGACCGCCCTGCTGACCGGGGAAGACGGCCGAGTTGAGCTTCTTCGCGAACTCCTCCTTGCCGAGGATGAACCCGGATCGGGGCCCGCCGATGGTCTTGTGCACGGTCGAGGACACGACATCGGCGAACGGAACGGGGTTCGGGTGCAGGCCGGCGGCGACGAGTCCGGCGAAATGCGCCATGTCGACCCACAGCTTCGCGTCGACTTCGTCGGCGATCTCCCGGAAGGCCTGGAAGTCGAGCTGGCGCGGGTAGGCCGACCAGCCGGCGACGATGACCTGCGGACGATGTTCGAGGGCTCGCTCCCGCACCTTGTCCATGTCAATGCGGTAGGTGTCGGGATCGACCTCGTAGGAGGCGACGTCGTAGAGGCGGCCGGAGAAGTTGATCTTCATCCCGTGCGTGAGGTGGCCGCCGTGGGCCAGGGACAGCCCGAGCATCTTGTCGCCGTGGCGGGCGAGCGCATGCATGACGGCGGCGTTCGCGGAGGCGCCGGAATGGGGCTGGACGTTCGCGTATTCCGCCCCGAACAGGCTCTTGGCCCGCTCGATGGCGAGGTTCTCGGCGACGTCGACGTACTCGCAGCCCCCGTAGTAGCGCTTGCCGGGATACCCCTCCGCGTACTTGTTGGTCAGCACCGACCCCTGTGCCTCGAGCACGGCGCGCGGCACGAAGTTCTCCGAGGCGATCATCTCCAGCGTCGACCGCTGTCGGTCCAGCTCGTGGTCGAGGACTTCGGCGATCTGCGGATCGAGGTCTGCAAGCGAGGCCTGCATAGAGGATTCGGTCATTTATACACTCCTGTGGCGTCCAAGGTGGGGGCAGGGCGCAGCGATCTCGGCATCCGCGAGCGACCCTCGACCATGCTAACAGCGAACTTCCGCGCCCAGTCGCCGAATCCCACGGAATCCGCACGGTTGGGAGTCCGCGAACTCCGCATGGTTCGGCCCAGCCGCCCGGTGGTCGGGGCCCACAGTTAGACTTCTGGTCCATGAGCCGAGAATGGATCCTGCGAATCAGCTGCCCCGACACGACCGGAATCGTCCATGCCGTGACCGGTGTTCTCGCCGGTCTCGGCGGCAACATCACCGAGTCCCAGCAGTTCTCCTCCCCCGATTCGCAGCAGTTCTTCCTCCGCCTGCAGTTCCTCATGCCCGCCGCGGAGGCCGCCGACCTCGAGCCCGTCGCGGAGCCCGCCGACCTCGAGGCCGCCCTCGCCGAGGTGGCCCGTCGGTACCGGATGAGCCTGAGCCTGCAGCCGGTGGAGAAGAGGACCCGCACCCTCGTGCTCGTGTCCACGGCCGCGCACTGTCTCAACACGCTGCTGTTCCAGCACAGCGCCGGTCAGCTGCCGATCGACATCGTCGGTGTCGCCGGCAACCACGATTCACTGCGGTCCCTGGCGCAGTTCCATGGTCACGACTTCCACCACATCCCCATCACTGCCACAACCAAGGCCGCGGCCGAGTCCGCCCTGAGCCGGCTCGTCGAGGATCTCGACGTCGAGCTCATCGTTCTCGCCCGGTACATGCAGATCCTCTCCCCCGAGCTCTGCGCCCGTCTCGAGGGTCGAGTCATCAACATCCACCATTCCTTCCTCCCGAGCTTCAAGGGCGCCAAGCCCTACCACCAGGCCCATGCGCGCGGGGTCAAGATCATCGGTGCGACCGCCCACTACGTCACTTCCGACCTCGACGAGGGCCCGATCATCGAACAGGATGTCGCCCGCGTCGATCACAATCGCGACATCGCCGACTTCATCCAACGCGGTCAGGATGTCGAGGCGGCGGTCCTCGCCCGCGCCGTGCGCTGGCACGCCGAGGGTCGGATCCTCATGGACGGTCATCGCACCGTCGTGTTCAACTGACGGCCCCGTCGGCCGCGGCCGAGGGTGTTCCCGGACGGTGATCTGGGTTACTGTCACGTTATGGAAGAGACCCAGACGGCTCCCCGTCGTGAGCTCCGGCGCCTGCCGATCCCCCGTGGTCCGGTCAATCTCGCCCGGCAGACCGTGCTCCGGGTCGCGAACCTCGGGCTGACGGCCGCCTACGGCGCCTACCGGATGCACCCGGCGATCTGGCGGTTCACGGCCAAGCACTACCATCCGGGGCTGGAGCCGTTCGCGAAGCTCAATGCGTGGATGATCTGCCAGCAGGCGTCCCTCGACGTCCCCGCATATCAGGACTACCTGGCGCGGACAGGGTTCACCTTCCGCTGGTGGGACCTCGAGTCCTACACCCCGACCTCGAAGGACAACTTCGTCCGCCGCTACAGCGAGGAGCACCGGTGCTGGGGTGGGCGGATCGAGCGCATCGGCACCGTCGTCGACGAGTCCTCGGGCTCCTCGGGGACTCCCTTCAACTGGCTGCGGTCGAAGAAGGAGCTCGCCACGGTGCACAAGAACGTCGCCGGCTACGTCACGATGCTCTTCGGCGACGATGATCTGTTCTGCATCAACGCCTTCTCGATGGGTGCATGGGCGACCGGTACGAACACCGGACTGGCGATGGCGAAGGTAGCGATGGTCAAGAACACCGGTCCCGATCTCGACAAGATCATCGACACCATGCGCCATTTCGGTCCCGGACACACCTACCTCATCAGCGCCTATCCCCCGTTCCTCAAACACCTCGCCGATCGGATGGATGCCGAGCCCGGCGCCTGGGACGACTACCGCATCAACGGATTCGTCGGCGGGGAGGCGATGACAGAGGGGCTGCGCGACTACCTGGAGAAGCGCTTCGGCCGGGTCTACTCCGGCTACGGGGCATCTGACCTGACGATCGGAATGGCCGGGGAGTCCGACCTGTCCGTCGTCATCCGCCGGGCCCTGGCCCACGACCTCGACTTCCGCGCCCGGGTCCTCGGCGCCGACGAGTCCCGCGTCCCCATGGTCTTCCAGTACAACCCCTTGGAGACCTACCTGGAGACCACCGGCGACGGTGAACTCGTCGTGACCATCAATTCCGCGGCGGTGATGAGTCCGCGGCTGCGCTACAACATCGGCGACGAGGCGACGCTCATCGACTTCCCGACGATGGTCGAGCTCACCCGCGCCCACCCGGACCTGGCCCGGCAGTGCTCGCGGGCCTTCGCCGGCAACGGGATGAAACTGCCGTTCGTTCTCCTCTTCGGCCGCTCCGATTCGACGATCTCCTACATGGGGGCCAACATCTATCCGCTCGACATCGAGAACGGCCTGTACCGGAACAACCCCGATGCCCACCTCATCGAGTCCTTCCGCATCGAGCTGCGCGAGGTCTCCGATCTCGAGGAACGGCCCACCCTCCACATCCAGCTGCGGAAGGAGGCCCCGGACCTGAGCGAGCCGGAGCGCGGGCAACTCGAGCAGACGATCCGTCAGGGCGTCCTCGACCACCTGTCCTCGGTCTCACGCGACTTCGCGCAGAGCATGCAGGAGGACCCGACGACCGCCCAGATCCAGGTCGAGATCCACCCGCACGCGACCGGGCCCTTCGGCGAGGCGCACACCAAGATCAAGAACGTGTACCTGCAGAGGAGCTGAGCAATGCGTTCGAACGACTTCTCCCAGGCCCCTCCCCAGGCCCGCGCCGAGGTGTTCTTCCTCGGAGCGAACAGGTACCGCAGCCCACTGGCGATGCTGGGCCAGATCCGCCGCTGGCCGAAGGTCGCCCGCGCCCTGAAGAGGGCGCCCGGGTACCTCTGGCATCGCAGCTACTTCGAGTTTCCCGACCGGATCGGTCTGCTGGTCGCATTCGCCTCACAGGATGACCTGATGCGCTACGCCCGCACCCCCGAGCACCGGGAGATCATGAAATGGCTGGTCGGCAGCGGCGACAGGTCCCCCGCCCGAGGCGGCTTCATCCGCATTCTCCGAGCGGAGGAATGGGGGTACACGAACGGTGAGTTCCGGGCCGAGGACGGTCGTCTGGGCATGATCGACGAATTCACCAGGCTCGGTTCGGAGGAACCGGTGCCGAACCCGGGCGACCCCCGGCCCGGTTCCGAGGACCGCTGAGGCCGGCGATGAGGGCCGCGCGCGTCGGCACTCGCGCCGATCTGCGCGAGTTCATCGATCTGGCACCGCGTCTGGCGCTCCGGCGAGGGGAGACCGAGCACTGGGTGCCCCTGTTCGCCTCCGACATCGCGCAGTGGCACACGGGCACCGGATGGTTCGGCGAGGCGGTGGAGCTGTGGCTGCTCCGCGACGGGGCGGGCACGCCCGTGGCGCGCACGATCTGTCATCGTTCGCCGGCGTTGGCGACGAAGCTCGCGGAATCCGACTCCGCCACGACCGGCGTCCGGCCCACGCTCTTCTTCGGCGCGGTCGAGGCCGCTGACGCCGAGGTGCTCCGGGACCTCATCGACCTCATCTGCTCCCGTGCCGCCGACCTCGGCTGCGAGCGGGTGTTCGGACCCGTCTCGCCCCTGCCCAACGTCACCGGCGGCCTGCTCACCGACGGCGCGCGGGAGCCGGGCTTCTTCGACACGGCCTGGAATCCGCAGTTCGTCGCCGACGAGTTCCTCCGCGCCGGGTTCTCCCCCTGGGGGCGAGCGCAGACGTGGGAGGTGACGGTCGGCGACATCCCGGCGGCCCGGGCGACGGCGCCGAGCCCGGCCGAATGGGAGCGCCACGGTCTGCGCAGACGGCCGGTCTCCCGCCTCGGCGTCGATGCGTTCGCCCGTCGTCTCCTGCCCACCCTCAATGCCGCGTTCGAGACGCTGCCCTATTACACCCGGATCTCACCGGCCCAGCTGCAGGCGCAGATGGCGGGGCTGCCGGTGCTGATGGATCCCGATCTCATCATCGATGTGGCCGGACGAGACGACCCGGACGACGCGCCACCGCGATGCTTCGCCCTCGTCATCCCCGATCCGCTGCCCATCCTGCGCCGCCATCGCGGGAGGATGGGACCGACGACGATCGCCGACCTGCTGCTGCATCGACGGCGTCTGCGCGATGCGGTGCTCATCATCCAGGGCACCGCCCCTGACCACCAGGGGCAGGGTATTCTCTCGCTGGTGGTGCGCGAGCTCAACTCCGCCCTCGTGGCCGGCGACTACCGCCGGCTGCGGGTCACGTTCATCGCGGAGGACAATCCCGCCTCGGCGGCGGTGTTCATCAACTCCGGCGGCCGACCTCTCCACAGCCTCGCCTTCGTCGACACGGATCTCCCGGCCGACCGGATCGACAGGGGCCGCCGATGAACCTCGATCCACGGGTCATTGCGGCACTGTTCGCGCACGCCGCGCGCTCACCGTCGGCGCACAACACCCAGCCGTGGGTGCCGCGCCTGGCAGCGCTCGAGGACGAGGCTCATCCGACGGTCATCGTCACCGTCGCTCCTGACCGCTGCCTGCCGGCCGGCGATCCGGAGCACCTCGACCTGCATCTGGCGCTGGGCTGCTGGATCGAGTCCTTCTCCATCGCCGCCGCCGGAGTGGGCCTCGTCTCCGATCTCGTCTCGATCCACGGGCGCGGGCCCCATCTGGAGCTGCGCCTGCGGATTGCGACCGAACAGGACTCGGGGCGTGAAGCCGACGGGCAGGGTGTCCACCCCTCTGCCGGCGGATGGCCCCGTTTCGGCGTCGTCGATCTCCATCACCGGCAGGTCGATCGTGGGCCCCTGATGCGCGATGATCCCGCCTTCTCCGCGGCCTGCACGCAGATCAACGGTGCGCTCGCGGAGTCCGGGCTGCGGCTGGTCACCGTTCCTGACTCCCTGTGGCGGCCTCTGCTCAGGCAGGCGTCGCTGTACATGATCTCCCGTCCGCAGATCTTCGCCGAGTCCCTCGACTGGTGTCGACTCGACAAGCGGGATCCGCGCTACCTCCAGGACGGGCTGACCGCCGAATGCCTGAGACTCTCGCCGATCGTGGCACTTCCCGGGGCACGGCTCAACACCCCCACGCTGCGGCCGTGGATCGCGAAGGCCACCGCCGGCGCGGTGCTGCCGCTGAGCGTCGGCCGAAAGTTCCTGGCGGGGAAGCGGACGGGTCGGCGACGAGAGTCTGTGCGCATCGGCGCGGGTGGTTCCGCCCGGCGCCGCGGATCCGACATCACAGGGGACCCCGGAGCGACGGCGCCGCATCATGTCGTCCTGGTCTCGGACGGTTCTGCCGCGGGGCGCTTCGGGGAGAACGGTCGAGGCGACGGCGGCCGGAGTGACACGGGCCTCGCAGGTGAACCCGAGCCGATCAGTCGTGAGATCGACATGGGCCGGAACCTGCTGCGGACGTGGCTGCTGTTCGATCGCCACGGACTGCGCGCCGACGTCCATTCGGAGCTCAAGGACTGCCCGGAGACGAATCAGGAGCTGCGCCGATTCTTCGACGGGCGGCTGGCTCCCGTCGCCGCCTTCTCCGTCGGACGCTCAACCACCCCGGTGCCGCGTTCACATCGCAGACCAGGCTGAGGGCGCCGCCGCCTGGTCGTCCCCCGGAGGTGCGGCCTAAGCCGCGTCCTCCTCAGCCGCAGGTCGCGCTGCACGTCCCGCCGAGGCCTCCACCGGTTCGGCTTCGGCGCCGGCCGCCAGTTCGTCCATCAGCTCTGCTTCTCCTGCGGCCCCGCCCCTGGCCGGCTCGCCCGCTGCGGCCACGACCCCGCCCCTGGCCGGCTCGCCCACTGTGGCCTGGACCGGTGCCGGTTCGACCGCTCGCGTTTCGACCGCTCGCGATTCGTCGGGCGTCAGGTCGAGGTACCTGGTCGGCTGTGCCTCGGGCGTCGGGTGCAGGGTGGTTCCCGCTGTGGGTGAGACCTTCCTCGTCGTGGCCAGGATCGCCCGATAGGCCCTCTTGCAGTTCTCCTTCCGCGACAGCGTGAAGGTCCTCTTCCGCCGTTCTGCGTACTCGTCGAGGTCCGGATGCGTTCGGGCGACGAGTTCTGCCAGGGCAGTCAGCGCCTCATCGGTGGTGGCAGCCACCGGGCCGAAACCGTCGTCATCGTAGGAGAAGTATCCGGGTCGGACGATATGGTCTCCTCCGAATACCTGATTGCGATCGAACTGGAAGTAGAGCACGGGTCGATCGATGAAGGCCGCGTCGAACACGATCGACGAGTAGTCGGTGACAGCAGCTGCGGATTCGACAATCACCTCTTGGACATTTCGGTCTCGGTAGCGCACCACTTCGATGTGGCTCGGGAGCGCCAGGTGGTCGATGACCGGCTCCAGGCTGGGGTGCGGCATGAACCTGACCTGCAGATTCTGCGCTTCAGCCAGCTTCTGCAGGCGCGTCGATCTCAGGAAGCGGAGCCATTCTTGAGCGTACCGGGAATTCACGAATGCATCCGGGTCAAGTTCCGTGCTTGCCCCGGATGCGAACTGGGCACCCAGATTCTTGCGCCAGGTGGGAAACACCGTGATGTACCGGGGCGGCTCGCTCTCTCGCCGGGCGTCCAGCTGCGCGAGTCGGTCGAATCGGGGGAATCCCGTCAGAACGACCTCTTTGCCGCTGAATTTGTAGCTGCTGTTGTCACCCGCGATGGACCGGTATTCCGGTTCGGTGGCGGTGAGGATCAATGAAGGACTCTTCGTATTCAGCCACGCCGACAGATCGTTCTGCGTCACCCCGTGCTGCAGGAACACGTAATCCCACCGTGGAGTGCGACCGTTGCTGAGAACAAACGGGCGGATGACGTCGAGGTCGATATGGGAAGAGACGAGCTTGACCGCGTTTAGGCAGGCGATCTTCCACAGGCGTGACCCATGCGGTATCAGGCGGTCTACGCCCTCATCCTTGAGTCGGGCCCAGTCGGATGAGTTCTTGTGCACGACGAACCACGCGTTTCTGCTCGGGTGCTGCTTGCGCGTGTACTTGAACAGGTGCTCGGCATTGTCATTGGCTCCCGCACTGCGGTCCATGAAGATCCATGCTCCGGCGAACCGGTCCCGAAACACTCGGGAATCGGCCAGAAGGGTGGTCAGCCGGTCATCGGCAGTCACCTTCCGACGTCGTCGGCTCTTCTTCGTGCCGGCGCTGGGTGCGAGCTTCTTCCTCACTGCGGCAGGTCGGATCGCGAACTGCTCGGTCGGCGCAGGGTTGAACCTCAGCGGAACCGCGACGCCGTTGAACTTCACTTCGATGGTGCCGCGGGATGACACCCACAACGATCTCTCATGGAGCAGTGGCTTGCCCAGGTACTTGAATGACCGCGTCTTGGCGACCATCGGCTGCACCTCGAGGCCTCGGAATGTCAGAGTCTCGTGCGGCGCTCTGCCGACGAAACGATAGGTGAGTTTCATCAGCTCCCTGGCTTGGTCGTACTCGGAGATCTGGACGAAATCCCAGTGCCAGTCCCGGGCCCGAGCCCCGTGGAGCAGCGCTTCCCGTTGGACCGGCGACACGCGAATGATGTCGAACGACTTCACTGCCTCGTCGGTGAGCAGTGCGCGGATCGCCAGCAGCAGCTGTTCGAATCGATCAGCGACCGACGACGCCATGGCGCCTGTCTTCGGTGACAGTGAATCCTCACTCCTCAGGATCCAGAACAGGTCGTAGAGGACGGCATACTGCAGCCATCGAGGTGCTTGGCCGACCTCGGCCGCTCGTCGAAGGAGGTCCAGCAGACCGAATTCGAGCACATCGGTATAGCGGGCAGGGTCGGTCCCGCTCGTCTGGAGAGTGGAGTTGCCGCTTTCCCTGCGTCGATAGAGGTAGTGGGCGTCCGCGTTGAATGTGACCAACCGCGAACCTTGGGTCAACAGGTACGTCTGAACGAAATGGGCGTCTTCGAATACAGGCCGGATACGGGAATCGAACCTCACGTCGTGCTTCTCCACCTGGATCCGTCGAAAGAACGCCGACGAGGCGTGCAGATGGATGTGCCGGGGAAATCGGTCGAGGTCGACCATCTGGGTTCCGCCGGCGAATCGGTATCGGAGAGGGTGGGAGTCCTTGATCTCGCCTCTGGCCTCCCAGAAGTCGAGGAGATGGGCCGCCACCATCATCACGGAGGGATTCTCCTCCAGCGATTCGTGCACACGACTGAGGTACTGCGGGTCGAGAATGTCGTCAGGGTCGGGGAAGCTGATCCATTCGCCGACCGCGGCTTCGAGACCGGCATTGCGCGCCGCACCCTGACCGGCGTTCGTCTGGCGCACGATCGTCACGTCGTAGTCGGTCGTCCAGCTCGCGAGGAGCTCGCCCGAATCATCGGTTGAACCATCGTCGACGAGAACCACCTGGACCTGCGAGTGATCGAAGTCCTGTTTGTCGAGCGATTCGAGGAAGTCCGGCAGATACCCCGCGACATTGTAGATCGCTGAGATCAGCGTGAATCGGGTCATTGCATTCCTTTGCGTCATGACGGCGGTGTCAGTGCTTTTCGAAGGAGCTGGGAAACGGGAAACGGTCCTCCAGGAACTCCACGAGCTGAGCCGTCAGCGCTTCGGGGTCGCCGTTGCCGAATTCCGTGTCGTTGAGGCACAGGACATCGAGATCGTCGCGCCGGGCCAAGCGGTGGAGATAGAGCGCGGCATCCGGGCGGGCGATGTCCATGTAGGCGTACCTGATCCCGGCGTCAACAGCCCTGCCCTCTGCATAGGCGTGGAAATGGTAGAGGCTAGAGGCGATCGAGTAGTCGTCAGGATGGCGGAACTTCGACGCGGAGACATTCTCGAACAGATCAGGATTGTTCCGTTCCAACTCGCTCAGCACCGACCGCAGCTGTGGATGAGGCGTGTGCTTGAACTTGTGAGAAACGGTCCTTCCATGCTTCGTGAGTATGAACTCTCGACCGTGCTTCGCCGCCGACAGCACCGGCAGGTCCCGGGCCGAAGGTTCGGCGACATCGAGCGGCGCCGTCGAGGGGAAGAACTTCGACATGCCGTTTCCGGTGAAGAACAGCTCGGGTGTGGTGGGCCGCATGAAGAAGAGATCGTCGTTCATGTACAGGTACTTCTCACTCAGGCCATCGATGTGGTGGAGCTGCGATTCGATCGCGTGGGAGTTGAACACCGGCAGGTGGTCCGGATTCCGGAAGATGTCGCGATGGTCGACGATGGTGACCTTGGGATGGTTCGTGTCCAGCCACTCGGGAACCTGCTGATCGGTGACGATGTAGATGTGGTTGACCCAGCTGGCATGGGACTCGAGTGAGCGCAGGGAGTACAGGAGCTCGTTGCGATTGGTGAATCGCGATTCCGAGAGTGCCGTGGCGTTGAGCTGAGCCTCATCCGTCATGCCGCGAGCGCTCAGCTGCCGCTTCTTCCACTCGACGTCGGATCCGTCCACCCAGGTGTAGGCGACATCGACCGGTCCCCGCACCGAGTAGATGTCGGGAGCGTCGAATTCGACGCGCCGATCACGATTGTCGACGGCATCCTCCCACATCTCAGGAGTGAGGTATTCGACGAGGATCCGCGGATTCTTCACCCGGCGATGCAGCGTTCCCGAGACATGGGTGGAACCGTCGACGCGGTGCTCGCGCGGCCCGAGGTGATCCCAGAACTCGACGATGACGTCTTCGCATGCCGAACTCAGTTCGCGTCCGTTCGGGGCGACCACCCGACGGCGGCAGCGAGCTCTGGCAATCTCGTCCATCTTCTTCGCAGCCTGGCGCTCGGCGATTCGTCCCAGTCGCTCGTCTTCGAACGACAGCTCCCATCCTCGTGCGGCCGGCAGACGATGGAGGGCGCCCAGCGTCGCACGCATTCGCGCTCGAGGGACCACCAGGATGGAATCGTCCAATCCTCGCCGGGGAAGTTCGACGAACTCGATTCCGACATCCGCCAATGCGTGTCGGACTCGGTCGAGGTTGCCGTCACGCACCGCGTAGGAAACGTGAATCGAGTCGGCAGGCTCGAGCTCGCGCTTGGCGAGTCCCGGCAGGGCCGCAGCGGACTGCTTCGCATACTCCTGCCAGTCCAATTCGCCGTGTCGAAGCTTCGACACGAGCACCTTCTGCCGCACGCTCAACCTTGAGGCCACGGTTCCGCGAACCGGAGCGAGAAGTGTCGTGAACATTTCACAATCTCCTGAATGTCGCTGAGGAAGATCCGATTTCCGATTGACCCTACAGACGTTGTCCGAATATTCCGGGGCCAACACGCCCATAGTCTCTTTTCTGTCCGCGGGCTGCACACCCTCCGCGGACGTTCTGCCCGGACGCAGGCTCGGTTCAGCAATCTGACTCATCCTCCCGAGGGTTGACCAGCACAGACACCGGCGGAAGGCGCAGGGACACTGTCAGGCGCTTCACAGCTGCCCGCAGATGTGCTGTAAACTCGCGGATGCTGTCTATAGAAAACGAGTCAAAATGACGGAAACAACTTTCCGAACAATTGCAATCGTTCTGTACTTCGCAGGCATGCTGGTCATCGGCTGGTTCGCCTATCGCAAGACGAAGAACAGCCTCGACGAGTACATGTTGGCCGGCCGTGGTCTTCGCCCCAGCGTGGCGGCTCTCAGCGCCGGAGCCTCCGATATGTCCGGATGGCTCCTCATGGGCCTGCCCGGAGCGATCTACCTCTCGGGTCTGGTCGAGGCATGGATCGCCATCGGTCTGACCGCCGGGGCCTGGGTCAACTGGAAGTTCGTCGCCCCACGCCTGCGCGCCTTCACGGAGCGAGCCGGTGATTCGATCACCATCCCGAGCTTCTTCGAACAGAGGCTCAAGGATCGCAGTCGGATGCTGCGCATCGTCTGCGGGGTCATCATCCTGGTCTTCTTCACGTTCTACGTGTCGTCGGGGATGGTCGCCGCGGGCAAGTTCTTCGAGTCGAGCTTCGGGCTCAACTACCTGGCGGGAATGCTCATCGTCGCCGCCATCACGATGATCTACACCCTGTTCGGCGGCTTCCTCGGCGCCACGCTCACCGATGTCGCCCAGGGTCTGCTCATGTTCGCCGCGCTCATCGCCGTGCCCATCGTGGCCGTCGTCAATGCCGGTGGGCCGAGCGAGGTGATCTCCAATGTCCGCGAGATCGACCCGGGTCTGCTCAACCTCTTCGGCAGCGGTTCCTTCTGGGCCGGCGGCACCTACCTGGCCGTCATCTCCTCGCTCGCCTGGGGCCTGGGCTACTTCGGCCAGCCGCAC
>JAPSIC010000003.1 GCA_031179165.1 Brevibacterium sp.
ATCCACGGGCCGGGGTACTCCTCCCGCGAGGCGGCCAGGCGGCGGACGCGGTCGATGGAGCGACGGACGCAGACCGTGGTCAGCCACTTCGGCCACGAGCGGATGGGCTCGGCCGCGCTCTGCTCGTGCCGGATCGCCTCGACGGCGACCTCGGAGACCACATCCTCGGCCTCCCCGAAATCGCCGAGCATGCGATAGGCGATGCCGATCAGGCGGCCGCGCTCGGCCTGCCAGGCCTCTGTCGCCGAGGTCGCTGTCGCCGGGGCCTCTGTCGCCGAGGCACTCGTCGCGAACTCATCCGAACGGTCGTCCGAGGCGGTCATCGTGCGGTCGGCCGCCCGTTCGGCCGCGATCTCACTCGACGGGGTGCTGCGCATCGATCGGGGGAGTCACCTCGGCGGCGATGGCGATGCGGTTCCATACGTTGATGGTACCGACGGCGAGGAGCAGGTCACCGAGCTCCTCGTCGCTGAAGTGCTGCTTCGCCCGTGCCCACACATCATCGCTGAGGAGTCGGCGGAGATCCGGGTGACGGCGTCCGTGAGGGCGAGCACGGCCCGCTCCCTCTCGTCGAACAGCTCGCCGGCATGTTCCCAGGCGGCGACGGCGTGCAGTCTCCGCGCGGGGATCCCCTGTGACCCGGCTTCCGTCGTGTGCATTGTCGACGCAGTAGCCGCAGCCGTTGAGGATCGAGGCACGGATCTTGATGAGTTCGAGCAGCTCGGAGCCGACGGTGCTCCTGGTGTGGGCGTCCATCCGGCGGATGGCCTGATACCCCTCCGGGTTCATCTTCTCAAGGCTGAGTCGTGGCATGTCATTCTCCTTCGTCGGTTCGACCCTGGGCGGCGGAGGACCCGCTCACCTGTGCAGCGGAGGTCCCGCTCACGCTGGGCAGCGAGAACCCGCTCACCCATGTGTCGAAGCCGAACGGAGATGTGTGACAGTGAGGTTCCGATCGGCCCGGTGCACCGTCACCCGGCACCCGGTTGCCCTGGTGTCCCGCCCCGCCGCCAGGCCGTCGCCTCAGAGATCGCCGAGGCTCGTGTTCGCCCCGCAGAGGACGACGCAGACCTTCTCCCCGTCCCTCGGCCGGTAGCCGTCCGGTGAGAGGATCCCCGCCAGCGCGGTGGCCGCGGCGTGCTCGACGGCCACGCGGTGCTCGTCCCACAGCCGCTGCCGGGCGTCGATGATCTGCGAGTCGCTGACGAGCACCGAGGTGACCAGGTCGGTCCGGGCGGCATGCAGGGCGAGCTCGGTCGCCCGGCGTGCGCCGAGTGAGTCCGCGGCGACCGAGTCGACCGGGACGTCGACGACGTGTCCGGCCTCCAGCGCGGCGTTGAGCGCCCGGCAGTGCTCGGGCTCGACGGCGACCGTGGCCACCCCGTGGTGCTGCGCGGCCGTGGCCACCCCGGCGAACAGGCCACCTCCGCCGACTGCGACGACGACGGTGTCGAGGTCGGGCACCTCGGCGAGGATCTCGGTCATCAGCGTTCCGGCTCCGGCGGCGATGAGCGGATGGTCGTAGGCATGCGAGGCCAGCGCGCCCGAAGCCGCCACGAAATCCTCGCACGCGGCGGCCGCCTCGGCGTACTCCGAGCCGATGAGCCGGACATCGGCACCGTAGCCGCGCAGTCGATCGACCTTCACCGCCGGGGCATTGGCCGGCAGGAAGACGGTGGCCGGCACGCCTTCTGCTCCCGCCGCCCAGGCGCAGGCCAGGCCCGCGTTGCCGCCGGAGGCGATCGTCACTCCGGCGGCCGGCAGGGTGCCCGCCTCGAGGTGGGCGCGGATGAAGTTCTGTGCGCCCCTGGCCTTGAACGTGCCGGTGTGCTGCATGAACTCGAGGGCGAAGCGGACGTCGGGACCCGGCGAGCGGGGCGTGAGTGCAACGGGTCGAATCCGGCCCGCGATCCTCTCCGCGGCGGCCTCCACGTCGGCGTAGGTGAGTGCAGTCATCGCCTCCACTCTACTTGCGGCCGCCGTGACCAGCGCAGGCTCGATTCGGCCCGATGTGTCTTGGATCTCGTCTCTTCGGCTTGATTCACATACCCCCAATGGGTATATGGTGAACCTGCGGCGGGTACACCCCCGGGGTATGGGCCTCGAGCCCGCCTGCAGACGTCGAAAGGATGCTGATGAGAGAGACCCCTACGGCCAGGGGGCAGGCGATCGCCCTGCTCGTGATCGCGACGGCGCAGCTGATGCTCGTGCTCGACGACTCCATCGTCAACATCGCGCTGCCGAGCATCCAGACGGAACTCGCCGTCGATCCCGTCCACCTGCCTTGGGTCGTCAACGGCTACATCCTCGCCTTCGGAGCCCTGCTCCTCCTCGGCGGGCGGATCGGCGACATCTGGGGGAGGAAGCGGACCCTGCAGCTCGGTCTCCTCGTCTTCGCGCTCGCCTCCTTCGCCGGCGGACTCGGACCGAACGTCGAGACGCTCATCGCCGCCCGCGCCCTGCAGGGAGTGGGTGCCGCACTCGCCTCACCCAATGCCCTCGCGCTCATCGCCACCACCTTCGATGACCGCACGATGAGAGACCGGGCCCTGTCCCTGTACGGGGCGATGAGCGGCCTGGGAGTCATTCTCGGTCTCATCCTCGGTGGGGTTCTCACCGGAACCCTGGGATGGAGATGGGTCTTCTTCATCAACGTGCCGATCGGGCTGCTGGCGCTGCTCGGAACCCGCACCTTGGTCGCCGCGAAGCCCCACACCGGGCGGATCGGCACTCTCGACGCGGTCCTCGGAACCGGAGGAATGGTCGCTCTCGTCTACTCCATCACCCGCTTCGGTGAGGCTGGAGGCGCCGATCCGATTGCGCTGGCCCTCATCGCCGTGGCCGCGGTGCTGTTGGCCCTCTTCGTCCTCGTGCAGTCACGCAGCGCGAACCCGCTGGTGCCGCTGAGCCTGTTCCGCAACCGCAACCGGTCGGGGGCGTATGTGGCGATGCTGCTGCTGGCCATCGGGCCGATGGGAACGTTCTTCATCATCACCCTCCACCTGCAGAACCTCGAGGGCTACGATCCGCTCCAGACCGGGCTGGCCTGGCTGCCCTTCGCCGTCGGGATCTTCATCGGCGCCGGGGCGGGGCCGAAGCTCGTCCTCAAGTTCTCCCCGCGGTTCGTCGCTGCGGTGAGCGCCGTGTTCGCGGCCGGTGCGACCTTCTGGTTCTCCCGCATCTCCTTCGACACCGCCTATTGGTGGCATCTCGCCCCGGCGATGCTGTTCCTGGCCATCGGGTACGGCATGGGCATCATGGCCCTGACCCAGGCCGCGATCTACGGGGTGGAATCGGCGCGGGCGGGCATCGCCTCGGCGCTGCTCAACTCCGCCCAGCAGATCGGGGTCGCCATCGGCCTGACTCTGCTCGCGGGGATCGCCGCCACCGTCACCGCGGCCCGGGGTGCCGGAGCGGACGCAGCTCCCGCCGCACTGCTCGAGGGGTACCAGTTCGCGCTGATGGCGGGCTCGGTCATCGTCCTCGTCGCCGGAATCGTCGCGGTCGTCGCGCTGAAGCTGCCGAGCCCCGCCGGAGCCGAGCGCGAGGCGGTCAACTGAGGGCTGAGCAGCCGCGCGTCGGATTCCGCTGAGGCGGCGCACGCCGTAAAGTGGCCGGACGATGTCCTGATTCCTCTCGGAGGTGCTGAAATGACCGCTGCAACCGCAGACGGAGCAATGAATCCCGCCCCTATCAGCGCCGCCGTCATCGGGTTCGGCACGTCCGGCCGGGTGTTCCACGCGCCGCTGCTCGCCGACAGCCCGGACTATGAGGTTGCGGCGATCGTGACCTCCGACGACGAGCGTCGAGCCGCGGCCGAATCGAGCCACCCCACCGCGATCCTCCACAAGACGTTCGAGGCGCTGCTCGAGCGCATCGACGACGACGGTGACATCGACCTCGTCGTCATCGGGACCCCGCCGGCGCTCCACCGGGAACAGGCCATCGCGGTCCTCGAACGCGACCTCAGCGTCGTCGTCGACAAGCCCTTCGCCGCCTCAGCCGAGGATGCGCGCGCGATCATGGAGGCCGCGGAAGCTTCGGCGGGGACGCTGAGCGTCTACCAGAACCGCCGCTGGGACACGGACTTCCTCACCCTGAAGTCGCTGCTCGACGAGGGGGCGCTCGGTCAGGTGCGGACCTTCGAATCCCGCATCGAATCGTGGAGCACCCGACCTCCGGGCAGCTGGAAGGACAGCACCCCGGCCGCCGAGGGCGGCGGAACCCTCTTCGACCTGGGCACGCATCTGCTCGATCAGGCCGTGCACCTGTTCGGCCCGATCAGCGACCTCTACGCCGAGCTCGCCGCCTACAGCACAGGTGCCCGGGCCGACGAGGACGCCTTCGTCTCTCTCCTGCACGAGAACGGGGTCCGCAGCCGGGTCTGGATGAATCGCAGGAGCCCAGCCCCGGGAGCGCGCTTCCGGGTCACCGGGGAGCGGGCGGCGTTCGTCAGCCGCGGCAGAGACCCGCAGGAGGCGCAGCTGCACGCGGGAGTCCAGCCCTCGGCCGAGGAGTACGGATGGTTCGACGATCCGCAGACGATGGAGATCCACACGCCGGAACAGGCAGAAGGCTCCGGCGTGCAGGCGGCGCCCGCGATCCGCGGCGACTACCCCGACTTCTACCGCCGCATGGCCGCAGCCATCCGCGGTGAGGGCGAGGTTCCGGTCGACCCCTACGAGTCCGCTCAGGTGCTCGCCCTGCTGGAGAAGATCCACGCGGAGTTCCCGGTCCGCACCCGGGACTGAAGCGGCTGCGAAGGCGCTCGGCTGGGCTAGGGTGGGCGGCCGTGGCGGGGAGCTCCGCTGGGGCGAAGGCGCTCTGCCGGGTGACCACCTATCGCTTTCGGAACGTCCCGCGGTGGGCGGGAGGGCCCAGGGCGCCGGACAGCCAGCCCGACTGCCCCGACCCACCCCGCTCACGCGATCAGTGGCGCTTCTCCACGCCCAGCGGCACTCCCTTGGTCTCCTTGACCAGGCTGACGGCGATGAGGGAGATCACGCAGACGATGATCATGTAGACCGCGATCGACAGCGAGGTGCCGGTGGAGCGCAGCAGCGCCTCGGCGATGGTCGGGGCGAAGGCGCCGCCGAGGATCGCACCGAGCGCATACCCGATCGAGACTCCCGAGTACCGGATCTGGGCGGGGAACATCTCCGCGTAGAGGGCCGACATCGGGCCGTAGCTCAGGCCCATGCCGACGGTGAGGACGAAGATGCCGATCCCGTACATCCAGATGTTGGCGGCGTCGATCATGAGGAAGGTCGGGACCATCCAGAGGATGAGCAGACCGTAGCCGATCTGGAACGTGCGGACGCGGCCGAGTTTGTCCGAGAGCGTGCCGCCCCACATCGTGAACACCAGCCAGCCGAAGCTCGCCATCGTCGTCGCCAGGAGCACGGGTGCCCGCTCCAGTCCGACCGCTCCGCCCTCCGCGATCGGGCGGGAGGCGTAGGCGGCGAAGAACGCGATGATCATGTAGCCGACGGCGTTGTTGCCGATGAAGATGAGCGCGGTGAGGATGACCTCGCGCGTGTTCGTCTTGAACAGGGTCGACAGCGGGGCCGAGGACTCGGCCCGGCGCTCGGCGAGCTCGGCGAACACCGGACTCTCCTCGACGCGCCTGCGGATGTAGTACCCGACGATGACGAGGACGATCGAGAACAGGAACGGGATCCTCCAACCGAAGCTGAGGAACTGCTCCGGGGTGAGGATCGTGGTGAGGATCCAGATCACGCCGGTGGCGAGGATCATGCCGATCGGCACGCCGATCTGCGGGAAGGCGCCGAACAGGCCGCGCCTGCCCACGGGGGCGTGCTCGACGGACAGGAGGGCCGCGCCGCCCCATTCGCCGCCGGCGGAGAAGCCCTGAAGGATCCGCAGGAGGGTCAGCAGGATCGGGGCCGCGACCCCGATCTGCGCGTAGGTGGGGAGCAGGCCGATGAGCGACGTCGCCAGGCCCATGAGCATCAGGGTCAGCACCAGCACGGTCTTGCGCCCGATCCTGTCGCCGAGGTGACCGGCGATGATCGCGCCCAGGGGCCGGAACAGGAATGAGATCCCCAAGGACGCCCACGCCATGATCTGCCCCAGGCCGGGGCTGTCCGTGGCGAGCGGGGCGAAGTACTGAGAGGCGAGGACGAGACCGGCGGCCTGGGCGTAGATGAAGAAGTCGTACCACTCGATCGTGGTGCCGACCAGGGTGCCGGCCAGGACCTTGCGCTCCTCGGCGGTGTAGGAGGGGATGGGGGCTGTGGGCATGAGCGGACTCCCTGCCGAATCGGTGTATGCGGATGTGGTCTGCGGACGCTGCGCTGCCTCCGCGAGTGCGGACTGCCTCTTCGCTTCCGCGAGGCTGACTGCTCGGTCAGTAATCGTGTCGATCATAGATGACAATGTGGGCTGTGTCACTGAACGTCGATGACATTTACCGACCGATTGGTTAGTATATTTTTCAGGACTCGGCAGCGGTGCCGAAGGCGGGCCCGCCCAGCGCCGAGTCACTTGTCGACCGTGGGAGAGCACAATGACCGAGATCCTCAGTTCCTTCTGCGCGGGCACCTGGCACACGCCGGGGGAGCAGGACGGCGCGCGGGCCGTGCACGACCCGACGACGGGCGAACTCCTCCACCGGGTCACCTCGGCGGGCATCGACTTCTCCGCCCTGGTCGACCACGCCCGAACGGTCGGGATCCCCGCCCTGCGGGAGCTGACCTTCCACCAGCGCGGGGTGATCCTCAAGCAGCTCGGCGCCCACCTGATGGAGCGGGCGAAGAGATACCACGAGATCTCGTTCAGCACCGGGACCACCAAACGCGACGCCTTCGTCGACATCGAGGGCGGCATCGGCACCCTGTTCACCTACTCGGGCGTCGCGCGCCGGCAGATGCCCAACTCGACGGTCCACCTCGACGGGGGAGTCGAGCACCTGTCGAAGGGGGGCAGCTTCGTCGGCCGCCACATCCTCACCTCCCGGCAGGGCCTGGCGCTGCAGATCAACGCCTTCAACTTCCCGGTCTGGGGGATGCTCGAGAAGTTCGCCCCGATGTTCGTCGCCGGCGTCCCGGTTGTCGTCAAACCCGCGACCGCCTCGGCGCATCTGACCCGTGCCGTCGTCGCCGACATGCTCGACTCCGGGCTCCTTCCCGAGGGCTGCCTGCAGCTGGTCTGCGGCGATGCCACCCCGCTCTTCGACCACCTGGCCGAGCAGGACGCGATCGCCTTCACCGGCTCCGCCGACACGGCCGCCCGGATCGGCAGCCAGGAGTGCGTGAGGCAGCGGGGCACCCGCTTCTTCGCCGAGGCGGACTCGCTCAACTTCTCCCTGCTCGGTCCCGATGCCGCGCCGGGCACCGAGGAGTTCGACCTGTTCGTCTCCGGCGTCGCGACCGAGATGACGGTCAAGGCCGGCCAGAAGTGCACCGCGATCCGCCGCACCCTCGTTCCCGAGCAGCACGTCGAGGCCGTCGCCGAGGCGGTGGCCGCGAAGCTCGAGGCGGCGACCGCGGGCGACCCGCGGGAGAAGTCGACTCGCTTGGGCCCGGTCATCTCCACCGGCCAGCGCGGCGACGTCCTCGACGCCGTCGACTCCCTGATCGCGGCCGGAGCGAGCGTGGTCACCGGCGGGCGCGAGGCCTCGGACGCCCTGTCAAAGCGGCTCGGCGGCGGGGCGTTCGTCGCTCCCACGGTGCTGCGGGCCGATGACCCGTGGGCCGACGCCGTCCACGACGTCGAGGCCTTCGGTCCCGTGACCTCGATCATCACCTATTCCTCCACCGCCGAGGCGGTCCGCCTCGCCGCCCGCGGGCGCGGGTCCCTGGTCGGCTCCGTGGTCACCCACGACCGGGACTTCGCCGCCGACTTCGTCCGGCAGGTCGCGCCCTGGCACGGCCGCATCCTCGTCCTCGACCGCGACGACGCCGAGGAGTCGACCGGCCACGGCTCACCTCTGCCGACGCTCGTCCACGGCGGTCCCGGCCGGGCCGGCGGCGGGGAGGAGCTCGGCGGTCTGCGGGGAGTCGAGCACTTCATGCAGCGCACCGCGATCCAGGCGTCGCCGGACATGCTCACCGCGATCGGAGGGGAGTGGGTGTCGGGAGCCGAGCGGCGCCTCGGCGAGCACCCGTTCACGAAATCCCTGGCGGATCTCCGGGTCGGGGATGCGCTCGAGTCCGAGTGGCGCACGGTCACGCTCGAGGACATCGAGCACTTCGCGGAGTTCACCGGTGACACGTTCTACGCCCACACCGACGAGGAGGCCGCCGCGGCCAACCCCTTCTTCCCGGGCCGGGTCGCCCACGGGTACCTCATCGTGTCGTTTGCCGCGGGCCTGTTCGTCCAGCCCGATCCCGGCCCGGTGCTCGCCAACTACGGTCTCGAGGGACTGCGGTTCGTCACCCCGGTCTCGCCCGGCGACAGGCTCAAGGTCACGCTCACGGCCAAGCGGATCACGCCGCGCGAGACCGATGAGTACGGCGAGGTGCGCTGGGACGCCGAGGTGGTCAACCAGGACCACGAGCCCGTCGCCAACTACGACGTGCTGACCCTCGTGGCGAAGGAGTGAAGGGCGGGTCGGCTGCGTGCCGAACGCGATGCCCTCGACGGGTCAGCCCATGAGAGACATTCCCGCTGCGAGCGCGAAGCCGACGACGGTGGCGAGTCCCGCGAAGTCGCTCGCCTTCTCCTTGGCATCCGGGATCATGGAGTCGACGAGCATGACCAGCAGCGCACCCGCCGCGAACCCTTTGATCCCCGCCGTGAGCTCGCTGCTCACCGCTGTGGACACTGCGGCACCGGCCCAGGTGGCGGCGATGCAGACGACCGTCACGAGCGACCACAGGCCGACGACGAAGGAACGCGGTCGTCCGGCCTGGAGCATCTCCGCCGACGATCCCGCTGATTCCGGCAGGTTCGAGACGAACACTGCGACCAGCAGTGCGATGCTCACCGACTCACCGGTGCCCAGACTCAGCCCGAGGACGGCCTGTTCGGGGATCCCGTCAAGCAGCGCGCCCAGCGCCAACGCGGTCCCGGCGGGGGCGCGCCCCGCTCGCGCACCCGACCGCGCCACGATCCCATTCGCGGTGAAGTAGGCGGCTGCGCCGAATGCCAGACCGATCGCGACAGGCAGTGCTCCCCCGCCCTGGAAGCCGTCCTCCGCCAGCTCGAACGAAACGCTGGCGATGAGTGCTCCCGCGCCGAACCCCAGGACGGTCCCGATCGACCTGTCGCTCCAGGTGCGCACCATGGACAGGAGCGCGCCGCACAACAGGGAGGAAGCGGCAACGGCTCCCCACAGGACTGCGCCCAGCATGTTTCCGAGTCCTCTCCCAACAGGCTGTCTGCGTCGCTGTTCATCCTAACGGCACGACGAGCACGGCGGCGGCTGTCAACGCGAAGCAGGTCCTGATTCACTTCCATGTTGCGACGATGCTGCGAGCGTCGAAGGCGGGTCTGCGAGCGTCGAAAGCGTGAAGGGCGGAGCTGACCGGCTGCTGCGGGTGATGGCCGCTGGCTGGGTTCCGACGGTGATGGCCGCTGGCTGGGCACGATGATGACGGCCGCTACCTGAAAGTGTGTACGCCCGCCACTTGTGCCGAGCGATTTCATTTCTTGGTAGCGGCAACATGGCGCCGTTCGCAGGCGACGGGGCGGCGCGGCGCTTTTCGCAGGCGGAACGGCGACGCGCCCACTCGGCGCTGTTCGCAGGCGGACCGGCACCGCGGCGGCGCTAGGCCTCCAGGCCGGAGAACGCCATCGCGGTGACTGCGTCGGCGATGGTCTCCGGGCTGACGGGGTAGCCGGTGCGGTACCACTCGGTGATCGAGTTGACCATGCCGAAGAGCAGTCGGGTGATGAGGCCGGGCGGGAAGTCGGCGCGCACCCCGCCCTCGGCGATCGCAGCGGCGACGAGGGCGCGGATCTTCTCGTCGATCCGCCGGCGCTGCTCGAGCGCGGCCCGCTCGACCTCCGAGTTGCCGCGCACGCGCAGCAGCAGCGTGACGGAGTGGTGGTACTCGATGAGGATGAGCACGCTGGCGTGCACGGCGTGGCGGAGCTGCTCGAGAGCGGTCAGGTCGGTGCGGTGGCTCTCGGCCTCGACGGCGGAGTCGAGGGCGTCGGTGCCGCGGGCGATCGCGAGCCGGAGCAGCTCCTCCTTCGACTTCACGTGATGGTAGATCGCCGACTTCGTGATCCCCAGCTCTCGGGCGACGGTGTCCATCGACGTCCCGTCGTAGCCGCGGGCTACAAACACCTCGGTGGCCCTGTTGATCAGGGTCTCGCGGTCATAGCCGGGGCGACCGCGACGACCCCGCTTGGGGGAGTCGGCGCCGGGCGCGGGAGCCGCTGCGGGGGCCGGAGACATCGATCGAGGCATGCCCAACAGTCTAACCAGCCGGTCACCGGGCGCAGGCGCGACGACCAGGCCCGTCGGCTCGCCGCCCGGGGCCGTCGCACCGCAACCCGAGGCCGTCGGCTCGCAACCCGAGGCCGTCGGCTCGCCGCCCGGTCATCGGATGTTCTCGCGCCGGTCGATGATGCGCTTCATCTTGCCGACCGAGCGCGGGAGCTCGCCCGGTGAGCGCACGGACACCGTGGCGGTGACGCCGAGGCGCTCCTTGATGCGCTCGGCGACCCGGGTCTCGAGCCCCTCGAGCTCCACCGCGCCGGCGCCCTCGCGATGCTCCACCTCGACAGTGACCTCGTCCATCCGGTTCGGGCGGGTGAGCACGAGCTGGAAGTGGGGGCTGAGGTGCTCGAACTCGAACAGCACCGCCTCGACGTTGGCGGGGTAGACGTTGACCCCGCGGATGATGATGAGATCGTCGGAGCGCCCGGTGATGCGCGAGATCCGGCGGAAGTTCGGGCGGGCGGTGCCCGGCAGCAGGCTCGCCAGGTCGTGGGTGCGGTAGCGGATGATCGGCAGAGCCTCCTTCGACAGCGAGGTGAAGACGAGCTCGCCCTCCTGCCCGTCGGGCAGGACCTCACCGGTGAATGGGTCGACGATCTCGGGGTAGAAGTGGTCCTCCCAGATGGTCGGTCCGTCCTTCGTCTCCACGCACTCGCTGGCCACGCCCGGACCCATCACCTCGGACAGTCCGTAGATGTCGACGGCGTCGATGGCGAAGGAGCGCTCGATCTCCCTGCGCATCGCGTCCGTCCACGGTTCGGCCCCGCAGATGGCGATCTTCAGGCTCGTCGAGGTGGGGTCGACGCCCTGGGCGTGGAACTCGTCGAGGATCGTGAGCAGGTAGGTGGGGGTGGCCGTGATGATCTCGGGCCGGAAGTCCTGGATCAGCTGCACCTGCCGCGGGGTCTGCCCGCCGGAGATCGGGACGACGGTGAATCCGTGCCGCTCGGCCCCGTGCACGCCGAGCCCGCCGGTGAACAGGCCGTAGCCGTAGGCGTTGTGGACCATCTGGCCGGGGCGGCCGCCGGCGGCCCGGATCGACCGGGCGATGAGGCCGGTCCAGACCTCGAGGTCGCGCGACGTGTAGCCGACGACCGTCGGCAGTCCGGTCGTGCCCGAGGAGGCATGGATGCGGGCGATCTGCCCGCGCGGGACGGCGAACATCCCGAAGGGGTAGTTGTCGCGCAGGTCCTGCTTGGTCGTGAAGGGGAGCCGAGACAGGTCGTCGAGGCTGGTGACGTCGTCGGGGGCGAGCCCGGCCTCGTCGAACGCCTTCCGGTGGAACGGGACCCTGTCATAGGCGGTGCGCACGGTGGTGCGCAGGCCCTCGAGCTGTCTGGTTCGCAGCTCGTCGAGGCTCAGGCGCTCACCGGCGTCGAGGTGGTTCGCGGTCATCGTGTCTCCTCAGGAGTTCGGAGGGGCGGGCAGGGTGCGGGAGCGGCCGCGGTAGACGGCGACGATTTCGTCGTCGCGGGTGACGGTGACGTCGTAGATCCCCGACCGGCCCTGCCTGACGACCTCCTGCCCGCAGGCGACGAGGCGGTCGCCGACCCGGGTGGGGCGGAGGAAGGTGATGTCCCCGCCGGAGGCGACGGTGACGGAGCCGGGGTAGTTGCAGGCCATCGCGAACGTCGTGTCGGCGAAGAGGAAGATGTAGCCGCCGTGGGTGATCTCATGCCCGTTGGCCATGACGTCGGTGACCGTCATCGAGCATCGGGCCCAGCCCGGACCGTGGTCGTCGAGGGTGATCCCCAGATGCTGGGAGGCTCGATCGTTGGCATACATGGCAGCGGCGCCGGTGGTGTCGACGTGGCCGATGGGTCCGGATGTGCTCAAGTGAACTCCTCTTCGAGTCGATGCGGCCGCGACTGCCGGATTTAACGACCATCTGGTCAATAAATATAAAGTGATCGGGGTCTCATTCACAATCCCTTCGCCATCCCGAACCTGTCGCTGATCCCCAACTTCGGACCGTCGCACATCCTTTGGATGCGCCCTCGGATGGTGACTCCTGGACCCCTCGATCGGACTCCCATTGCGCCCGGGCATGCCCTGTGTCACACTAATACAGAACAAATGGTCAGTAATTGGTTCTCGGTGCCCGGAACCGGCACGACACATCCAAGGGCGGAGTGGTCATGACAACCGAAACACCCGAAGCACAACTCGGACAGGAGCCTGGCGCGCAGCAGCGCGAAGCGGAGTTCGAGGCGCAGTTCCGGCGGACGATCGAGGCCAAGGACCGGATCGAGCCGCGCGACTGGATGCCCGAGGCCTACCGGAAGACGCTGATCCGCCAGGTCGCCCAGCACGCCCATTCGGAGATCATCGGCATGCAGCCCGAGGGCAACTGGATCTCACGGGCCCCCTCGCTGCGGCGCAAGGCGATCCTGCTCGCCAAGGTCCAGGACGAGGCGGGTCACGGACTCTACCTCTACTCGGCCACGGAGACCCTGGGCGCGACCCGCAACGAGCTGACCGAGAAGCTCATCGCCGGCAGGCAGAAGTACTCCTCGATCTTCAACTACCCCGCGCTGTCCTACGCCGACGTCGGCACGATCGGCTGGCTGGTCGACGGCGCCGCGATCGTCAATCAGGTGCCCCTGTGCCGGACCTCGTTCGGCCCCTACGGGCGGGCGATGATCCGCATCTGCAAGGAGGAGTCCTTCCACCAGCGGCAGGGCTACGAGCTGCTGATGACGATGATGCGCGGCACCGACGAGCAGCGGGAGATGGTCCAGGAATCGGTCAACCGGTTCTGGTGGCCGGCCCTGATGATGTTCGGTCCGCCCGACGACGACTCCCCGAACACCGCGCAGTCGATGGCGTGGGGGATCAAGACCCACACCAACGACGAGCTGCGGCAGAAGTTCGTCGACATGTCCGTCCCGCAGGCCGAGGCCCTGGGCGTGACGTTCCCCGACGAGGGACTGCAGTGGAACGAGGAGCGCGGGCACTACGACTTCACCCAGCCCGATTGGTCGGAGTTCTGGGCGGTCGTCAAGGGCAACGGGCCCTGCAACGTGCAGCGGCTCGCGCACCGGAAGAAGGCCTGGGACGACGGCGCCTGGGTGCGCGAAGCGGCCATGGCCTTCGCCGAGAAGTCCGCCGAGGCGGCGGCCCCGGGTGCAGATACGGACAGCCCTGACTCTGGCGCCGCCCGCGCCGAGGAGGTCGCACGATGAGCGAGACGCCGAACGAGACCGGCGGCACCGTCCGCGGCGAATGGCCCCTCTACGAGGTGTTCGTCCGCGGCAAGCGGGGACTCAACCACGTCCACGTCGGCTCCCTCCACGCCCCCGACGATGAGATGGCGATCCGGCACGCCCGCGACGTCTACACCCGGCGCAACGAAGGGGTGAGCATCTGGGTCGTCCGATCCTCCGAGATCACCGCCTCGAGCCCGGATGAGAAGGACCCCCTGTTCGCCCCCAGCGGCGACAAGGTCTACCGCCACCCGACGTTCTACGACATCCCCGCCGATGTCCCGCACATGTGAGAGACGTGACGATGACTGATGTCCACGGCCACGAGCCGGAGATCCACACGAGCGACGACGAGCACGGCAACGCCTACTCGGGTCTGCTCGTCAACGACGCCCACTGGGCCTTCGGCACCGACTTCGAGGATCCGCTGGCTGGTGTCGACACGACCGTTCCCGACGGCGCCGACGCCGAGGAGATCGCCGCCTACTGCCTGATGCTCGGCGACGACGCCCTCGTCTTCTCCCAGCGGATCTCGGAATGGTGCTCACGCGCCCCCGACCTCGAGGAGGACATCGCCCTGGCCAACATCGCCCTCGACCTGCTCGGTCAGGCCAGGCTCCTGCTGGCCCGGGCGGCCGCCGCCGATCCCGCCCTCGTCCCGCAGCTGCCGGAGGACTCACCCGTGCCCGCCGAGGACCGGCTCGCCTTCTTCCGCGAGGACGTCGACTTCCGCAGCGTCCGCCTGGCCGAGGTCCCCAACGGTGACTTCGCCGAGGCGGTCGCGAAGATCCTCATGTTCTCCACCTGGCGGCTGGCGATCTTCGAACGACTCCAGAACAGCGAGGACGCCGTGCTCTCCGCGATCGCGGCCAAGGGCGTCAAGGAGATGACCTACCACCGTGACTTCTCCGGCCGCTGGGTCCTCACCCTGGCCCGCGGCACCGAGGAGTCACGCCGGCGGCTGCTGACCGCCCTCGACGGGCTGTGGCCACTGTGGCCCGAACTCTTCGAGACCCACCCGATCGAGGCCGCGATCGCCGAGGCGGGAATCGGGATCGCCCCCGCCGAGGTGGCCGGAGAGGCCGACGCGATCATCGACCAGGTCTTCGCGGCCGTCGGGATCGACCGCCCGGAGACCGGGGCGCTCGCCGGGGTGCGGGGACGCAAGGGCCGCGACGGCCTCCACACCGAGGCGCTGAGCCGGATGCTCGCCGAGATGCAGGTCGTCGCCCGCGCCCACCCGAGGGGGAAGTGGTGACCGCCCACCGGACCGAGACCGAAGCGGAGACGCTCGACCGGGCCCGCGCCGCCGCGGCCCGCGTGCGAGACCCCGAGATGCCGATGCTCACGCTCGTCGACCTCGGCGTCCTCCGGGACGTGCGCATCGAGGACGGCCGCGTCGTCACGGTCATCACCCCCACCTATTCGGGCTGCCCGGCGATGGCGACGATGCGCGATGACCTGCAGCGCGAGCTCGAGGACGCAGGATTCCCCGACGCCGAGGTGCGGGTGTCGCTGACCCCGGCCTGGTCGAGTGACTGGATCACCGAGGAGGGTCGGCGGGCGTTGGCACAGGCGGGGATCTCACCCCCGGGGCAGGCGCCCAGGAACCCGGGGCCGGTGGCCCTGACCCTGCTGCCGACGCGGCGGGACGTGCGCTGCACCTTGTGCGGATCGTCCTCCGTCCGGTTGACCTCCGAGTTCGGGCCGACCGCGTGCAAGGCGATGTATCAGTGCCTGGACTGCCTCGAGCCGTTCGAGCACGTGAAGGAGATCTGAGATGACCGAGACCGTGGACCGGACGACGCCGCCCGGGACGGCCGCCTCGACGTCCGAGCAGTCGCCCGGGCAGGCCTCCGACCAGCGCGGGCGCTCGCGCTTCTATCCGCTGACCGTGTGGTCCGTCGACCGCCTCACCGAGGACGCGGTGGCGGTGACCTTCGACGTGCCGGAGGAGTTCGCCGAGCTCTTCGACTTCGCGGCCGGCCAGTCCCTGACCCTGCGCCGGATCGTCAACGGCGTCGAGCATCGCCGGACGTACTCCATCTGCGCCCCGGCCGGCACGGCACCGCGGATCGGGGTCCGCGAGATCCCCGGCGGGCTCTTCTCCTCCTGGCTGATCCATGAGATCCAGCCGGGCGAGGTCGTCGAGGTCCAGCCGCCGAGCGGGAACTTCCGGGCCGAGCCCGACATGGGCGGACGGCACCTGTGCATCGCGGCGGGCTCCGGGATCACCCCGATGCTCTCGGTCGCCTCGACCGTGCTCCGGCATCCGGACGCCTCGGTGACGCTGCTCTACGGCAACCGGAGCACGACCACGGTGATGTTCGCCGACGAGCTCGCCGACCTCAAGGACTCCCGCCACCAGCAGCTCGACCTCATCCACGTGCTCTCGCGTGAACCGCGCGAGGTCGAACTGTTCTCCGGGCGGTTGGACGCCGACAAGCTCCGGCAGCTGCTCACGGTGCTCGTGCCCATCCACGACATGGATCATGTGTGGCTGTGCGGTCCCTTCGGGATGCTCAGCGACGCCCGCACGGTCCTCGACGAGCTCGGGTTCCCCAAGGAGAAGGTCCACTTCGAGCTCTTCTACGTCGACGAACCGCCGCCGGAGCTGATCCACGCCGACCAGGCGGTCGAGGGCGCCACGAGCGACGTCACGATCGTGCTCGACGGACGGCGGACCACCTCGGCGATGTCGCAGGGGTCGACGATCCTCGATTCCGCGCAGAAGTCCCGCTCGGACCTCCCGTTCGCGTGCAAGGGCGGGGTGTGCGGGACGTGCCGGGCGAAGGTGTGCGCCGGCGAGGTCGACATGGTGCGCAACTACGCCCTCGAGGAGGCCGAGGTCGCCGCCGGGTTCGTCCTCACCTGCCAGACGTTCCCCGTCAGCGACGAGGTCACGGTCGACTTCGACTCGTGAAGCCGCCCGCGACGGTAGGTCGTCAGCAGACGGCCGGACGTCGACCGGCACGGCACCTACGGCGAAGGAGAACCAGGGATGAGCGAGACGACCGAGGCGTCAGCGAGGGCGAGCGTGCCGGAGACCGTGGGCGTCTGCGGCGGCGGTCGGATGGGCAGCGGAATCGCGCATTCCTTCGCCGCGGCGGGTGCTCGGGTGATCGTCGTCGAGGCCACAGATGACACGGTGGCCGCGGCGCAGGAGAGGATCGCGCAGTCGGTCGAGAGAACGCGGCAGAAGGGCGGCGAGGTCCCCGGCGCCGTCGAAGTCGTACGCGATCCGACCCTCCTCGACCAGGCGCTGCTCGTCGTCGAAGCCGTCCCCGAGGACCTCGAGCTCAAACGGCAGATGCTGGCCGCGATCGCCAAGTATGCTCCGGCGGCCGCGATCGCCACCAACACCAGTTCGCTCTCGATCGACGCACTCGCCGCAGCGCTGCCGCGCCCGGAAGCGCTCATCGGTCTCCACTTCTTCAACCCCGTTCCGGTCAGCGACCTCGTCGAGGTGGTCGTCGGCCCGCGGACCAGACCGGGTCTCGTCGCGGCGGCCCGGAACTGGGTCGAGGGCCTGGGCAAGACCGCCATCACCGTCCGGGACTCGCCGGGATTCGCATCCTCGCGCCTCGGCGTCGCGCTGGCACTGGAGGCGATCCGGATGGTGGAGGACGAGGTGGCCGGCGTCGCGGACATCGACACCGCGATGGAACTCGGATACCGGCATCCGATGGGACCGCTGAGAACGACCGACCTCGTCGGCCTCGACGTGCGGCTGGGCATCGCCGAGCACCTTGAACGTGAGCTCGGCCCCCGCTTCACTCCGCCGCAGCTGCTGCGGGACAAGGTCACCGCCGGGCAGCTGGGGCGCAAGACCGGCCAGGGCTTCTACGAATGGTGAACTCGCAGAGATAGAGGTGGTGAACTCGCAGAGATGATGAGTTCGCAATGATGATGGGGGAGAGACGATGACCGAGATCAGGGTCGAACACACGGACCGTCTGGCGACGATCGTCCTCGACGGTCCCGAGTCGCGCAACGCGCTCGACGCCGAGAACCTGCGCAGCATCGGCGCCGCGGTGGCCGAGGTCGCCGCGAGGATCGCTCCCGCCGCTGCGCCACCAGAGCCGGCAGGAGCGGCCGGGTCCGGCGCGGATTCCGGTCCCGGGATCCGCGCCCTGCTCATCCGCGGGGAGGGCAAGGTCTTCTGCTCGGGCCGCGACATCTCCGCCGTCGACGTCGAGACCGACGACGCCCACGAGTTCCTCGCCGAGGTGTTCTCCCCGGTGTTCGCGTCTATCCGGGCCCTGCCGATCCCCGTCGTCGCCGAGGTCCAGGGCGCGGCGCTCGGCCTGGGATTCGGGATCGCGGCCGCCGCGGACATCGTCTACGCGGCCGAGACCGCGAAGTTCGGGTCTCCGTTCGCGGCGATCGGGGCGGTGCTCGACTCCGGCGCCCACCACGTCTTCCTCGACCGCCTGGGCTATCACCGGACGATGGACCTCATCGTCACCGGCGACTTCATCACCGGCGCCGAGGCGGCAGCGGCCGGACTCGTGTCCCGTGCCGTCCCCGCGGAGGACCTGCGGGAGTTCGTGACCGCGAAGGTCGACCGGATCGTCACCGGTCCGGCCCAGGCCTACGCGATGGAGAAGGCGTTCGTGCAGGGGCTCGCCGACGACCGGCCGACCCTGGCGCAGGTCCTCGCCGAGGAGGCGCAGCTGCAGGAGACCGCGCGCCGGACACCCGACTACGCCGAAGGGTTCAGGGCGTTCCAGGAGCGCCGGACGCCGAGGTTTCGGTAGGAGCGCCGGGCACCGAGGTTCCGGTAAGCGCACTCGGTCGAAGGGCCGATCCGAGGTGCGGCTTCGAGATCAGTCCTGGGGGCGCTCTTCCGGCTCGATCTCCGGGTCGGGCTCGGGGCTGGGCTCGTTCTCCGACCCGGTGTTCGGCTCGGCCTTCCGGGTGGAACGCCAGCGCCGGAAGGCGAAGATCGTCAGCACGATGACGAGCGACCAGGCGATGCCGACGGCGATGCCGTTGAGGACGGTCGGGTGGCCGATGAAGGCCCCGACCGCGACCAGGGACAGCTGCCCGGGCAGGGATGAGACGACGGTCGCGAGAAGGAAGGTGCGGCTGTCGATGCCCAGGGCCCCGCTGCCGTAGTTGACCGGCCAGTAGGGGAGTCCGGGCATGAGACGGGCGGCGCACACCGCGTAGAAGCCGCCGTTGGTGAGCTGGTCCTCGACCGATTCGGCGTGGCTGCCCAGCAGCTTCATCACGGTCGCGTGACCCAGCCCGCGCGCGATCCAATAGCCGCCGTAGCAGCCGACCATGACCCCCACCATCGAGAGGGCCGTGCCGATGGGGAGGCCGAAGATCAGCCCCCCGGCGACGGCCATGATGGTGATCGGGATCGGGGTGGCGGCGACGAGGGCGTAGAGCCCGATGAAGGCCCCGAACCCCCATCCGCCCAGATCGGAGATGTCCTTCTGCAGCGCGTCGAGCGAGGGCAGACGGACGTTGAAGACCATCCACAATGCCGCCAGCACGACCAGGGCCAGCGCCGTGTTCCGCAGGATCGCCGACCAGGGAACGCCGGTCCCGCCACGCGAGTTCAGGGTGGGATCCTCAGCCGGTGAAGATCGCAACGGCTTTGATCGCCGTCTGGACTAGTCCCCAGGCGAGACCGCAGACCACGACCACGGTGAGCGAGGCGCCGACGGTCGTGTAGATCCGGCCGCCTTCGTTCGGGACGATGTCGGCGGAGTGTCCGGAGGTGTTCGTGCTCATCAGTCGTTGTCCTTTCGGTCGGTGGCCGAGGTGCTTCGCTGGGAAGGCTGGAGGCGCGAGGCCTCGGCTCGGTCCGAGGCGTCCCCGGTGTGATCCGGTTCGAGGTAGCGGTCATCGACTGCCTTGACGAAGATGTTCGCGATGAAGCCGATGAGCAGCGCCCCGGCCATGATGAGCAGCCCCGGAGTGTAGAGCGCCGGCCCTTCCTTGCCTGCCGCCTCACCGGCTTCGACGACGGAGTTGACGATGAGCGGTCCCGCGACTCCCGCGGCTGACCAGGCGGTGAGGAGGCGCCCGTGGATCGCGCCGACCTGATAGGTGCCGAACAGATCCTTGAGGTAGGCGGGAATGGTGGAGAACCCGCCGCCGTAGAAGGAGATGATGACGAGCGTGGCGAGGATGAAGACGAAGAGCGAATCCCCGCCGAAGAACGCCACGAGCAGGTAGAGCACCAGTCCGCCGCCGAGGTAGATCATGTAGTTGTTCTTGCGGCCGAGGTAGTCCGAGGTCGTCGACCACACGAACCGTCCGGCCATGTTCCCCAGGGACAGCAGGCCGACGTAGCCGGCCGCCGCGGCCGCGGTGATCCCGAAGTAGCTCTGGATCATCGGGGCGGCGTTCTCGAGGATGCCGATGCCGGCGGTGACGTTGAGGAAGAGGACGATCCAGAGCAGCCAGAACTGGCGGGTGCGCACGGCGTTGGCGGCCGAGACGTTGCCCGTGGTCTGCAGCGGCTTCGAGGTCGCCTGCGCCGGGTCGAAGTTCTTCGGTGCCCAGTCCGGGTGCGGGGCCCGGATGACAAAGGCTCCCGCCGCGATCACCACGGCATAGACGATGCCGAGGGTGAGGAAGGTCGGGGTCAGGCCCGCGACGAGGTTCTCCGGCTCGGTGCCTCCGCCGTAGAAGCTCATCAGCGCGTTCGACATCGGGCTGGCGATGAGCGCACCGCCGCCGAAGCCCATGATGGCCAGACCGGTGGCCAGGCCCGGGCGGTCCGGGAACCACTTCATCAGGGTGGACACCGGGGAGATGTAGCCGATGCCCAGACCGATGCCCCCGATCACGCCGTAGCCGAGGTAGACCAGCCACAGCTGGCCGCTGACGATGCCGAGGGCGGCGACGAGGAAGCCGATCACCCAGCAGGTGCCGGCTGCGACCATCGATGCGCGCGGGCCGGCCTTCTCCACCCAGGTGCCGAACACGGCCGAGGAGATGCCGAGCATGAGGATCGCGATGGAGAAGATCCACCCGATCGAGACCTCACCCGCGTCGAAGTGCGACATGAAGGGGATCTTGAAGACGCTGAACGCGTAGACCTGTCCGATGCACAGGTGGATGGCCAGCGCGGCCGGGGGGATCAGCCAACGATTGAAGCTCTTCGGCGCGATGATCGCCGAGCGGGAGAGGACGGAAGTCATGTGAGCCTTTCGCAGAGGGGAGCACTCGGAGCCGCGGTGGCGGCCGGTCCGAGCGGAATCGCGTGTCCTTGTACAGGTTAGAGGGCGCCCAGGATTTTGGCGAGGACCGCTCAGGGTTCGCTCAGTTCAGCCCCCTCTGGGACAAGCCTGCTTTCACCCGTCATACCCGCCCTCACCGAGTCGTGCCCGCCTGGGCGGTCATGCCCGCTCTCATCACGTCCTGCCCGCTTCCGCCGAGTCATGTCCGCCTTCATCACGTCCTGCCCGCTCCCGCCGGGATCCGATAGGCTCGAAGCGTGCTGGACATCCTGACCGCTGCGAGGGAGCGGCTGTTCGACCCGGAGCAGCCGCAGGACGTCGCGATCGCCACGATCATCTCCGCGCAAGGGTCGGTGCCGCGCCAGATCGGGACCTCCATGCTCGTGGACGCGACAGGAGTCATCCACGGCTCGCTCACCGGAGGATGCGTCGAGGGCGCCGTCGTCGAACTCTGCACGGAGGTGCTCGGCACCGGGGTCGCGACCGTGCAGCGATTCGGCTACAGCGACGAGGATGCGTTCACCGTGGGACTGATGTGCGGCGGCAGCATCGACGTGCTCGTCCAGCCCTTCCGTGCGGGTGATCCCGGCCTCGACCGCGGAGCCGAGGAGACCGCGGGGATCGTCCTCCGCATTCCCTCTGCCGCTGCGCCTTCTGCATCCACCACCTCCCGCTGCCCAGCGGTGGCGATCGGCTCCCCGGACGGTGGCAGCCTCGCCGAGGCGCTCGAGCTTCTGGTCCCGCCGGCGGCGTTGTCATCGGCGCCCGAGGCCGTGCGGACGATGCTGCGTGAGAGCCGTTCCGGCCGGATCCGGCTCGCCGCGGCAGAGGGGGAGACCGAGCCGATCGAGCTGTTCGTCGACTCTCGCACCCGGCCCGCCCGCATGATCGTGCTCGGCGCCAACGCCTTCAGCCGGGCCCTGGTGACACTGGCCCGGGCGCTGGACTACCGGATCACGGTGTGCGATCCGCGCCCGGCCTTCACCGACCCCGATGCCTTTCCCGGCGCCGAGGTGGTGCGCGCCTGGCCGCACCGACTCATCGCCAACCTTGCTGCCTCCGACGACCTCGATTCGCGTAGTGCCATCTGCGTCCTCACCCACGACCCGAAGGTCGACACCCCCGCGCTGATCGAGGCGCTCGGCCTCGACGTCGCCTACGTGGGCGCCATGGGATCGCGGCGCAGCGATCGTCAGCGCCGTGATGCCCTGAGGAAGGCCGGTGTGGACGCAGAGGCGCTGGAGCGTCTGCATTCACCGATCGGTCTCGACATCGGTGCACTCACCCCCGCCGAGGTCGCGGTCGCGATTCTCGCCGAGATCCTCGCCTCTCGTCACGGGCGGGCACAGGTCAGTCCGCTCAGCCACGGTTCCGGTCCCCTCCATCCGCCGGCACCTGACGACTCCCGGTAGCTGCGGAGGCCCGCTCGAATCGGGTGCGTCCCGAGCGTCTGCCCGGAGGCCCGCCCAGTCCGCGGGCAGATCGATGTCCCGTCCGTCATCGAGATCCGAGCAGTCGACGAGCGTGACGACGCCCGGAACGGCCGCGAGCAGATCCCGGGCTCCCACATCGTCATGGGCCGAAGCTGCGGCGGGCCCCACCCACTGTGAGTCGAAGAGCACCGGGTGCCCACGCCGCAGCTGTCCTGCCCGATCCCGGTGAGCGGCGGCCGTGATGCCTCCGGGACGGTGAGCTGCGATGACGCGAGCGACCTCGGCAGCGCTCAGGCCCGACCGATCGACCGGAACCACGAGGACGTCCCGGCCGCGCGCGGCGGCGAGCAGCCCGCACCGCAGGGATGATCCCATCCCCGTCTCCCAATCGGGATTGTGCACGAGTGCCACGCCTGTACGGCCGTCCAGGAGCTCAGTCACCGCGTCCGCTCCTGCACCGGTGACGACGATGACCTGCGCGCAGCCACCGGTCAGGAAGGTCTCCACGACGGTCTCGACCAGCGTCGCAGCGCCTCGGCGCAGGAGCGCCTTCGGACCGAGGCCCAGGCGCCGACCGGCCCCGGCGGCGAGGACGAGACCGACGGGCGCTCTCACGTGTTCGGCAGGAACGCGTCGGCAAGCAGCGGCAGGTCGCGGCAGCGCACGCCCGTCGCGTGATGGGCCGCGTTGGCGATCGCGGCGGCGGCCCCGACGATGCCGATCTCCCCGATCCCCCGCGCGCCGAGCGGCCCCGCCAGCGGATCCTCCTCGTCGAGCCAGGTGGCCTCGATCGCGGGAACATCGGCATTGGTGGGCACGTGGTACTCAGCGAGATCGTGGTTGACGACGTGGCCGAAGCGCGGGTCGAGCTCGCTGATCTCCATCAGCGCCATCCCCAGGCCCATCGTCATGCCGCCGACGAACTGCGAGCGAGCGGTGCGCGGATTGACGATCCGGCCCGCGGAGAACACCCCGAGCATGCGATTGACGCGGATCTCCCCCGTCGCCTCGTGGACCCGCACCTCGGCGAAATGGGCACCGAAGGAGTGGAGTGAATGCGTCTCGGCGGCCGGGTTCTCCTCGGCCTTCCCCTCGGCCTCGGCGCCGATCTCCGGGTCGTGACCGTGCAGGGAGCGGAACGTCTGCGCCGCGGTGAGCACGGCCGCGCTCCAACTCGCCAGGCCCGTCGACCCGCCTGCGACGGTCGCGTTCGGCAGGTCGGTGTCGCCGATCCGCAGACGCACCTCGGCGCCGGGCACCTCGAGTGCATCGGCGGCGACCTGGGTCAGGGCCGTCCACGTGCCGGTCCCGATGTCGGCGGCGCCGATCGCCACCTCATAGCCGTCTTTCGTGAATCGGATCCGGGCGACCGAACCCGCCTGCCGGTTCGCCGGGTACGTCGCCGAGGCCACGCCGGTTCCGATCAGCCACTCGCCTCGGCACCGGGAGCGCGGTTCGGGATTCCGCTCACCCCATTCGAACCTCTCTGCTCCCAGCCGGAGGCAGTCGGCCAGCCTCCGCCGGTTGAACGAGCGGCCCGTCTCCGGGTCGGTCGGGGTGTCATTGCGGATGCGCAGTTCGATCGGGTCGATTCCGGTCGCCTCCGCGAGCTCGTCCATCGCGATCTCGAGACCGACCATGCCCGGTGTCTCGCCCGGGGCGCGCATCCAGGACGGGACGGGAACGTCGAGCGGGACCACGCGCTGTGTCAGCCGCCGGTTGTCACCGGAGTACATGATCCGGGCGGGTTTGATCGCCAGTTCGGGGAACTCCTTCGTCTGCGAGGACATGGCGACCGCGTCGAAGCCGAGCGCGGTGATCGTTCCGTCGCTGCGCGCGCCGAGGCGGACGTGCTGGAGGGTGGGTGCGCGGTAGCCGGTGATCGAGAACATCTGCTGGCGGGTGACGGCGTGCTTCACCGCTCGCTCCGGGAGCGCGAGAGCGGCCAGCACCGTGAGCATCATGTCCGCGTGCGGGACGCCCTTGGATCCGAAGCCGCCGCCCACGTGGGGGCTGATGATGCGGATCCGGTCGGGGTCGATCCCGAGGATCGGGGCGAGGGTCGAACGCGCCGGATGAACGCCCTGGGTGGAGGCCCACAGTGTCAGCGTCGATCCGTCCCAGCGGGCGATCGTCGTATGCGGCTCCATCGGATTGTTGTGCTCCATCGGCGTGGAGTACCGGGCGTCGATGCGGATTTCGGCCTCGGCGAAGGCGGCGCCGAAGTCGCCCACGGTGATCTCGCCGGGACCGGATTCGGGTTCGCGGGCGCCGGGATGGTCCTCACGCAGTTCGACGTCGTGGTCGTCCTGCACATAGCTGACAGTGATCAGCTCGGCCGCGTGGCGCGCCTGTTCGGGAGTCTCGGCGATGACGGCGCCGAGGTACTGGCCGCGGAAGCCGATCTCGTTCGACCTGAGGATCGCGAGCTCACCGTCCTCCGTGTCCGCGAGTTCCGGGGCGTTGGTGGGAGTGAGCACGTGGACGACTCCCGCGCTCGCCTCGGCGGCGGAGGTGTCGATGTCGACCGCCCGGCCTCGGGCGATCTCGGCCTGCACGGGGGAGAGGAACACGGGATCGTCGACGGGGTGCTCGTACGCGTAGGGGGCCAGTCCGCGCACCTTGTCGGGTCCGTCGAGGCGCACCGTGCCGGTTCCCACGGCGGAGGTCTGCAGCCGGTCAGCCATCGTCATCCGCCCCTTCTGTGGTCGCGGTTCGTTCACCGGGCCGGCTCAGCTCTGTGGCCTCGGTCGGCTCCGTGGCGAGTTCGGTGAGGACGGAGACGATCGCTCCTCTTGCCATCGGAACCTTGAACGCATTTCCCGGCAGCGGCCAGGCGGACTCGAGCTCCGCCTCGGCGGCCAGGGTGAAGGATTCCCGCTTCGGTTCGGCGCCGCGGAGCACCTCCTCGGCTCGGGTGGCCCGCCAGGGTTTGTGGGCGACTCCGCCGAGGGCGATCGCCGCCTCGCGGATCTGCCCCGACTCGTCGAGATCGAGCCGCGCCGCGACCGAGACGAGGGCGAAAGCGTAGGAGGCGCGGTCGCGGATCTTGCGATAGGTCGAGCGTCCGCGGCCGGGTGCGGGCAGAACGACTGCGACGATGAGGTCGCCGTGGTCGAGGACGGTGTCCCGGTCGGGTTCCTCGCCGGGGAGCCGGTGGAGGTCGACGACAGGGATGCGGCGCTCTCCGTCCCTGGTGAGGACGATGACCTCGGCGTCGAGTGCGGCCATCGCGATCGCCATGTCGGAGGGGTGGGTTGCGACGCAGCTGGGGGAGGCGCCGAGGATGGCGTGATTGCGGGTGAAGCCTTCGAGCGCGGAACAGCCGGTACCCGGTTCGCGCTTGTTGCACGGAGTCGAGGCGTCCTGGAAGTAGAGGCAGCGGGTCCGCTGGAGAAGGTTGCCGCCGGTGGTCGCGGCGTTGCGCAACTGCCCGGAGGCGCCGGAGAGCAGTGCGCGGGAGAGCATCGGATAGTGCCTGCGGACCAGTGGGTGGGCGGCGAGGTCGCTGTTGCGCACCATCGCTCCGATCCGCAGCCCGTGGTCGTCGAGCTCCCTCACCTCGTCGAGGTCGAGGCGACTGATGTCGACGACCAGGTCAGGGGCCACGATGCCGAGCTTGAGATGGTCGACGAGGTTCGTGCCTCCGGCGAGGTAGACGGCGTCGGGCCGGTCGGCGAGGGCGGTCAGCGCGTCGTCGGTGTCGGCGGCGCGGTGGTAGTCGAAGGGCCTCATCGCGGCTCCTCGGCGGTGGCTCGAGCCGCCGGTTGCGGGGCTGGACCGTCGTGGGCAGGTCGGCGGTCGGCGGTGCGGTGGGCGGCGGCCTCCTGAATGGCGGCGACGATGTTGACGTAGGCGCCGCAGCGGCACAGGTTGCCGCTCATCCGTTCGCGCACCTCGGCGGCGGACAGCTCCGGCCGTTGCAGATCCTCGGCCGCGAGGTCCTCGGTCACGGCACTCGGGGCGCCACGATCCGCCTCGGCGAGCATTCCGGCGGCCGAGCACACCTGGCCGGGAGTGCAGTAGCCGCATTGGAAGGCGTCGTGGTCGAGGAACGACCGCTGCAGATCGGAGAGCTCGTCATCCTCGGCGAGACCGTTCGCGGTGGTGACCTGCGCGCCGTCGTGGGACAGGGCCAGCGCCAGGCACGAATTCTGCCGGCGTCCATCGATGAGAACCGTGCAGGCTCCGCATTGACCGTGGTCACAGCCCTTCTTGGGGGACATCACCCCCAGCCGGTCCCGCAGAGCGTCGAGCAGAGTGGTCCTGGCATCGACGGTGAGCGTGTGCTCCGTGCCGTCGACGCCGAGGTGCAGAGAGTAGTCCATGGAGACCTCCTCCGGACAGCGATGTCGTCCGTTCAGAGTATCGGCACGACTGCGGCCGGACAAGGAATCGGGGAGGCTCACTCATCGCCTCCGGTTCCCGAGCCCGCGGCATCGAGGTCATTCTGGTCCGACATCCTCCAGAGGATTCAGACCAGAATGACCTCGATCCGGTCGAGTTCGAAGATGCTGTCAGACGTTGATCTTCACGTCGGCGTCCTTGCGCAGCTTCTCGGCGTACTTCTGGGTCGCCTCGGTCGACTTCTGGCTCTTCACCTGCTCCTCGAGCTGCGGGCGCACCTTCTCGAGCGGAGGCATCTGCCCGCCCTGACCGGACTGGGCGCCCATCTGCTCCTGCTGGGTCTTCGCCTGCTGGTAGGCGGCGCCGATCTCCTCGTCGCTGACCGTGAACTCCCCGTGCTCATCGGCGATGAGCTTCTCGATGCCGAGTTGCGTCTTCAGCTGCGAATCGACCGCGGCCTCGTCCAGACCCTGCTTCTTCATCGCCGCGAGGAAGTCCTTCTCACTCATCTGGCTCGCCTCGGCGGCTTCCTTCAGGCCCTTGTCGACCTCTTTGTCGGAGATCGAGATGCCGCGCTTCTCCGCCTCCTGGCTGAGCAGTTCGGTCGCGACCATGTTCTCCGCCGTCTGGGTCTTCAGCTGCTTCTCGTCGACCGGCTGGCCGGACTGCTGAGCCTGCATCGACATCTGCTGGAACTGGGTCTGGAAGAGCGGAACGAACTCGTCCTTCGTGATCTCGGTTCCGTTGACGACGGCGACGACGTCGGGAATGCCGGAGACGTCGGGCTGACCGGCGCTCTGGCCGGCCTGGTCCTGCTCACCCTTCGCGCCGGACTGGCCCTGCCCCTGCTGTTCGCTGCTTTCAGCCGAGCTTGTCTCGGGTGACGAGGACCCCCCATCCTGCGACGAGGCGCCGCACGCGGCCACGGCCACCATCGACGCGGCAAGTGTGAGGCCTGCCCACCATTTGATCTTCTGCACGTTCACTCCAGACATTCGTCGGCATCCCAGGGCCCTGCACATCAGGGCTCCGATCATCGGGCCGACTGGTCAGGCTAGCAGTCGCGAGTCACCGCGAGATGTGCAAAGTCTCCATGCCGCTTGTGACCTACCCTGAGGGGGAGGCCGCCGTTCCGCCCGGGGACGGCGCACAGCCAGAAGCCTCGGCCGGGGCCCGGACCGAGACTCGACCACCGATGGAGGAGAGACGATGCCGATTCCGGACTTCCGGACCGAAGCCCAGACCCTGCAGGACGATCTGGTGGCACTGCGCCGCACCCTGCACGCCAATCCGGAGCTCGACCGACATCTGCCCTTCACCCAGCAGACCGTGCTCGCGGAGTTGGAGGGGCTCGGCCTCGAGATCACCACCGGCGAGTCACTGAGCTCGATCGTCGCCGTCCTCAAGGGCGAAATGCCAGGACCGGACGGGAAGCCCGGACCTGCGGTGCTGCTGCGCGGGGACATGGACGCCCTGCCCGTCGTCGAGGAGACCGGACTCGACTTCGCTTCGACCAACGGCAACATGCATGCCTGCGGACACGACATGCACACCGCCGGCCTCGTCGGGGCGGCCCGACTGCTTGCCGCCCATCGCGACGAGATCCCGGGATCGATCATCTTCATGTTCCAGCCCGCCGAGGAGACCGACGGCGGGGCCGAACCGATGATCGCCGAGGGGGTGCTCGACGCCGCCGGTGTATCTGTCATCGCCGCCTTCGGCATTCACGTCGAATCCGCCAGGCGTGGCCGCTTCACCACGAAGAGCGGGCCGCTCATGGCCGGGTTCGCCGATCTGCACTTGCGCGTCCACGGCGCCGGCGGTCACAGCTCCCAGCCGCAGGCCACCCGTGATCCTCTGCCTGCGATCGCGGAGATCGCACTGGCGCTCAACACCATGACCACGCGCTCGTTCGACATCTTCGACCCCGTCGTCGTCTCCGTCACCCAGCTCGAGGGCTCCCAGGCCAGCAACGTCATCGCCGACTCCGCGAAGCTGACTGCCTCGATCCGCTTCCTGTCCGCGAAGTCCCTGACCCTGCTCCAGGAACGCGTCCACGAGATCGCGGAGAACATCGCGAAGGCTCACCGCTGCACCGCCGAGGTGGACTTCCAGATCGGCTTCCCCGTGAGCGTCAACGACCCCGCCGAGACACGGACGACCCTGACCCGCCTCAGCGAGGTGTTCGGCACCGATATGGTCGAGGAGATGGCATTCCCGCGGATGGGATCCGAGGACTTCTCTTATGTGCTCGAGAAGGTGCCGGGCACATTCGTGTTCCTCGGCGCGGCGCCCGAGGGCATCGACCCCGATGCGGAGACGAACCATTCGCCCCGCGTGCAGTTCGACGACGGGCTGCTCGGCGATCAGGCTGCGGCGTTAGCTCATTTGGCGTTCGCGCGGTTGGTTGATGAGGTGGGGTGAGGGGAGCACTGGTGAGACCATGCCCGTCGACACAGGTCACCCCGCAGGTTTCGACTCCGCCCGATGATGCCCGAACACCAGGCTCGTCTGCGTATGAGCGATGAGTTGATCGGACAGATGCTCCTCGATATAGCGATGCAGGCCGGTCGGGTGGTCGGTGGCGATGTGCACTAGCAGATCGCGTTCGCCCGAAACCTGGAACACCTCGAGCGTCTCGGCGACACCGAGCAGTCGCTCGATGAGCTGACTCAGCTGTGACCGTCCCAGGGGCGTCACGCGCACGGCGATCATCCCGAATACATGGAGACCGAGCATCCCGTAGTCGATCTCGGTCCGGAAGCCCTTGATTATTCCGCGCCGCTTCAGGGCGTTGACCCGGCCCAGGCACGTTGAGGCGGCCAGCCCGACCCTCACGGCCAGGTCCTTGTTGGAGATCCGGGCATCGGAGCTGAGCACGCGGAGGATCTCGAGATCCACCTCGGCGAGGTGAATGTCCTTCGAGTCCGGTCGATGATTCGCGATCAGGTCTGCATTCACCATCAATGATCACCCGATCTTTCGTCGATTCTTCAGCTCGACTCCATGGTATTCGTCGATTGGGTACTCTGAGGGAAAACCCGCCAGTGGAAGGTGACCGATGGCCGCCCTTGACCGTGCCGACTGCGAGCTGCGAGACCTCAACGACCCCCTCCGGGAGTTCCGGAACGAGTTCCTCCTGCCTCCCGACACTATCTACCTCGACGGCAACTCCCTCGGCGCCCGACCCAAGGGTGCTGCCGAGCGCGCCCGCGAAGTCATCGAGGAGGAGTGGGGGACCGGCCTGATCCGGTCGTGGAACACCGCGGGTTGGTTCGAACTGCCGGTCAAGCTCGGTGAGAAGATCTCCGGCCTCATCGGGGGTGGAGCGGGAACCACGGTGATCACCGACTCCACCTCGATCAACCTGTTCAAGGCTGCCTCCGCGGGGCTGAGGATGCAGGCGACCGATGCCCCGAACCGTCGAGTGATCCTCACCCAACGGGAGAACTTCCCGTCCGACATCTACATGCTCCAGGGGCTGGCCGAGCAGCTCGGGGCCGGCTACGAGATTCGGCTCGTCGACGACGCCGAGGTGGCGGCGGGCTTCCCGACCACGCTCACCGACGAGGTGGCGCTCGTCGTCCTCACCCACGTCAACTACCGCACGGGCCGGCTCTTCGACCTCGAATCGACCACCTCGGCGATCCATGCGGCCGGAGCCAGGGTGATCTGGGACCTCTGCCATTCGGCAGGAGCCCTTGAGATCGACCTGGCGGGTGCGGACGCCGACATGGCCGTGGGCTGTACCTACAAGTTCCTCAACGGGGGTCCGGGCTCCCCGGCATTCATCTGGGTCGCCGAGGCGCTGCAGGAGCGGTTCGCCCAACCGCTGTCCGGATGGTGGAGCCACGAGAATCCCTTCGAGATGTCGCCCGAGTACGCCCCCGCTGCGGGCAGCCGACGATACCTGACCGGAACCCAGGGCATCGTCTCCATGTCCGTGGCTGAGCTGGGTCTCGACATCTTCGGCAAGGTCGACATGGCCGCGGTGAGGGCGAAGTCGCTGGAGCTGGGCGATGCGTTCATCGAGCTCGTCGAGGCGCGGTTGTCCGACCATCCGATCGAGATCGTCACACCCCGCGAGCACGAGCACCGCGGGTCCCAGGTCTCGATCGCCCACCCCGAGGGCTTCGCCGTCATGAGCGCCCTGATCGAACGCGGGATCATCGGCGACTACCGTGAGCCGTCCGTGCTCCGTTTCGGCCTGACCCCGCTCTACCTCGGTTTCACCGACGTCTGGGACACCGTCGACGCCCTGCGCGACATCCTCGACAACCGCCTCTGGGACGCGCCGCAGCACCGGGTCCGCGGGGCCGTCACCTGACGATGAGCGCATCCGACCCGCTCCTCGAGGACGCCGCACTCACCCGACTCGCCGAGGCGGGGGCGGTCCGCCCGTCCGACCCCGTCATGCACTGCAACTATGGACCCCACCCCGACCAGTTCGTCGAGGTCCACGGAGTGCCGGCGGAGGACTCGCCAGTGGTGGTCTTCGTCCATGGCGGGTACTTCCGTGAGCACATCGACCTCTCCCACGCCCGCCCGCTCGCCCGGGCCCTCGCCGCTGCGGGGGCGGTGTGCGTGCTCGTCGAGTATCGCCGGGTCGGCGGGGCGCACTGCCGCTCCGACGTCACCGCGGCACTCGACTTCACGCTCGACTCCCTGCCGCAGTGGGGTCTCGGTCCAACGGCACGTGAGCGGGTGACAGTCTCCGGTCATTCCGCGGGCGGGTGCCTGGTCCTGGCCTGGGCATCTCACCTCGGCGAGGCCGGGCCGCCGGTGCGACTGCGGCCCCTCGCACCGGTCACCGACCTGTTCCGGGAGGTCGTCGACGGCCTGGGGAACGGCGCGGTGCTCGACTACATGGGCCTGCGGCCCGAGGAGGACCTGGCCGCCTACCTCGAGGAGGATCCGAGGTCGCGAGCCGCGCTCATCCCCGATCGAGTCGATGTCCTCACCCTCCACGGGGACGCCGACGCCACCGTCGACATCGACTTCTCCCGCGCCTTTCCCGCGCGGCTGCGCGAACTGACCGGCGCGAACCACGCCGACCTCGTCGACCCCGAATCGGAGCACTTCCCCGCGGTCGTCGATTTCCTCCTCGAGGCCGCAGGCCCGGAGCCGAGAACCTGAGGCCGGCGGCCGCAGCCTCGGCGGCTGCCCCGCGGCAGTGCCGCAGGGTCGCGATGCGGGGAAGCCTGGGGCAGGCCGGAGGGTCAGGCGCGAGCCACCGTGGACCGCACATGCTCCGCCGCCGGTCCGGCGCACCGCGCGCGGATCCGGGCGAAGAGCTCGACGCTCGTGGTCCCGGGCCAGTCGGCGGGCAGGGCCGCGGGCGGCAGGCCGGGGTCGAGATAGGGAATCGCCTTCCAGTCGTCGACACAGCGCAGCTGGGTGAGGAACGCCGCGCGCGGCTCGAGTGAGCTCGGAGGCGCCGACGCATCCTGGACGAGGGGCCGGTAGGCGGAGGCGAACTCCTCGTGCCTGGCGGCGAGCCTCTCGAGATCCCACCACTGGGCCGCCGCCTCGGCGAAGGTGCCCGGTGTCGACGGGGTCTCGGTGATGAAGATCGTCGCCGCCGAACGCACGGACAGGGCCACGAGCAGCTCCTCCGCCTCCTGTCGCAGATGGGCCGGAGCGATCCACAGCCCGTCGGCGACGGCACCGAATCCCAGCCCGGCGAGGCCTCGGCGCAGCTGGGTCCGGCGTGACCGATCGACCTCGGGCAGGGAGTAGGAGACGAGGCACCACGGGTCGTCCAACTCCTGGACCCGGTAGGAGAAGATCCTCCGGTCCCCGCGTTCGAGACCCGTCACGGTGATCGGGTCGAGCCGATACCCGGCGATCGCGTCACGCTTGTCGGCGATGAGCAGATTCCGGTCCATTCCCGGGTTCGCGCTGACGCGGGAGATCGCGCTGCGAACACTCGTCGGGGACACCCCGGCGGCGGCGAGGAGCTCGGACAGGGCGGAGACGGGAATCCATCCGCCCAGGTCGCGCAGATGGAGGCCGACGAAGGTCCGGAGCAGGGACGTCGCCGAACCCGGCGCGGAGCCCGGTGCCGTAATCGGCACCGAACCCGGCGCCGAGTTGAGACCGGCCATGGGACTCAGCGCTCCTCGGCGCCCGCGGACCCGTGGCCCATCGGGCACCCTCCGCCGGCGTCGGAGCGGTGTGAACCCGCCGCGGCGCCGGGAGCGTCGATCCTGGTCCGGATCTCGAACAGCTCGGGGAAGAAGGTGAGGTCGAGCGCCTTCTGCAGGAAGCCCACGCCGCTCGACCCGCCGGTGCCGCGCTTGTGGCCGATGATCCGCAGCACGGTCCGCATGTGCCGGTAGCGCCAGAACTGGAAGTTCTCCTCGAGGTCGACGAGCTCCTCGCAGCTTTCGTACTCGAGCCAGTAGTCCTGCGGGTTCTCATAGATGATTCGGAAGGTCTCGAGCAGATCCGCGTCGAAGGTGTGGGCGTGGGTGACATCGCGCTCGAGCAGCCGCTGGGGGACCGGCAGGCCCCGTCGGGCGAGGAAGCGGAGGAACTCGTCGTAGACGCTGGGTTCGCCGAGGAGCGTCTCGAGCTGGGTCCGGGCCTCGGGCTCGCCGTCGAAGACGGGCAGCATCCCGGCGTTCTTGTTGCCGAGGAGGAACTCGACCGCCCGGTACTGCCAGGACTGGAAGCCGGAGGACTGGCCGAGCTGGTCGCGGAACCCGACGTACTCGCTCGGGGTCAGGGTCGCGAGCACCGACCACTGCTCGGTGAGCGTCTTCTGGATGTGCTTGACCCGGGCGATGCGCTTGAGCGCGGGCTGGAGCCGGTCCTCACGGATGAGCTCGCGGGCGTCGAGGAGCTCGTGGATGACGAGCTTGAGCCACAGCTCGGTGGTCTGGTGCTGGATGATGAACAGCAGCTCGTCATGGTGGACCGGGTCGCTGACGGGATTCTGCGCGCTCAGCAGCAGATCGAGGTCGAGATACGACCCGTAGGTCATCCGCCCCGCGAGGTCCCGGTGGATGCCGTCCTCGAGTCGACGTTCGTTCGTCTCGGCGGTCTGGGTGTCATGGCTCATGAACCCAGTCTATTGCAGGAATCGTCCGAACGGACAGTTCATGCAACATAAGGCTGAGTGGGGAGAGGCGCTCGCTCAGATCAGGGCGCCGCGAACGGTGGTCTCGAACTCACGCACATGCTCGGCGGCGAGCTGCTCGGCGCGGTCCTCGTCGGCGGCCAGCACGGCCTTGAGCAGGTCCGTGTGCTCGCGGATGTGCCGGGTGACGTCCGGGATCCGGGGGAGCACGAGGCACCAGATCCGCGTCGCGAGATCGTCGAGGCGGACCAGGGTCTCCTTGAGGTGCGGGTTGTCGACGGCGGAGTAGATGAGCCGGTGGACGTCGAGGTCGCGCTCCATCAGGTGTCGCGGGTCGTCGTCGGGGTCGAGCCCGTCGATCGCGGTGATCGTCGAGACGAACTCCGCGCGCAGCTCGGGGGTGAGGTTGGCCGCCGCCCGCCGCGCGGCCAGGGGCTCGAGGACCAGGCGCATCTCGGAGATCGCCGCGAGGTCGGTGATGTCGACGTTGGAGGCGAAGGTTCCCCTCCGGGGGAAGGAGACGACGAGGTGGTCGCGCTCGAGATGCTTGAGCGCCTCGCGCACCGGGGTCCGTCCGACCTCGAGCTCGGCGCTCAGGGCCGCCTCGTTGATGGCCTCACCGGGGACGATGTCGAGCATGATGAGGCGATGCCGGATCGTGTCATAGGCGCGCTGAGCCAGTGACATCGTCTGCGATTCCTTCTCGATCACCCGCTGCTCCCTCTTCGCCTGCAGCCCGCCCGAAGAATTCTTCCCGTACCCCTGGACAAAGCTCGTCAACAGTTCCTAGACTACAGGAACACAACTGATATATTAGTTGTAGATCAACGGATCGAAGGAGATCACATGACACAGCAGCTCGCGGACCAGGCAGCGACGCTCGACCAGACCGGAACCGACACCGCCTTCTCGGGCGAGGGGCAGACTCCCGCAGTGAGATTCGAGAGTCGGGAACCGAGCGAATTGAGCACGCCCATCGGCGAGCTCGACCCGGAGATCGCCGGCCTCATCGACGCCGAACTCTCGCGTCAGCGCGAGGGACTGGAGATGATCGCCTCCGAGAACCACACCGCCACCGCCGTCATGGCCGCGCAGGGCTCGGTGCTGACGAACAAGTACGCCGAGGGCTACCCGGGCCGCCGCTACTACGGCGGCTGCGAGCACGTCGACGAGGTCGAGCGCCTCGCCATCTCCCGCGTCAAGGACCTGTTCGGGGCCGCCTACGCCAATGTCCAGCCCCACTCGGGCGCCCAGGCCAACGCCGCCGTCATGCACGCCCTGATCAAGCCGGGCGACACCGTGCTCGGGCTCGACCTCGCCCACGGCGGTCACCTCACCCACGGGATGAAGCTCAACTTCTCCGGTCGTCTCTACAACATCGTCGCCTACGGCGTCGCCGGGGAGACCCACCGCGTCGACATGGCCGAGGTCGAGCGCCTCGCCATCGAGCACAAGCCCAGCCTCATCGTCGCCGGCTGGTCCGCCTACACCCGCCACCTCGACTTCGCCGAGTTCCGCCGCATCGCCGACGCCGTCGGCGCCTACCTCATGGTCGACATGGCCCACTTCGCGGGCCTCGTCGCCGCCGGCCTCCACCCGAACCCGGTTCCGCACGCCCACGTCGTCACCTCGACGACCCACAAGACGCTCGGCGGACCCCGCGGTGGCATCATCCTCAGCAGCACCCCGGAGATCGCGAAGAAGATCAACTCCGCCGTCTTCCCCGGTCAGCAGGGCGGACCGCTCGAGCACGTGATCGCCGGCAAGGCCGTGGCCTTCGGCCTCGCCGCCTCCGAGACCTTCGCCGAGAAGCAGGCCCGGACGCTGGCCGGCTCGTACGAGCTCGCGCGCCGCCTGTCCGAGGACGACGTCACCGAGGCCGGCATCGGCGTCGTCACCGGCGGCACCGACGTCCACCTCGTCCTCGTCGACCTGCGCAACTCCGCACTCGACGGACAGCAGGCCGAGGACCTCCTCGCCGAGGTGGGGATCACCGTCAACCGCAACGCCGTGCCGTTCGACCCGCGTCCGCCGATGGTCACCTCCGGACTGCGGATCGGCACCCCGGCCCTGGCCAGCCGCGGATTCGGCACCGACGCCTTCGCCGAGGTCGCCGACATCATCGCCGAGGCGCTCAAGGCCGGCACCGCCGAAGGCGGAGCCGACCCGGCCCTGCTGGCGAGCCTGGCCGACCGCGTCACGGCCCTCGCCGACGCCCACCCGCTCTACCCGCACCTCGACTCGATCGGAGCCCGCTGATGGCAGACATGCTCCCGGAGCACCCGGATTTCCTCTGGCGCAACCCCGACCCCAAACCCTCCTACGAGGCGATCATCGTCGGCGGCGGCGGGCACGGTCTGGCCACCGCCTACTACCTTGCGAAGAACCACGGGATGACGAACATCGCCATCCTCGAGAAGGGCTGGCTGGCCGGCGGCAACATGGCTCGCAACACGACCATCATCCGGTCGAACTACCTCTGGGACGAGTCGGCCGCCATCTACGAGCACTCCCTCAAACTGTGGGAGCAGCTGCCCGAGGAGCTCGAGTACGACTTCCTCTTCTCCCAGCGCGGAGTGCTCAACCTCGCCCACACCCTCCAAGACGTGCGCGAGTCCAGGCGCCGGGTGAACGCGAACGTCCTCAACGGCGTCGACGCCGAATGGCTCGACCCGCAGCAGGTCAAGGAAGTCTGCCCGATCATCAACATCGGCGACGACATCCGCTACCCCGTCATGGGCGGGACCTACCAGCCGCGAGCGGGCATCGCCAAGCACGATCACGTCGCCTGGGCCTTCGCCCGCAAGTGCGACGAAATGGGCGTCGACATCATCCAGAACTGTGAGGTCACCGACCTCATCACGATCGCCGGCAAGGTCATCGGGGTCGAGACCAACCGGGGCCGGATCGCCACCGAGAGGGTCGGACTCGCCGTCGCCGGCGACTCCGCCGGGCTCGCGGAGAAGGCCGGCGTGCGCCTGCCGATCCAGACGCACCCGCTGCAGGCGCTCGTGTCCGAGCTGTTCGAACCCGTCCACCCGACGGTCGTGATGTCCAACCACGTCCACGTCTACGTCTCCCAGGCGCACAAGGGCGAACTCGTCATGGGCGCCGGCGTCGACGCCTACAACGGCTTCGGTCAGCGCGGGGGCTTCCACGTCATCGAGGAGCAGCTCTCGGCCGCGGTCGAGCTGTTCCCCATCTTCTCCCGCGCGCACCTGCTGCGGACCTGGGGCGGCAACGTCGATGTCACCCTCGACGCCTCACCGATCGTGTCGACGACCGAGGTCGAGGGACTGTTCGTCAACTGCGGCTGGGGCACCGGCGGGTTCAAGGGCACTCCGGGAGCGGGCTTCTCCTTCGCTCACACCGTGGCCAACGGAACCCCGCACGAGCTCAATGCGCCGTTCGCGCTCGAACGCTTCGAGACCGGCCACCTCATCGACGAACACGGCGCCGCCGCCGTGGCGCACTGATCCCAGAAGGACCGACATGCTGCTCATCGAATGCCCGAACTGCGGGCCCCGCGACGAAACCGAATTCCACTACGGGGGACAGGCCCACGTGGCCTACCCCGAGGACCCCTACGCCCTGACCGACAAGGAATGGGCCGAGTACCTCTTCTACCGCGACAACACCCGCGGACTCTACGCCGAACGGTGGAGCCACAGCCTCGGCTGCCGCAAATGGTTCAACGCCGTGCGCGACACCGTCACCTACGAGATCACGACCGTCTACCCGATGGGCCAGCCCTGCCCGGTGGACCTGCGGACCGGTGAGCGGATCCGCACCGCCGCGGATTCGGGTTCCGACGCCGAGGCGGGTGGCGGTTCCGGCGGCTCCTCGAACTCCGCCGACACGACCATTGAAAGCGAGGTGGGCCGATGAGCTCCGCACGCCTGGACCACGCCACCGGTATCGACACCGGGCGCCCCATCACCTTCACGCTCGACGGCCAGACCGTGTCCGGCTTCGGCGGTGACACGATCGCCAGCGCCGCGATCGCCGCCGGCCGCCTCGAATGCGGCAACTCGACCTACCTCTCACGCGCACGCGGCATCCTCGGCGCCGGCATCGAGGAGCCCAACGCGCTCGTGCGCGTGCACGGCTGGACCCCCGGTGACTCGAGCGAATCGATGCTGCCGGCGACCCGCGTGGAGATCGTCGACGGACTCGAGGCCGAGTACCTCTCCGGCCTCGGAGTGCTCGACCCCGCCGGCGACGACCTCGTCTACGAGCACAAGCACGTCCACACCGACGTCCTCATCGTCGGCGCCGGACCCGCCGGACTCGCCGCCGCCCGGGAAGCCGCCAAGGGCGGGGCCCGCGTCCTGCTCATGGACGACGGCCCGCTGCCCGGAGGCTCCCTGCTCTCGGCCCGGGACGAGCAGATCGACGAGGTGCCCGCCGCCGAGTGGATCACCGCCGCCCTCGACCAGGCGCAGTCCTCCGACGAGTTCACCTACCTGCCCCGCACCACGGTCTTCGGCTCCTACGACGCGAACTACTTCGTCGCCCTCGAGGACCGGACCGCGCTGCTCGCCGCCGACCCCGCCGCGACCCCGGTCCGGCAGCGGGTATGGCACGTCCGCGCCCAGCAGGTGGTGCTCGCCACCGGCGCCCACGAACGCCCGATCGTGTTCGCGAACAACGACCGCCCGGGCATCATGCTCGCCTCGGCCGTGCGGACCTACCTCAACCGCTACGGCGTCGTCGCCGGATCGCGCATCGTCGTGGCGACGACGAACGACTCGGCCTACGAGCTCGTCGCCGACCTGAATGCGCTCGGCGTCGACGTCCCCGTCGTCGTCGACTCGCGCCCGGAGGCGTCCGAGTTCGCACAGTCGGTCATCGACTCCACCGGGGTGCGGGTGCTCTTCGGCTCCGCCGTGCTCGACACCTCGGCGACCGAGGACTCGGGCCGCATCAGCCAGGTCACGCTCGCGGGCCTCGACGCCGACGGCGTCGCCACCGGCGCGACCGAGACGGTCGAGACCGACCTGCTCGCCGTGGCCGGCGGGTTCTCCCCGGTCATCCACCTCCACGGCCAGCGCCGCGGGAAGACCACCTGGCGTGAGGACATCGCCGGATTCGTCCCCGAGGCTCCCGTCCGCGGGCAGCACACGGCGGGCGCGATCAACGGCGACTTCGGTCTCGCCGACGCCCTCGAGCAGGGCGCGATGGCCGGCCGCGAAGCCGCCACCTCGGCGGGCTTCCCCGGCGGCCTCGAGATCCCGCAGGCCGAGCGCCGCACCCAGGGGCCGGTCCGTCCTCTGTGGCTGGTCACCTCGGCGTCCGATGGTGACGACGTCGCCGCGACCCAGTTCGTCGACCTCCAGCGCGACCAGACCGTCGCCGACGTCCTGCGGGCGATGGGCGCGGGCATGCGCTCGGTCGAGCACATCAAGCGCTACACCTCGATCTCGACCGCCAACGACCAGGGCAAGACGAGCGCGGTCAACGCGATCGGCGTCATCGCCCAGGTGCTCGGCACCGACGACATCCCGAGCGTCGGCCACACCACCTTCCGCGCCCCCTACGCGCCGGTGAACTTCGCCGCACTCGCCGGGCGCCGCAAGGGCAAGCTCTTCGACGCCGCCCGCGTCACCTCGATCCACCCCTGGCACGTCGCCCACGGGGCGGAGTTCGAGGACGTCGGACAGTGGAAGCGACCCTGGTACTACCCGCAGCCGGGCGAGGACATGGACGCCGCGGTGCTGCGCGAATGCCGCGCCGTGCGCGAATCCGTCGGCTTCCAGGACGCCTCGACGCTGGGCAAGATCGAGATCCGCGGCGCGGACTCGCCCGAGTTCCTCAACCGCATCTACACCAACGGGTTCAAGAAGCTCGGAGTCGGCAAGGGCCGCTACGGCTTCATGTGCACCCCCGACGGGATGGTCTACGACGACGGCGTGACCCTGCGCCTGGCCGAGGACCGGTACTTCATGACCACGACCACCGGCGGGGCCGCGAAGGTCCTCGAATGGCTCGAGGAATGGCACCAGACCGAATGGCCCGAACTCGACGTCGTGTTCACCTCGGTGACGGAGCAGATCTCGACCGTGGCCGTCGTGGGGCCGAAGTCCCGCGAGGTCATCGCCGAGGTGGCCCCCGACCTTGACGTGTCCCAGGAGGCCTTCAAGTTCATGGAGTTCCGGGAGACGACGCTGCCCGGCGACATCCCCGCCCGGATCTGCCGCATCTCCTTCTCCGGTGAGCTCGCCTTCGAGATCAACGTCGAGACCTTCTACGGTCTGCACGTGTGGGAGGCCGTCGCCGCGGCCGGGGCGAAGTTCGACATCACCCCCTACGGCACGGAGACCATGCACGTGCTGCGCGCCGAGAAGGGCTTCATCATCGTCGGTCAGGACACCGACGGCACCGTCACCCCGCAGGATGCGGGCATGGACTGGATCGTGTCGAAGGTCAAGGACTTCATCGGCAAGCGCTCCTACACCCGCGTCGACACGGCCCGGGAGGACCGCAAGCACCTCGTCGGCGTCCTGCCGGTCGACGGATCCACCCGCCTCGTCGAGGGTGCGCAGCTCGTCGCCTCCGACATCGAGGTCAACACCGAGGCGGGCCCGGTCCCGATGGTCGGACACGTCACCTCCTCCTACGACTCAGCGGTCCTGGGCCGTCCGTTCGGTCTCGCGCTCGTCGAGAACGGCCGCAACCGGATCGGCGAGATCGTCCGTACCCCGGTCGACGGCGGCTTCGTCGACGTCGAGATCACCTCACCCGTCTTCTACGATCCTGAAGGGAACCGCCGCGATGGCTGACACCATGACCACCCCAGAGGTGGATGCACTCGACGCACTGCGCGTCTCCCCGGCCGCGCACCTGGCCGAGCAGATGGAAGCGGTGAGCCGGAGCTCCGTGAGCGGAGCCGACGGTCAGGCGGTGAGCCTGCACGAGATCCCGTTCGCCGTCCAGCTCGGACTCCGGGCCGTCCCGGGCTCCGCCTCGGCCGAGGCGCTCGAGTCCAGCCTCGGCGTGAGCCTGCCGACCGGCGTCGGTGAGGTCACCGGCGATCCTGACGGTCTCCACGTGATCTGGATGAGCCCCGACGAGTTCCTCGCCGTCGACGTCTCCCGCAGGCAGCAGCCGGGGGAGACGCTCGACGCCGAGGCGGCACTCGAGGGACTGCCCGGACAGGTGGTCGACCTGTCGGCCAACCGGACCATCCTCGTGCTCGAGGGCACCGAGGCCAGGGCAGTGCTCGAGAAGACCTGCCGCGCGGACCTCCACCCGCGGGCATTCGCGGTCGGCTCGGCGATCCTCACCCAGGTGGGTCAGGTTCCCGTGATCCTTCACCGCACCGCAGACAACTCCTACCGCCTCTTCCCCCGGGCCAGCTTCGCCGAGCACCTCGTGCGATGGCTGCTCGACGGAATGCACGAATTCACGAAGGACGCATGACATGAACGACTACATCCTCACCCTCGAATGCGACGACCGCCGCGGCATCGTCCACACGGTGACCGGGATCCTGCTCAAGCACGGCGCCGACATCCGCGAGCTCAAGCAGTTCGACGACGCGATGAGCAAGAGGTACTTCCTGCGGATCGAATTCGACCTCGATGACAAGGGCGCCTCGGTCGACGCACTGCGGGCCGACCTCGAGGAGTTCTCCACCGACGCCAGCGCCAAGTGGAACGTCTGGCCGCGGACGGAGAAGCGACGGATCCTGGTCATGGTGTCGAAGTTCTCCCACTGCCTCAACGACCTCCTCTTCCGGTCCCGCAATGGGGAGCTGCCGGTGGAGATCGCGGCCGTCGTCTCCAACCACCCCGATCACCGGGAGCTCGTCGAATGGCACCACGTGCCGTTCTTCCGGATCCCGGTCACCCCGGAGACCAAGCCGGAGGCCGAAGCCAGGCTGCTCGAGCTCGTCGACCGGTTCGAGATCGACCTCGTCGTCCTCGCCCGCTACATGCAGGTGCTCTCCGACGACCTGGCCCGGGAGCTGACCGGCAAGGCGATCAACATCCACCACTCGTTCCTGCCGTCGTTCAAGGGTGCCAAACCCTACCACCAGGCATACGAGCGGGGAGTCAAGACCGTCGGCGCCACCGCGCACTACGTCAACAGCGAACTCGACGAGGGGCCGATCATCGCCCAGCAGCTGGTCGAGGTCGATCACGCGTTCGCCCCCTCCGACCTCGTGGCCGCCGGCCGGGACGCCGAGTGCAAGGCACTGTCGAACGCGGTCCGCTGGCACTGCGAGGGTCGTGTCTTCCTCAACGGCAAGCGCACGGTGGTTCTGCGGTGAAGCCGCGGTTCGACATGGGCGACGACTCCCTCCGGCAGCCGGCGCGCGAGGCCACCGTGCCTGCGCAGGTTCCCGTCGACGAGGCACCGCTGAACCGCCTCGTCGCTCTCGTCGCCATCGCCGCCTTCGGCGGGATCTTCGTCGACGGCTACATCCTCGGCGTCATCGGCGGGGCCGTGGGCCCCGCCTCGGCGGAGCTCGGACTCAGTGCGCTCGGCCAGGGGCTGATCGCCTCGAGCGCACTGATCGGGATCTTCGTCAGCGGACTGTTCTTCGGCCGGGTCGCGGACAGGTTCGGCCGCAAGCCCGTCTTCTTCTGGAACCTCGTCGGGTTCTTCGTCCTGTCCCTGGCGCAGCTGTTCGTCTCCGGCACCTGGGACCTGGTCGCCCTGCGGCTGGGGCTGGGTCTGCTCATCGGCGTCGAGTACGCCGTCGGCACCGCGCTGCTGGCCGAGTTCACCCCGCGCCGGCACCGCAGCGTGCTGCTGGGCAGCATCGCGGCGTTCTGGTTCGTCGGGTTCATCTCCGCGTTCTTCGTCTCCCACGTGTGGCCCGAGGACGCGTGGAGGTCGCTGCTTGCCTCGAGCGCCGTCCCCGCGCTCATCGTCCTCATCATCCGGTTCGGGCTCCCCGAGTCGCCGAGGTGGCTGCAGAGCAAGGGCCGGACCGACGAGGCCCAGGCGATCATCACCTCCCGCTATGGCCCCGAGTACTCGCTGCCTCCACTGACGGAGGAGCCGAAGGCCTCCGGGCTGCGCGAGTTCTTCCGGGAGAACGACTGGCGCGTCATCGTCTACTCCGGTCTGTTCTGGTTCTGCCAGGTGGGCCCGCTGTTCGCGATCTTCACCTTCATCACGCCGGTGCTGGAGCAGCTGGGCCTGGCGGGCGGATTCGGTTCCGACCTGCTGATGAACGGGATCCAGCTCGCGGGAGCGGGACTGGGCCTGTGGCTGCTGTGGCTGCTGCCGCGACGGACGTTCGTGATCTGGACGTTCGCGATCATGGTGGTCCTGCTCGTCTACCTGGGCTTGGCCACGAACCAGCCGGCGCTTCTGACCTTCGTCGTGTTCGGCGCCTTCGTCCTCATCATCACCGCGTCCAACAGCGTCCAGTACGTGTACCCGCCGGAGATGTACGAGACCCGCTTCCGGTCCACCGGAGTCGGCTTCTCCGCCGCGGTCAGCCGCATCGGTGCGGCAGGTGCGACCTACCTGTTCCCGGTCACCCTCGAACAACTGGGCGTGACGTCGACGCTGCTCATCGCCGCGGCCTTCCCCGCCGTGGGGCTCATCGCCTCACTGGTGTGGGCCCCCGAGACGAAGTTCACCGCCCTCGACACGGAGAAGATCGTGGCGCACTGAGGGCGGACGTCTTCTAGGGCGGTCACTGATGAGGGACACCCTGCCGGGGAGTGCACTGCAGAACTGAACGATCCTCGACGCAGCTCGGCATAGAAGGTCGAGAGCACACGATATGTGTGTTCTCGACCTTCTGCTGTTGGTTGCTGTGCGATGGTGCACGGTGAACGATCCGGCTCGGCAGCGGTCGCGATTCACAAATTAGTTCGCGCGGCGCCGTTGCGAGTTCACTTTCGGGCCGCGATGAGTGGACGTTGCCTGGCCGCGCACGGCACCCGCCGCGGTGGGACCACTAAGCCGCGCTGGCGCCAGTCACGAGTGGGGCCAGCGCGGCTAAGTGACGCTGTGGCGTGCCGGAGCCGGCGGGAAGTGGTGCCAGCGCGGTGAAGAGGGGCCGACGCAGCCAAGTGGGGCCAGCGCGGCCAAGCGGTGCCGGCGCGTGCCCCTCGAGATGGACTTAGCGAGGCACCCCACGGTGACCGCGACCAGAAAGTGGAAATGCGCGCCATAAGTTCGCTGCATTTCCACTTTTACGCCGCGAGGAGCGCACAGCAGAGGCGAAGAGGGCGCAGCAGAGGCACAGGACGCATTGAACTCAAGCGCACCACTTCGCCTCGAGACGCTTGCGTGCGGGGTGTGGCGCCGCGGCCACGTGATGCGACGCGTGTGGACGCAAAGATGCCCGGGCAGACGGTGTGTCTGCCCGGGCATCTTGTCTCGTCCGGCCCAGGAACCCCGGTCAGGAACCCGCCCCCTCAGGGAACGGACGAGCGAACCTCTCAGGCGTTGATGATGCCGTGGGGGTCGAGGACGAACTTCTTCGCGACTCCGGAGTCGAAGTCGGCGTAGCCCTTCGGCGCGTCCTCGAGCGAGATCGTGGTCGCGTTGACGTTCTTCGCGATCGAGACCTTGTCGTGGAGGATCGCCTGCATGAGTCCGCGGTTGTACTTCATCACCGGGCACTGGCCGGTGACGAAGGTGTGGGACTTCGCGAAGCCGAGGCCGAAGCGCATCGACAGGGAGCCCTGCTGGGCGGCTTCGTCGGCGGCACCGGGGTCGCCGGTGACGTAGAGTCCCGGGATGCCGAGGCTGCCGCCGGCGCGGGTGATGTCCATGAGCGAGTTGAGGACCGTGGCCGGTGCCTCGGTGGACGCGTCCTTGCCGTGCCCGCGAGCTTCGAATCCGACGGCGTCGATTCCGCAGTCGACCTCGGGCACGCCGAGGATCTGCTCGATCTGGTCCTTCGGATCGCCCTTGGAGACGTCGACGGTCTCGCAGCCGAAGCTGCGGGCCTGGGCCAGGCGGTCCTCGTTGAGGTCACCGACGATGACGACGGCCGCGCCGAGCAGATGCGCCGAGGTGGCGGCCGCGATCCCGACGGGACCGGCACCGGCGACGTAGACGGTGGAGCCGACGCCGACGCCCGCTCCGACGGCCCCGTGGAAGCCGGTGGGGAAGATGTCGGAGAGCATGGTCAGGTCGAGGATCTTCTCCATCGCCTGGTCCTTGTCCGGGAACTTGAGGACGTTCCAGTCGGCGTAGGGCACGAGCACGTACTCGGCCTGTCCGCCGACCCAGCCGCCCATGTCGACGTAGCCGTAGGCCGAGCCGGGACGATCAGGGTTGACGTTGAGGCAGATGCCGGTCTGCCCGGCCTTGCAGTTGCGGCAGCGGCCGCAGGAGATGTTGAACGGGACGGAGACGAGGTCGCCGACCTTGACGAACTCGACGTCGCGACCGACCTCGACGACCTCACCAGTGATCTCGTGGCCGAGGACCAGGCCCTCGGGAGCGGTGGTGCGTCCGCGGACCATGTGCTGGTCAGAGCCGCAGATGTTCGTCGCGACGGTCTTGAGGATGACGCCGTGATCGACGCGCCGCCCCACGTTGGCCGGATTGACTCCGGGACCGTCCTTGAGGACGAAGTCGGGGTATTCGGTGTCGATGACCTCGACCTTGCCGGGGCCTGCGTAGCTGATTGCCTTATTGCTCACCGTTGAGTCTCCATGTCTTGAGCGGATTCGGAGTGGAGCGGGGCGGACATCGCCCGCACCTGCTGAGGGTTCCGACGAGGTGTTCGTCGTGAAATATCAGTCCGATATTAGACCTGTCTGCAGTCTCGTCCCGGATGACGGCTCATGTCAACTCCCGCCGCCGAGGCGACCGCGGAGGTCCGCGCCGACCCGGCCGGAGAGCTCCCCGCCGAGGTGGCCAGCCGGCTCACGTTGAGACCCGCCGAGGCGATCGCGGACGTCCCCGCGGAGGTCCCCGCGGAGGCGACCGCTTGCCTGCCCGCCGACCCGGCCTCAGGCGTACCGCCCACCCGGCCGACCCGCCCGCCCCATCACGTGTCGTCGTCGAGGCGGGTGGAGAGGATCTCCTGCGAGGTCTCCCGCAGGTGCTTGAGCGACTCGCGCAGCAGGGGCGACTTGAGGCTGCCCGTCCGCGCAGAGGCGACGATCTTGCGGCTCAGGCGCCCGGCCCCGGTCAGCCGCACCCGGCTGACGTCCTTCGCCCCTTCGAGGCTCGCCAGGCGCGGCAGCAGCCCGACCCCGACGCCCGCTCCCACGAGGGCGATCGCGGTGTCCCACTCGACCGCCTCGTGGGCGATCCGCGGGGAGATGCCGGCCGCGGTGAAGGCGGCCGAGAACAGTGCGCGATAGGGCGAGCCGAGGCGGTCGGTGATCCACTTCTCCCCCGAGAGCTCGGACAGCGTCACGGAGTCCTGGCCGGCGACCGGGTGGTCGGAGGGGACCATGACGTCGAGGGGATCGTCGAGGAGGGTGATCTTCTCGAATCGCTGGTCCTCTTCGAGGTGGACGTCCCCATGACTGGAGACCACGACGGCGAGGTCGATGCGCTCGGCGAGGAGGAGTTCGAAGCAGCGGGTGGGGCTGGCCTCGACCACGTTGACCTCGAGCGCGGGATGGGTGCGGCGCAGGTACGCCGCCAGCGGCGCGAGCAGGTGGGTGGCGGCGGTGGAGAAACCGCCGATGCCGAGCTGCGCCGGCGCCTGGTCCCCGGCGACCAGCGCCGAGGCGCGGATCTCCTCCCACAGGGTGATGAGGTCGTCCGAGCGGCGCACGATGTGGCGGCCGGCGGCGGTCAGGCGCAGGCCCCGTCCGTCCTTGATCAGGAGGTCGATGCCGAGTGCTCTCTGGAGTTCGCGCAGCTGCCCGGAGACCGCAGACGGGGAGTATCCGGTCAGCTCCGCGGTGGCCGCGATCGTGCCGCAGAAGGCGAAGGTTCGGAGGGTCACGAGACGAGGATCGATCATGCATCAATTCTGCACGATAATCCACAACAACTGCCGGTTATCACGCAGAGTATTTTCGCGCTACGCTTGCACAGACGACTTGACGAACGTCACACCGCACACCGGCCCCGAGCCGGTGTGTCCTGTTGTTCGGCACACCGCGCACAAGCGCAACACATCAAGGGAGATGGGAATTGACAGCAATCAACCTGGCACCGACGAAGAAGGGCTACCCCCTGGGGATCACCGAGGAGAAACTGGCCGAGTTCCAAGTCCTTCTCGCCACCCGACGCGCCGGGTTCTCGCTCGAGGCCCCGTTCTACACCGACGATCACCTGTTCAACCTCGACATGCAGGGGATCTTCGGCAAGCACTGGATCTACGCGGGCAGCGTCGCCGAGGTGCCCGAGCCCGGTGATTACATCACCGTCGACTTCGGACCGTACTCGCTCATCGTGCTCCGCAACGACGACGGCGGTGTCAACGTCCTCCACAACGTCTGCCGCCACCGCGGTGCCCGGGTCCTCACCGAGGACTCCGGGACGACCGGCAACCTCGTGTGCGGCTACCACTCCTGGACCTACTCTCCCGAGGGCCAGCTCATCCACGCCTCGGCGCCGGGGGAGATGGAGTTCGACAAGAAGTGCTACTCGCTGAAGACGGCGCACAGCCGCATCGACGCCGGACTGATCTTCGTCTGCCTCGCCGACGAACCCCCGACCGACTTCGATGACACGGCCAAGATCTTCGAGCCCTACCTGGCCCCGCATGAGCTGCAGAAGACGAAGATCGCCTACCAGCAGAACATCGTCGAAGAGGGCAACTGGAAGCTCGTGATGGAGAACAATCGCGAGTGCTACCACTGCGACGGCCACCCCGAGCTCGCCTGCTCCCTGTTCCCGACCTGGGGCCTGACCGACGAGATCGTGCCCAAGCACCTCGAAGACGTCTGGGATCGCAACAAGGAGGCCCAGGAGTCTCTCGAGGCGCGCTGCCGCCGCTACGGCCTGCCCTACGAGGTCGTCGAGGAGCTCGACACCCGAGTCGCAGGCATCCGCATCTCCCGCGAGTCCCTCGACGGGGACGGCGAGTCCTTCTCACCCGATGGCCGCCGGCTGTCGAAGAAGCTCCTCGGCGACCTCCGGGACTTCCGCCTGGGCCGCTGCTCGATGCACCTGCAGCCCAACAGCTGGTTCCACTTCCTCGGTGACCACGTCGTCACCTTCGGCGTGTTCCCGATCAACTCCCACCAGACCCTGGTCCGCACCACCTGGCTCGTCGCCGACGACGCCGTCGAAGGCGTCGACTACGACGTCGACAAGCTCACCCACACCTGGAAGCAGACGAACCTGCAGGACAAGGCGTTCGTCGAGCTCTGCCAGCAGGGTGCCGACAGCCCGTTCTACGAGCCGGGACCCTACATGAAGAGCGAGTACCAGGTCGAGGCATTCATCAACTGGTACACGATGCGGATGCGGGAGCACTTGGCATGAGTGTGAAGGTCGCAGCCGACGCCGAGCCGAAGGGAGACGCTGAGGTGACGCAGTTCGACAGTGATACCGACCTCGAGGCCGCCGAGGCGGTCGAGGAGGAGCCGATTCCGCTGGCCATGCGGATCCGCGGGCTCGAGATGCCCTGGAACCGAGTGCTCGCGGCCACCGCGGGCCCGGCCGGGGCCGCCCACGCCCTGGGCCCCTGGCACCCCCAGGAGTTCCAGGCGGAATGCGTCGAGACCATCCCCGAGGCCGGCGACATGATGACGTTCGTGTTCCGTCGCCTCGACGGCGCGCCGCTGGCGTTCCGGTCCGGGCAGTACATGAACATCGACTTCCCGATCTTCGGGCCCGACGCGGAGCCGGCCAGCCGCAGCTACTCGATCTCGAGCGCGCCGACCGAGCCGTGGACGTTCTCGGTCACCATCAAGCTCGACCCGACCGGACTCGTCTCGCCGTGGGCGCACGAGCACGTGCGTCCGGGCACCGTGCTCGACATGCTCGGCCCGGTGGGAGCCTTCCACCTGCCCGACTACGACCGCCGGGCCAGGTACCTGCTCCTCGCCGCCGGCGCCGGCATCACCCCGCTGATGTCGATGATCCGCACGATCCACTCCCTGCCCGGCCAGGCCGACGTCATCCTGCTCTACCACGGCTCGGCCCCGGACCGGTTCGCGTTCGAGGACGAGCTCAAGTTCCTCACCGTGGCCGACTTCCGGATCAAGGTCGTCTACGCCCTCGGTGATCGGGTGCGTCCGGCCGACTGGACGGGTCAGGTCGGCCGGATCTCGCGCGCGCTCATCGACACCGTGGCCCCCGACGCCAACGGCCGTCAGGTCTACGCCTGTGGACCGCAGGGATACCTCGACACGGTGATGGACGTGCTGCCCCGCGTGGGCGTCGACGACACCTCGATCAACGTCGAGTTCTTCTCCGGCGACCGGGAGACGCAGCGCGAGTACGCACAGGAAGTCGCCCTGGCCGAAGAGCTCGCCGAGGAGATCGCCACCGCCACCGAGGAGGCCCAGGAGCAGCCGGTGCCGGAGCTCGAACTCTACGAGAGCGAGTACGACGAGGAGGCCGTCGAGGCGTACGTCGAGCCGACCGAGGCCGTCGACGCCGAGGCCGAGGTCCCCTACGACGAGGAGGAGGCCGCCGAGATCGCGGTCGCCGGAACCGAGGAGGCCGCCTCGGCGGAGGACGAGAACGTCGTCGACCCGGCGGAGTTCGACACCGTCGGCGCCGGGGCGCTGACGATGTCCTTCGTCCGGTCCGGGATCAACGTCCGCATCGGCAAGGAGGACAACATCCTCGCCGCGGCCCGCCAGGCCGGGGTGCGGATCGGCGCCAACTGCCAGGAGGGCATGTGCGGGTCCTGCAAGATCGTCAAGCTCTCCGGCGACGTCGACATGCACCACCAGGGCGGTATCCGCGCCCGCGAGATCGACGCGGGCAAGTTCCTGCCCTGCTGCTCGACCCCGTTGTCCGACCTCGTCGTCGACGCCTGATCCACCCCCGCCCGCACCGATACCAGCGCAGCCGCGCACCAGGTGGGGGAGCACCGAGCTCCCGTCCACCACCACAGACACCAGAACAACAGCACGAACAAGGGAGTTCCCATTGCCGACCACATCACCCAGGATCGTCATCATCGGGGCCGGCATCGTCGGTGCCAACCTCGCCGATGAGCTCGCCCGACTCGGGTGGACGAACACCCTGGTCCTCGAGCAGGGCCCACTGGACATCCCGGGCGGATCCACCTCGCACGCCCCGGGTCTCGTCTTCTCCTCGAACGGGTCGAAGTCGATGACCGAGTTCGCCCAGTACACCATCGAGAAGTACACCGGCCTCAAGGGCGCCGACGGCACGGGATCCTTCCTGCCCGTCGGCGGACTCGAGATCGCCACCACCGCCGAGCGTCTGCAGGACCTGCACCGCCGCGCCGGCTGGAACCGGTCCTGGGGCGTCGAGGCGCACATCGTCGACGCCGATGAGTGCGCCAAGCGCTTCCCGATGCTCGACAGGGACAAGGTCCTCGGCGGACTGCTGACCCCGGGCGACGGTCTGGCGCTGGCCGCCAAGGGCACCCAGATCGTGATCGAGCGCGCGAGGGCCGCGGGCGTCGAGTTCCGGGACCGGACCACGGTCACCGACATCGAGACGGCCGGCGGCAAGGTCAAGGCCGTCATGGTCGGCGAGGAGCGGATCGAGGCCGACATCGTCGTCTCCTGCGCCGGCTTCTGGGGACCGAACATCGGCAAGATGGTCGGCACCCCGATCCCGTTGCTGCCCCTGGGGCACCAGTTCGCCTGGACCACCGAGGTGCCCAGCCTCGTCGCCAAGAACCAGGGACCGGCCGGGGCCTCGGCCCCGATCCTGCGCTACCAGGACAAGGACCTCTACTACCGCGAGTGGGGCGACCGGGTCGGCATCGGCTCCTACGCGCACCGCCCGATGCCCGTTGACCTCGACGAGCTGCCCCGCTACAGCCCCGACGAGATCACCCACGAGCGGATGCCCTCGAGCCTCGAGTTCACCCCCGAGGACTTCGCCGGCGAGTGGGAGGCGACGAAGGAGCTGCTGCCCGAACTGGCGCAGACCCAGGTCCAGCGTGGATTCAACGGCATCTTCTCCTTCACCCCCGACGGCGGTTCCCTCGTCGGCGAGTCCCGTGAGGTGGATGGGTTCTTCGTCGCCGAGGCGGTGTGGGTGACCCACGGCGCCGGCATCGCGAAGGCGGTCGCCGAGCTCATCTCGCAGGGCTACTCGAACACCGACCTGTCCGGCTGTGACCTCAACCGCTTCGAGGACGCGCTGACGACGCCGGAGTACGTGAGCGAGACCTCGCAGCAGAACTTCGTCGAGATCTACGACGTCCTCCACCCGCTCCAGCCCCGTGTCTCCCCGCGCGACCTGCGGCTGAGCCCGTTCCACGACCGGCAGGTCGAGCTCGGCGCGTTCTTCCTCGAGACGAACGGCTGGGAGCGTCCGCACTGGTACGAGGCCAACGCCTCCCTGCTCGATTCGCTGCCCGCCGAATGGGCCGCCCCGGAGCGCGACGAGTGGTCGAGCATGTTCCACTCGCCGATCGCCGCGGTCGAGGCCTGGAAGACCCGCACCGCCGTGGCCATGTACGACATGACCCAGCTCAAGCGCTTCGAGGTCAAGGGACCCGGCGCCGGACCGCTGCTGCACTCGCTGACCACCTCGTCGATGCTGCGCAAGCCCGGCGCGGTCAGCTATACCCTCCTCCTCGACGAGGCGGGCGGCATCACCAGCGACATCACGGTGGCCATCCTCGACAAGGAGACCTACCAGGTGGGCGCCAACAGCAACATCGACTTCGCCTACATCTCGCGGAAGGCCCGGGAGCAGTCGGCGGCGGATCCGAGCCAGTGGGTGACCGTCCGGGAGACCACCGCCGGGACCTGCTGCATCGGCCTGTGGGGACCCCAGGCCCGGGCCGTCATGGCCAAGGTCAGCAACGACGACCTCAGCAACGCCGGTCTCAAGTACTTCCAGACCAAGCAGATCACGATCGCCGGCGTTCCGGTGACCGCGATGCGCCTGTCCTACGTCGGGGAATTCGGCTGGGAGCTCTACGCCTCGGCGGATCTCGGCCACAAGCTCTGGGACGTGCTGTTCGAGGCCGGCCAGGAGCACGGCATCGTCGCCGCCGGTCGCGAGGCCTTCAACTCGCTGCGATTGGAGAAGGGCTTCCGCTCCTTCGGCACCGACATGACCAGCGAGCACGAGCCGGTCCAGGCGGGCCTCGGATTCGCGGTCAAGGCCTCGAAGACCGATGACTTCGTCGGCAAGTCCGCGCTGGCGGCGCGCGCCGAGGCGGCGACGAAGAAGCTGTACTGCCTGACCCTCGATGACCGGGAGTCGGTGGTCCTCGGCAAGGAGCCCGTGTACCTCGCGGCGGGAGCGGAGGGCGACGCGGACGGCTACGTCACCTCGGCCGCCTACGGCTACACCGTCGGCAAGACGATCGCCTACGCCTGGCTGCCGAACTCGGTCGAGGTCGGGGACTCGGTCGAGATCGAATACCTCGGGCGGCGACTGCCCGCGACCGTCTCCGTCGAGCCTCTCTACGATCCGGAGATGACCCGGCTGCGTGGGGACGGCGATGCCGAGCCGATCCCGGCCGTCGAACTGGTCCAGGGCACCGCGGAGAAGGTTCCGGCCCCCGCCTGATCCGGCCAGTGTCCGGTCATCCGGCAGCGTCCTCCTCGTCGAGGTCGCTGCCGGGTGGCCGGACTTTCTGCTTCGGCGCGGTCAGGTGTCTGACCAGGGCGTCGAGCATGGTCGTCAGCCCCTCCGAGGCCGACCGGGGGGAGTGGCCGAGGACCTGGATGAAACGGTCGTCGAGGTTGTCGTCGACGATGGGCACCGCGCGGCAGCCCACCTCGGCGAGGATGTCGGGAATCGTCCGTTCGGACATCATCGCCACCATCGACGAACCCGCGACCGCCCGGGCCATGAGGACCGGGCACGAGCATTCCAGCGTCGGTGAGAACACCTGGCCCAGATTGCGCACCGCGCTCTCCATCTGCAGCCGGACGGTGTTGCCGGCCGGCAGGGTGGCCAGGGGGTACTCCGCGATGTCGCGGATGCTCAGGCGGTCCCGGCCGGCCAGGGGATGGGCGGAGTCGACCATGGCGTAGTTCGCCGATTCGAGCCGGGCATGCGTCATCACCCCGGGGACGTCGACGAGGTCACGGTCGGTGACGGAGAAGTTGACGCAGATGTCGGCCCGCCGGTTCCCCAGCACCTTGAGCGCCTCGAGGGAGGCCGCATAGCTCACGGTGATGCGCAGGTGGTCATTGGTCGCCAGCACCTCGCTGACGGCATCGGCGACCAGCGTCTGCCCCAGGGCGGTGCTCGTCACGATCCGCAGGTGCTCGACCTGGGCGAAGGCCTCGTCGAAGGAATCGATGAGCAGCTCGGACTCGGCGATCATCCGGCGTGCGAAATCGGCGACCGCCAGGCAGGACTGCGTCGGCACCGCTCCCGCCGAGGATCGCTCGAACAGCCTCGTGCCGTAATGCTCCTCCAGCGCCCGGATCTGCCGGCTGGCGGTCGAGTGGGAGACGTAGAGGGCCTTCGCGGCGAGGTGGATCGACCCGAAGTCGATGACGGCCAGGAGGGTGCGCAGGCTCTGCAGCTCGGTCATCTCGACATCCTATTTCGCCTGGTGCAGAATCTGCACCACCTGAGTGCGCAATTCGCACCGGGTCCTGGACGCTCCGGTCTTCCCCCACGGTCACCGGCGCGTCCAGTCTGGTTCCATGACGACTGAAACAACCACCCAGGACACCCGCGCCGAGGTGACGCGGCAGGCCGGATCGCACGTGCGGTCCCCCGAATTCCTCGCCCTCCTCGCCGCCCGCGTCGCCCGCCGCACGGAGAGCCAGGCCCCGGGCAACGGCGCGGAGGCGCGCGCCTACCTCGACGAGGAGATCGTCCCGGAGCTGGCCGCACTCGGCTTCACCTCCACCGTCCATCCCAATCCGGAGTCGAGCGAGCATCCGCTGCTCATCGCCTCCCGCATCGAGGACGAGTCGCTGCCGACCGTGCTCCTCTACGGTCATGGGGACGTGCAGTTCGCCCACGATGCCCAGTGGGACGCCGGCCTCGACCCGTGGGTGCTCAGCGAAGACGGCGACCGTCTCTACGGACGCGGCAGCGCCGACAACAAGGGGCAGCACACCGTCAACTCGCTGGCGCTGGGCACGGTCCTGCGCACCCTCGCCGCCGATCCGGCACGGGCGGAACTGGGCTACAACGTCACGATCCTCATCGAGACCGCCGAGGAGGCCGGCTCCCTGGGCCTCGGCGCCTTCGCCGCCGCCCATCGGGAGGAGCTGAACGCCGACCTCTTCCTCGCCTCCGACGGGCCCCGCATCGCCGCCGAGGAGCCCACCCTCTTCCTCGGGTCGCGGGGCGCGCTCAACTTCCGGCTCGTCTGCCACGAACGCAACGGCGACCACCACTCGGGCAACTGGGGCGGCAAGCTGCGCAACCCCGCCACCGTCATCGCCGCCGCGGTCAACGCCCTCGTCGACGCCCACGGCGTCATCCGGATCCCGGACCTGCGCCCGAGCGATCCGCCCGCCTCGGTGCTCGCCGCCGTCGCCGAGCTGCCCGACATCGTCGAGGACGGGGCGCCCGCCGTCGACCCCGACTGGGGTGAGCCGGGACTGACCCCGGCCGAACGGGTCTTCGCCTTCAACGTCCTCGAGGTGCTCGCCCTCGACGCCGGCAACCCGAGCCAGGTCAACAACGCGATCCCGGGCCGGGCGGCGGCGCACATGCAGCTGCGCTTCGTCGTCGGCACCGACCTCAGCGACTTCGAGACCCGCGTGCGCACCTACCTCGAGAGCCAGGGGATCACCGGCGTCGAGGTGGTCGCCGAGCACTGCGTCCCCGCCACCCGCCTCGACCCGGAGGCCTCGGTCGTCGCGGCGGCCGCGCAGTCCATCGTCGACACGACGGGACTCAAGCCCGCCATCGAACCCAACCTCGGAGGCACGATCCCCAACGACGTCTTCGCCGAGGTGCTCGGGCTGCCGACCGTGTGGGTGCCGCACTCCTACCCCGGGTGCAATCAGCATGCCCCCAACGAGCATGCCCTGCGCTCGATCCTCGAGCAGGGCGCCGAGATCATGGCGGGGATGTTCTGGGACATGAAGCAGAACCCGGACGCATGGTTCACCTCGAAGACCGTTGACACAGCAGAAGGAATCGGAGCATGACCACCACAGAGCAGTCGTCGAAGCCGGGCGCGAAGCCCGTCTCGTCGTGGAAGATCATCACCGCCGCATCGATCGGCAATGCCCTCGAGTGGTATGACATCGCCGTCTACGCCTACTTCTCCGTCTACATCTCCGCGGTGTTCTTCCCCAACGACGATCGAGCGGTGTCGATCATGCTGGCGCTCGCGACGTTCGCACTGTCGTTCTTCATCCGCCCGCTGGGGGCGATCGTCCTCGGCGGCTTCGCCGACAGGCGCGGCCGCAAACCGGCGCTGACGCTGACGATCTGGCTGATGTTCCTCGGCACCCTCCTCATCGTCGTCACCCCACCGGCCGCGATGATCGGGGTGGCCGCGCCCCTGCTCATCCTGCTGGCACGGCTCATCCAGGGCTTCGCCGCCGGCGGGGAGTTCGGCTCCGCGACCTCACTGATGGTCGAGCACCTGCCGGCCAAGCGCGGATTCGCCGCCAGCTGGCAGTTCACCTCGCAGGCGGCCTCGAGCCTGCTCGCCTCCGTCATCGGCGTCGCCCTGACGACGAACCTCAGCCAGGAGCAGCTGGAGTCCTGGGGCTTCCGGATCCCGTTCATCGTCGGACTGCTCGTGGGACCGGTCGGACTCTACATCCGCAGGCACGTGCCCGAGTCCCCGGAGTTCATCACCGCCAAGGAGACGACCACCGACACCGAGACGGCGATCGTCGGCGTCCTGCGCCGGAACAAGCTGGCCGTCATCCTCGCGATCGGCGCCATCGCGGTCTCGACCTGCCTCAACTACTTCATCACCTACGTCCCGACCTACGCCGTCGACAGCCTGGGCATGGACAGCTCCGCCGGGTTCTACGCCACCCTCGTCTCCGGCATCGTGCTGCTCCTCTGCACCCCGCTCGCCGGCTACCTGTGCGACCGGCTCGGGCGGCTGAAGATGATGATCCCCGCCGCGATCGCGGTGATGATCCTGACCTGGTTCCTGTTCAGCTGGGCGGTGGCGAGCAATGCGCTGAGCGTGCTCATCCTCGTCGTCGCGATCTTCTCCCTGCTCAAGGCCACGTACTACGGGCCCCTGGCCAGCGTCATGGGCGACATCTTCCCGACCCGGACCCGCGGGACCGGCCTGTCGCTGGGCTACAACATCGGCGTCGCCGTCTTCGGCGGACTCACCCCGTTGGCGGCGGCCTGGCTGATCGGCGTCACCAACGACGCCAAGGCCCCGGCCTACTGGGTGCTGTTCGCCGGGCTGATGAGCGTGGCCGCACTCATCGTCGTGTGGAAGAAGCTCGGCGTGCGATAGCGGCGTGCGGTAGGGACTGACCGGTTGCCGGGGCGCGCCCACCGGAAGGGGTGTCTCGGCGGCCGCTGCGCCCGGGCTCACTGCGCGGAAGCGGCGTGCCCCGATCTCCGGTCGCGTCGAGGCTACTGTAGGGACTGAGATCACCGACGACTCCGCCCGACGAAGGGACACCGCCTTGACCGCACCGCCGTCCGGTTTCACCCCGCCTGCCGCATTCACCACCCGCCCCACCCTGGAGGGTCACTTCGGGATGTCGGCGTCCACGCACTGGCTGGCCACCGCCTCGGCCCAGTCGGTGCTCGAACGCGGCGGCAACGCCTTCGACGCCGCCGTGGCAGGCGCCTTCGTCCTGCACGTCGTCGAGCCCCACCTCAACGGGCCCGGAGGCGACATGACCGGCCTCTTCGCCACCGCCGACGATCCGGCCCACCCCATCGTCATGATGGGCCAGGGACCGGCACCGGCCGCCGCGACGATCGAGCACTATCGGGAACAGGGCCTCGACATGGTGCCCGGCGCCGGAGCGCTCGCCGCCGCGGTCCCCGGCGCGGTGGACGCCTGGCTCGACCTGCTCGAACACCATGGGACCTGGGAACTCGCAGACGTCCTCGAGTACGCGATCGATTACGCCGACAACGGGCATTCCGTCCTGGCTCGAGTCGTCGGCACGATCGGGCGGGTGCAGGAGCTCTTCACCGAGCATTGGCCGACCTCTGCCCGACTGTGGATGCCCGAAGGGCGGATCCCCGAACCGGGCGAGATGGTCGTCAACCACGCCTACGCCGAGGTGCTGCGCAGGCTCATCACGGCAGGCGCGGAGATCGACGAGGCCGAGACTTGGAACCACGGCGATTCCCGGGCCGCTCGGATCCGTGCCGCTCGCACAGAGTGGAAGTCCGGCTTCGTCGCCGAGGCGATCGCGGAGTTCGTGCGCACGCCCCACCGGCATTCGACCGGCGGTGACCACGCTGGAGTCATCACGATCGAGGACATGTCCGGCTTCGACGCCGGCTTCGAGGAGCCGGTGACGATCGAATTCCGTGGGCACACGATCGCGAAGATCGGCGCGTGGGGTCAGGGACCCGTGCTGCTGCAGGCGCTGCGGATCCTCGACGGATTCGACGACGAGCGACTCGATCCTTCGACCGAGCTCGGAGCCCACACGATCCTCGAAGCGCTCAAGCTCGCGATGGCCGATCGCGACACCTGGTACGGCGACGGCGACGTCGACCTCGAGTGGCTGCTCAGCGAGGACTACGCCGCATCCAGACGGGCCCTCATCGGCGAACGGGCCTCCCGTGAGTTCCGCCCGGGCACCGGACGGAATGGTGCCGCTGCACGCTTCGCCCCACCGCTGGTGACCGAAGGTGCCGACAGAGAGGCCATGCTCAGAGCGGGGCTGGGCGAGCCCACCGTGCAGAAGGACACCGTCGAGAAGAACGGGGTCAACAACGGCGACACCTGCCACATCGACGTCGTCGACAAGTGGGGCAACATCATCTCGGCGACCCCTTCGGGCGGATGGCTGCAGTCCTCACCGGTGATCCCGGAGCTCGGTTTCTGCCTCGGCACCCGGTTGCAGATGATGTGGCTCGACGAGTCCTCGCCCTCGGCACTGAGCCCGGGCAGGCGCCCGCGCACGACCCTGACCCCGACGCTGATCTCCAAGGACGGCGAGCCGGTCATGGCGCTCGGCTCACCGGGCGGGGACCAGCAGGAGCAGTGGCAGCTGCTGATGATCCTGCGCATCCTCGTCGGCGGCTACGAGCCGCAGCAGGCCATCGACGCACCGGCCCTGCACACCACGTCCCTGGCCGGGTCCTTCTGGCCCCGCACCTGGGTGCCGGGAGGTGCGGTCGTCGAGGACCGCCTCGGCGATGAGGTCATCAACGGGCTCATCGACCGCGGACACGTCGTGACCAGAGCCGGGGACTGGGAGCTGGGCCGGCTCTCGTGTGTGACCCGCGATCCGCGGACCGGAAAGCTGAGCGCGGCAGCGAACCCCCGCGGCGCCCAGGGGTACGCGGCAGGGCGCTGAGGCCGCCGCGTGATTCCACGCCCCTGACTGCGGTTCGCACGAGATCGCGCAACGGCGGTCCGGTCACCCCGCGCGGGGCAGCCGAACCGCCGTCACTCATGCCTGCCGTTACTCATGCCCGCCGTCACCCATACCCCGCGTCGGCAGAGATCGCTCAGATCTCTCCGGCCGCGAACATCGTGTCGAGCTTGTTGTAGCCCTCGACGATGCCGTGCTCCATGCCGGAGGCGACCATGCCGTCACGGGACTCGACCGAGTCGAAGATCGCCGTCGATTGCAGGCGGGTCCTGCCGTCTCCGAGGTCGGTGAGGGTGAGGATCTCGAGGTTCACAGCGTCGGGGAAGCCCTCGAACGTGAAGGTCTGGACGATGCGCTCGTTCTCCCGCACCTCATGGAACGAGCCGTAGAAGCCGTACTCGCCCGAGTGGTCGGAGGAGACGTAGCTCCAGTTTCCGCCCGTGGTCGGGTTCCATTCGCGGATGGTGCTCGCGATCGAGTCCGGTCCGACCCACTTGGTGAACAGGTTCGGATCGGTGTGGGCCCGGAACACCTGGGCCGGGGTCGCGGCGAAGTCGCGAGTGATCGTCAGCGACTGCGTGCCCTCGGGAACGTCGAGCTGAGTGGTGGGATGGGTGGTGGGTGCTGCTTCGGGGGTGGTGGACATGTCATGCTCCTTTGCGTGTTTCCTCGGGTGGGTTGGATGCGCCGGTGCCCGCCGTCGCCGAGGTGGGGGTGCCGGATTCGGTGTCCCCGGAGTTCTCCGGGGTGTCCTCGACCGCCTCCTCGGCCTGCATCTGCGCGAGCACCGAGTCGAGTCGCTGATATCGCTCCTCGGCCTGGCGCTGGTAGCGCTCGATCCACTTCGTCATCAGATCGAACACGTTGTCCTCCAGGTGGACCGGTCGACGCTGCGCGTCCCTGGTGCGGGTGACCAGTCCCGAGTCCTCGAGGACCTTGAGGTGCTTCGACACCGCCTGCAGACTCACCTCGTAGGGCGCGGCGAGCTCGTTGACCGTCGCGTCGCCGCGACTGAGCCGAGCGACGATGTCCCTCCGGGTGGAGTCGGCCAGGGCGGCGAACACCTTGGACAGTTGGTCTGCCATCGCGCCTCCTGTGATCAACCGTTTGGTTGATCATCAATCTAGACCCAGTCCCGGCCCAAGTCAACCATTTGGTTGAATAAATGTCATCGCGACAGATTCTCTCCCCTCAGGAGTGCGAAATCGACAACTCCGACGACGGTTTGCCCTAAGGTCGGTGAGGTCCGTGGTCGACCCGTTCGCTCACGGACCATGCCGCACCCGGCATGAGCACCCGCACGACAATGAAGTCTGGAGAGTCACTGATGGCACGTCTGCGTGAACAGCTGTTCCGCGTGAAACCCGTCCCCCGGGACGCCGAGGAGGCAGGCAGCGAGCTCAAACGCTCGATCGGCCCGTTCTCCCTGACGATGATCGGCGTCGGGTCGACGATCGGGACGGGGATCTTCTTCATCCTGTCGGAGTCCGTGCCGGTGGCGGGACCGGCGGTGATCTGGTCGTTCCTCATCGCCGGCATCGTGGCCGGACTGGCCGTCATCTGCTACGCGGAGCTGGCCGGAAGCGTCCCGGTCTCCGGGTCCTCCTACTCCTACGCCTACGCCACCCTGGGCGAACTCCCCGCCATGGGCGTCGCGGCCTGCCTGCTGCTCGAATACGGGGTGGCCGGTGCCGCGGTCGCGGTCGGCTGGTCCCAGTACGTCAACCAGCTGCTGTTCAACCTGTTCGGATTCGAGATCCCGCATGCCCTGGCCTATGCGCCGGAAGAGGGCGGCATCGTCAACCTGCCGGCGATCCTGCTGCTGGCCATGTGCGCCTTCCTCCTCATCCGCGGCACCGGCGAATCGGTCGTCATCAACACGATCATGGTGTGCACGAAGGTCGGAGTGCTCATCTTCTTCATCTGCGTCGGCGTGACCGGGTGGAACACCGACAACTTCTCCGACTTCGCCCCCTTCGGCGTCTCCGGGGTCATCGCGGGCTCGGGCATCATCTTCTTCAGCTACGTCGGCATGGACGCCGTCGCGACCGCCGGCGATGAGGCGAAGAACCCCAAGCGCAACATGCCCCTGGCGCTCATCAGCGCACTCATCATCGTCACCACCGTCTACGTCCTCGTCGCCATCGCCGCCCTCTCGGCCCAGCCGTGGGAGGAGTTCGAAGGCCAGTCGGCCGGACTCTCGGCGATCCTCGAGACCATCGTCGGGGCCCAATGGCCGGGCACCGTCGTCGCCGCGGGAGCGGTCATCTCGATCTTCAGCGTCACCCTCGTCTCGATCTACGGCCAGACCCGCATCCTGTTCACGATGTCACGCGACGGCCTGATGCCCCGGCTCTTCCAGGAGGTCAACCCGCGGACCCTGACCCCGGTCAAGGGGACGATCGTCGTCACGATCATCATCGCCGTCATGGCCGGATTCATCCCCATCAACTTCCTCGCCGAGATGACGAGCATCGGCACCCTCGTCGCCTTCGTCGTCGTCTCCCTGGCGGTGATCATCCTGCGCGTGCGCGAACCCGATCTCGAGCGCGGATTCAAGGTGCCGTTCTACCCGGTCCTGCCCGTGCTGTCGATCATCGGGTGCTTCTGGATCATCAGCAGCCTGCAGACGATCACGATCCTCGTGTTCCTCGCCTGGACGGCCGTGGTCCTGGCCCTGTACCTCCTGTTCGGCCGCAAGACCTCGGTCCTGGGCCGGGAGAGGGCCACGGCTTCCCGTGGCGCCGACGGCATGGAAGGGGGAGGCCGATGAGCATCGTCGTCGGAGTCGCCCCTGGTCAGGACAATCGGGCGGCCGTGGAACTGGGGGTCGTCCTGGCCCGGTCCTACTCGCAGCAGCTCCTGCTCGTCTCGATCAACTCCGCGCCGTGGCCGCCGGGCCGGATCAGCGTCGATGCCGAGTACCAGGCGTTCGTCCGCCGGGCCGCGCGCGTCGCACTGGACGAGGCGCTGTCCCTTGTGCCCGCCGACACCGTCGTCGACTCCCTCGTCCACGATGCCGGGTCCTCTCGCCGCGGGCTGCTCGAGGTCTGTGAGAGAGTCGACGCCCTCCGCCTCGTCGTCGGTCCCGCCGGCGACGGCCGGCCGGGGCGGATCAGCCTCGGTTCGGTGTCCTCGGGTCTCCTGCACAGCGCCGAACTGCCGGTGGCGCTGGCTCCGGCGGGGTTCCGCGCCGAGGCGGGGGCACGGCTGACGAGGATCACGGCCGCCTACAGCGGGTCGTCCACCTCGGCGAACCTCATCCTGGGAGCGGCCATCGTCGCCGCCGAGGCGGGAACGCGGTTTCGCATCGCATCCTTCGCACCGCAGTCACGGGTGCTCTCGGCGGCGGGGATCGGCCTCGACGTCGAGGCGAATCTCATCGCGGAGTGGAAGGAGACGATCCGCCACGACACGGACGAGATCCTCAGGGAGATCGAGCAGCTGCCGGCCCGACCCGAGGCCACCGAGGTGGAGGTCGGGACCGGACCCAGCTGGGAGGCCGCTCTCGCCGACGTGAGCTGGGAGGATCCGGAGGTGATGATGCTCGGATCCTCCGGATTGGGCGCCCTCAAACGGGTGGCGCTCGGGTCCCATGCCGTGAAGATCGTGCAGCACTCACCGGTGCCGATCGTCGTCATCCCGCGCCGGGTCAAGGCCGATTACACGGCCGGCGTCTTCGGTCCGGGCGGGCGGCCGTAGCGAGAAGGATTCTGCGAGTGTCCACAAAGAAGCAGTCCAATACTTGAACCATTCCAACTTAGGATTTGGGATACCACTACCGTGGTGAGTGCGACCACAGCGCAGTGGAGGTGACGCAGAAGAACGATCGGCGGATTCCCCCTCTGTGCTGACGGTGGCGACCCGGGCCTTCAGGCCTGCTCAGACACAGGAAGGGAATCGTATGGAGTTACTGCGTTTAGGGCCGATCGGCCAGGAGATCCCGGTCGCACACATGAACGACACCTACTACGATCTGCGCCCTCTCACCGGCGACATCGACACACGGTTCTTCGCGGAGGGCGGGTTCGAGAAGGTTGAGGCAGCTCTGGACGCAGGTGGGCTGAGCGTGCTCGAGGGTGCGGAGGACATGCGCATCGGTGCGCCTGTCGCCCGGCCCTCCGCGGTGGTGTGCGTGGGCATGAACTACGCCGCCCACGCCGAGGAGGCAGGCGCGGAACCGCCGACGGCCCCCGTCGTCTTCCTCAAGATGCCGTCGACGATCGTCGGGCCCCACGACCCGATCGAGCTCCCGCCGGACGCGACGAAGACCGACTGGGAGGTTGAGCTCGGGCTGGTCATCGGCCGCCCCACCTTCCGAGTCGCCTCGCCGGACGAGGCGCTCACCCATGTGGCCGGCTACGTTCTCGCCAACGACCTGTCGGAGCGCCGCCTCCAGATCGAGGAGTCCGGCGGGCAGTGGTCGAAGGGCAAGAACCTGCCCGGCTTCACGCCGCTCGGTCCCTGCCTCAAGCCCGCCGCCGAGGTGGACCCGAGTTCCCTCGGCATCCGCAGCTGGGTCAACGGCGAGGTCCGGCAGGAGTCGACGACGAGTGACCTGATCTTCTCCGTCGGCGAGATCATCCATCAGCTCAGTCAGGCGATGGCGTTCGAGCCGGGCGATGTGATCCTCACCGGCACCCCGCAGGGCGTGGCGATGTCAGGACGGTTCCCCTATTTGGCCGACGGCGACGTCGTTGAGATCGAGATCGACGGTCTCGGACGGCACCGCCAGGTGGTGGCCGTCACCGGCTGAGTTCTGATCGGCGCGCGGAGGCGGAACGCGAACACAGCGACGCGAACACAGCGAAGGGCCGGCACTTCCCAGTGGAAGTGCCGGCCCTTCAGTGAGGTGGGTGCGGATCAGCGCTGGTCGCCGAAGCCGCCTTCGCCCTGGCCTTCGCCGCCGAAGCCGCCCTCGGACTGCTCGTTTCCGCCGAAGCCGCTGTCCGGCTGGCCGCCCTGCTCGTCACCGCCGAAGCCGCCCTGCTCCTGACCGCCGCCGAAGCCGCCCTGTTCCTGACCGCCCTGTTCCTGACCGCCCTGCTCCTGGCCGCCGCCGAAGCCGCCGTCGGACTGACCGCCCTGGTCGCCGTCGTTTCCGCCGCCGACGAAGTCACCTGCGGCGTCGCGTCCCTGCTGGATCTGGTCGGAGTACTGGCCACCGGTCGCGTTGTCCGCTGCCTCGGAGGCCTGGTCCAGACCCTGGTTCGCGAA
>JAPSIC010000077.1 GCA_031179165.1 Brevibacterium sp.
CTCCAGCGCATCGTCGGTCGGCCGGTCGAACTGTTCGATCGCCGCACCCTGCGCAGTCCCGACTCGTCGCCACCGGGAGGCGGGACGAGAGTCGTCTATCCCGTCTGAGGCGTCGGCGGGCCGCCGGCCCCGTGCCGGCTTCGACTCACGTCCGGATGCGGCCCCGCGCCAGCTTCGACTACCGTCGAGCGCGGCTGCCAGTAACGGCCCTCCAGGCTCCCTGCTGAGGGCAGCCCTCCACGGTTCACCGCAATCGATACCTTGGGAGTATTGCTGCATACGCGATTCATCTTGGACAACATCGATCGTGCACTTCTACGCTGAACTCACACGTTCGGAAAGAGGCTCAGGCCGCACCCGCAGCCTTCGGGGCGCCTGCTGACCACGAGCCCATTCATCACACACCTCGTGTCCGAGTCACTGCTGAACAGTTCATTTCCAATGGAGGAGACGACTGACAATGGCTACACAGAACACAGCGGAGTCCGCTCCCACGAAGAAACGGTTCTTGGGCGGAATACGCGAGTTCGGGCCCGGGATCATCGCCGTTCTGGCAATGATGGGGGCCGGCGACCTGGTCACCGCGTCCGTCTCAGGGTCCAACTACGGCTACAGCCTGATGTGGCTCCTGGTTGCCTCACTGCTGATCCGCTTCGTCATCGTGAACATTATGGGCCGATATCAGGTCCTCAACCTCAAAGGGCAGTCGCTCATCGAGGGATACAACGATGTGTCGAAGTTCTATCCCTGGGCAATAGGCATTGCCGCACTCATCAGCGGTCACCTGCTCAACGGCTACATGGTGCGAGGAGCCGGCGAAGCTCTCGCGGAGATCTTCACGATAGGCGACCCATTCCTCTGGTCCTGCGTCTTGGTCGTCGCCAGCATCTTCGTCATCGGGCGCAACGTCTACAAGACGATCGAGAACATCATGAAGGCGCTGCTCGCCGTCATGACCGTGGTCTTCCTGGGGCTGGCGGTCTACACCGTCCCCGATTTCGGCGAGATCCTGCGGGGAACCATCGGCTTCGGAATGCCCGAGGAGACCGGAGCCTTCGGCGTGTTCGCTGTCGCCCTCTCCCTGATCGGAGCAGTGGCAGGATCGATGGCCAACTTCCTCTACCCCTACTACGTGCGCGATAAGGGCTGGCGCGGGACCGCACACAAGAAGCTGCAGCGCAACGACATTCTCTTCGGAATCTCCGCGGCCATCGTCATCAGCCTGTCCATCTGGGTCGTCGGCGCGGAGATACTGCGGCCCAACGGGATCCAGGTCGACAGCCTCGACGACATATCCAACGCCCTGACGATCCACCTCGGCGCCGTCGGCGGAACGATCTTCTACCTGGGCGCGTTCGGAATCCTCTACAGCAGCGTCGTCGGCTTCGCCAATGGATTCCCGAAGATCATCGTCGACTGCATCCACATCATCAAGCCCAGCAGGAGAGAAGCCTATGGCAGCAAGCTTGAGGACGACCCGTCATTCAAATGGTTCAGCCTCTTCATCCTGATCTCCCCGATCGTCTGGTCGATCCCCGGGATGCCCGGATTCGTGGCGATGGCTGTCTTCGTCACGGGCCTGCAGGCGATCATCGTTCCACTGGTGGCGATCGGCCTGCTGATCCTGGCCAACAAGTCCAGCCACCTCGGGAAGTACAAGGCGAATCTGTTCGAGAACGTGGTGCTCGTGCTGACCACGATGCTGACGATCTGGGTGACCATACAGGTGGTCATCGGCTGGGTGTCATAGACCGTCAACCGGTGACTGTGGGCGTCCGAACCCTCCGAATCGTCCGAACCAACGGAGCCATCCGAACCCGCCGAACCGTCCGACAGTGACTGAATCGCCCGAACCGTCATAGGCACGGCGTCTCGTCGAGAATCCACATGCAGTGCGGAGCTTCGACGAGGTGCCGTGATCGTCTCCCGGAGACGAGCACGGCACACCCTGCCGCTCAGCTGCTGAACGACTCGATGATGCGCTCGCCGACCGTGGCGACGTCCATGGCGAAGCCGAGCCCAGCCTCGGCGGGCAGGATCACATTCGCCGTGCACCGCTGGAGCGGGTGGAGGGTATCGAGCCAGTTGAAATGGGGGCTCTCCATGATCTGCGGGTATTCGGGGTGGGCGGCGATGGCCTGCGCCGTCGCGAAGAAGGCGGGACCGTAGTAGTAGCAGTGCGGCATGACCTGCTGAGTGCCGCCCGAGGTTGCCGAGTAGACGCGTTCGAGGGCCGAGACTCCGCCTATCTTGCCCACGCTCGGCTGAATGATGCTCAGCGCCTTCCGCGTGCTCGGGTGGAGAAGGTCGTCGACGTCGCCGGCATTCTCCCCCGCGGCGGTCGCGATGCCGGACTCGCGCAGCCTGGTCATCGACTCCATGTCACTGACGGGGAAGGTCGGCTCTTCGAGGAACCAGAGATCGAGGCCGGCGTACTCGGCGATCACGATCTCGACCTCCCCGTGGTCCCAGTGGCCGTTCATGTCGGTGGCGATGGACAGATCCGGTTCGGCCGCGATGAGGTCGGCGATGGGCCCCGACGCCGTCTCATGGAGTTTGAAGTGGGTGAAGCCTCGGTCCTTGAGCTCGGTGACAGCCTCGAGCAGTGGGGCCGTCTCACCCATGAAACTCGGCAGACTGGCATAGCCGGTCACCTCGTCGCCGGCATCCTCGGCATTGAGGAGCCGGCGCAATGGCAGGCCGGCGCGCTTCGCGGCAAGATCCCACAACGCGATGTCGATCCCGGATGCGGCATAGGCGACCGGCCCGCCTCGGCCGAATGGATGGAACGTCCTGGCGGCCGCTCGGGAGAACTCCTGCGGGTCTGTCCCACGTCCCAGTGCGAAGGGAACGACCATGCTCCGCAGGGCGGCCATTGTGGCCGGGTTGGACCGGTGACCGAAGCACTCACCCCAACCGTGAAGACCATCGGAGGTGGTGACCCGGAGAATGAGAGACTCGATCTCGACGAACATGGGAGAGGCCGCATTGAACGGGTCGGCGTCGGCCGTGGTGCCGCTGCGCCTGTCCTCGACCGGAAACGCCACTCTCCAGGCCTCGATCCGGCTGATTGTGGCTCGTCGGGAGTCCGCGGGTCCGATGTCGGTCAGGGGCATCTCTCGGTCTCCTCCCGGTGTGGGCCGCGACGGTCGGCGGCACCGAACCGAAGTAGTGGTGTCTCAGTGAGATTAGAACCGCGGAGGGCGTCCGTCCAATACGGAGAGTGGATTCGCCGATGCCAGGGGAGTATCACCGTTCCCATGCGTTGAAGGTATCTATTCATGTTCAATCCATCTTGGACAGGCATCGATCATCCTCATTAACATTGGCACAGGAATTTCGCGAGACCCATATCACAAGCGCCTTTGCCTCGCCGCGGGGAGTGTTTGACAACGGGGCGGCATATCGCAGGCACCGGACGGATTCGACGAAGAGTTTAGAGGGAACATGGCCAACTTACGACTGCTGAGCGCGGTTGCCGCACTGGGTGTCACCCTATCGCTGACAGCATGCGACATCGGCGGCGATCAGGGCTCCGCCACTGCTGAGGGCGGCACACTCGTGCTGGCGCTCGACCAATCCGAGGAGCACCCCTCGTTCCGGGCGCTCGAGGACTTCGCCACTCGCCTGGACGAGGAGACGGACGGCCGCTGGAACATCAGGATCTACGCCAACGGGACGCTCGGTTCCCAGCAGGACACCGTGCAGATGGCCGAGGACGGCAGCGTCGACATGATGGTGGCCTCCGGAACCCTGCTCGAGAACCTCAACCCCGACTTCGCGCTCTACGGCAGCCCGTACTTCTTCACCTCGATCGAGCACCAGATGAGCGTGCTCAGCGACGACACGCTGATGAACGAGCTCTACACCTCACTCGAAGGCAGCGACGGTCTGACCGTGCTCGGCGGCTTCACCCAGGGCTACCGCAACATCTACACCACCGAGAGCGGCATCACCACGCCAGAGGACCTCAAAGGGTCCAAACTGCGCGTCCAGGAATCACCGCTGATGATCGACATCGTCAGCGCGATGAACGCCTCGCCCACGCCCCTGTCCTACGGCGAGGTCTACACCTCGGTGCAATCGGGGATCATCGACGGCGCCGAGAACAACATCGTCTCCTACGTGACGACCGGCCACTACCAAGTGGCTCCATACATGTCGATGACCCAGCACCAGATCGGCACCGACTACATGGTCATCAACACCGACAGTCTCAACTCGATGTCCCCGGCGAATCGCGAGATCTTCGACGCCGAGTGGGACGAGACCATGGCGCTCGACACCAAGCTGTGGTTGGAGGAGACGGAGACCATGAAGCAGACCGCCCTCGCCGACGGAGCGACTTTCGCCGAGGTCAACGAGGCAGCGTTCCGGGAGCGTCTGATGCCGGTCCTCGAAGCGAACCTCGAAGATCCGGAGAATCGCGAGATCTACGAGAAGATCCAGGAGAAGAAGCCATGACCGCAGTCTTCAACGCCCTCGTCCGCATCCTGCAGGTGCTGTGCGTCGCGCTCTTCGCCTCACTCGTGGTCGTGGTCGTCCTCCAGGTCTTCACCCGGCAGATCCTGCAGTCACCGCTGACTTGGACGACACCCACGGCGCAGTACCTGTTCGTGTGGCTCGCTCTCGCCGGCGCGGCCCTGCTATTCGGTCTCAAGGAGCACATCGCCGTCGACTTCCTCATGAACGTCATCGGCCTGCACAGGTCACGCAGCCTGGAGATCGGCATCCACACCCTGGCGTTCCTGTTCTCCGCCGCGGTGCTCGTCTTCGGCGGCACCCGCGGCGTGTTCCTCACCTGGAGCCAGAACATCTCCGGCTTCCCACTGAGCTTCGGCATGGTCTTCCTCATGCTGCCGGTCGCCGGACTGATCACATGCTTCTTCAGCTTCTATCACATCGTCGAAGCCAACCACGGCCGTGGACTGCCCGACGACCATCCTGACGACATTCCCGAGGTGGCATGACATGATCGATCCCATTCTCTTCGGCACGATCCTCATCGGCCTCCTTCTCGTTCTTGTCCTATGCCGCGTCCCCGTGGCAGTCGCCCTCGGTGTCTCCTCGTTCATCACGATCGTGATGTCGGTCGGCTTCGAGGAGGGGTCGTTCATCGCCGCTCAGCGCATGGTCTCAGGGGTCAACTCGGTGACGCTGCTGGCGATCCCGTTCTTCGTCCTCGCCGGCTCCCTGATGAACAACGGCGGCATCGCCGGTCGCCTCATCGACGCGGCAGGTGTCCTCGTCGGCCGGATGCCCGGCTCGCTGGCCCAGACCAACGTGGTGGCGAACGCCCTGTTCGGCTCAGTCTCCGGTGCAGCGGTCGCCGCGGCCGCCGCGGTCGGCAGCGTCATCGGGCCCAAGCAGAAGACCCAGGGGTATTCGACTCCGTTTGCCGCCGCGGTCAACGTCGGCTCGGCGCCCTCGGGGATGCTCATCCCGCCGTCGAACACACTCATCGTCTACTCCCTGGTCTCCGGCACCTCGGTGGCGGCGCTGTTCATGGCTGGCTACCTTCCCGGCATCCTCTGGATGCTCGGCTGTATTGTGGCCGTCTGGTTCCTGACCCGGAAGAAGCCGGAGCTGCGCGAAACGGAGAGGCCATCGGCCAAGGTCGTGACCACAACCCTGCTCCGGGCGGTTCCATCGATCCTCATAATCGTCGTGGTCATCGGCGGCATCCTCGCCGGCTTCTTCACCCCCACGGAATCCGCGGCGATCGCTGTGGCCTACGCACTGATCCTCGGATTCGTCTACAAGGCGATCACGATCTCGGATCTTCCGGGGATCATCCTCAATGCGACGACGACCACGGTCATCATCATCTTCCTGGTGGCAGTCTCGTCGATCATGAGCTGGGCGATGGCCGTGTCCGGTCTGCCGTCGGTGATCACCGAGGGAATCCTCTCGCTGACCGACAACACCGTCATCATCATGGTGTTGATCACGATCATCCTGCTCCTCATCGGCACCATCCTCGATCCGACCCCGGCGATCCTCATCTTCGTCCCGGTCTTCCTCCCCATCGTCACCGAGTTGGGCATCGATCCGATCCACTTCGGCATCCTCGTCACCTTCAACCTGTGCCTGGGCACGATCACGCCTCCCGTCGGAGTCACCCTGTTCGTCGGTGTCAAGGTCGCGGAAGCGAGATTCGAGCAGGTCGCCAAGGCGCTCCTGCCGTTCTTCCTGGTGCTGATAGTGCTGCTCCTCGTCGTCGTGTTCGTGCCGCAGCTGTCCCTGGCCCTGCCCGGACTGGTCGGTCTCAACTGATGCTGAGGATCCCAACCCGGACCGTACGGAAAGGTTCACCATGACAGCAGGCACTCCCGTCGAGGTGGCAGCCAAGCACGCTCGCATCGCAGCGATCCTCGACGATCGGGGACTCGATGCCCTGGTTCTCACCTCGGCGGGATGCCTGTCCTGGCTGCTCGCCGGGGCGCGGGTGACAGTGAGCGCTGCCGGGGATCCGATCCTCATGGCACTGGTCACCCGAACACGCATTCATCTGGGGATCTATGCGAACGAAATCGAGCGGATCCTCGCCGAGGAGGTTCCGGAGTCCTCGATCGAAGCCGGTCTCGTCGAGATACGTTCCGTCCCGTGGTACGAACCATTGATCGGCTTCGTCGATTCCGTCGGCGGGTCCGAGGCGTGGATGATCGGGTCGGAGGCCGAGCATCCGCTCGAGCTCAGGTCTGCTCGGGCCGTGCTCCTCGAAGACGAGCTGGACCGCTACCGGTCCCTCTGCCGGGATTCGACCCGGGCGATGACCGACGTCCTCCGCAGCGCCGAGCCGGGTCTGAGCGAACTCGAACTCACCGCGGCGCTGGCCGGGAAGCTCGTCGCCGAGGGAGCAGAGCCCCTGGTGCTGCTGGCCGCGGGCGAATCCCGCGCTCTCCATCGCCACCCTCTGCCCGCTGAAGCGCTGCTCGGGCGCAGGGCCATGCTCGTGATCTCTGCCCGGAGGCACGGTCTAATCGCCAACCTCACCCGCTGGGTGCGCTTCGGCGAGCCCGTGGACGGTGAACAGGAGCTCGAATTCATGCTCCTCGGGGTTGAGGCCGATGTCTTCTCCGGTCTCGAGGACGGGCGTCCTCTGCATAGCGTGCTCTCGACGATCCGGGACGCATACCCGCGGCGAGGTTTCGACCCACAGGAGTGGACGCGGCACCACCAGGGAGGGGCTGCCGGTTACGTGGGGCGCGATCCCAAGCTCACCGAACAGGTGCCGGACACCATCCGCAGCGGACAGGCATTCGCCTGGAACCCGAGCGCGTACTCGGTGGCGCTCGGCCTCGGAGCCAAGGTCGAGGACACGGTCGTGTTCCAGGGGGAGCGCGATGCGCCGATCGATGTTCTCACTGTTGATGAGCGTTGGCCGACCGTCTCGGTCAACGGCATCGCCCGACCGGATACGCTGCAGCTGTGAAAGGTTGTTCGATGCGGTGAAGTGGTACGTGCATCAATTCGTGAACTGAGAAAATTGGTAGCCTGGTGGGCATCATCGAGGGGCCCGGCGCCTAGGTGTCTCCAAGTTCGGGTGGTGAACTGTGCCGGTGGAAGAGGCAGGGGCAGGATGCTGGAATTTATGGGCGCAGGGTCCCCATGGCAAGAATCTACTACTGCGCTTGGCCCAATCAGCGCGTTCACCGCGGTAGTTTCAGCTCTCATCGCGTGGCGATCGTGCAGCGCCGCACGCAAATCTGCTCGTATTGCGGAACAGCAGGGTCAGCTGACCTACATGAACATGGTGACAGACTGGCAACCACCAGTCTCATTCGCAATTGAATCCGTACTTTATCGCTGGGCGACCAACCGAGATGTATGGTTCGACGTTGGCAGATCAACTGATCCCGGGATAGGCCCAGATCACGAAGTCCTCTGGGCTGAAGCTATTGATCGGGAGCTTCACGCAGAAATCGTGATCAGTGGGTGCTTAACCAACTGTACTTCCGAGCAGATGCTGTTGACTTTGCGTAATACAAACAGGACGTCGGTTCGCTACCCAACACGAAATGAAGGAGTCTTCCTGATCGGCGGGAAAGATGTCTTACAAGCTGTCCTAGCGCCGAAGGAGACGATTCGATTCAAGTGGGTAGACCGCAGATCTTTCGAAGAATGGCGGCAGCTCTACGTCGCGACGGAAAGACGGAACTTGTTCGGTGATACTTCCTTGAAACCACCACGCTTGTCGATGCGAAGGCGTCTAAGAGCCTTGCTGGCAGGTCCGCGCTCTCCTTTTGGAGACGCCGAGTGGGCTTGGGGGCAAGAGCTTATTTCGCAGTTCGGGTTTGAGATTGTCGCGGATTCGCGAATGGCAGAGCGCGTTTCGACGGTGTGGTCGGCCACCTTGGCCCGAGCCGCGATAACCCCGAGCGGTCGTGACGAGCAGAGTTCAGAACTTTATTGGAAACTGGCTGGGAAGCCTACTGAAGCGATTGACGACGACGTGGTGATCTATCGCTGTCGATATGATGCTACCCTTGCGCAAGTTACGCCTCCCACCTGGAGGCATGTGCCCGGACGTCTTTGAATGAATCGTCGGTTTCTTAGCGGAACAATGATGACCTGCTTGTCCGAGCTTCTCAACAGAAATGCAATTTACGTCATCTGGAACCTTGCCGTGCATCGTCTCATGGGGTAGATATTCGTGATCGATAGACGAGGTGACCGCCCGAATGTCCTTACTGAGTACTGCTCGTGTCGTGGGTCATAGTATTTTATCTCGGCACGACCACGATCGCGAGGGGTCACGAACGCCGACGCGTGCCAGCGGGAGCACGAAGGAGGGCCGAGAATCCCGGTCCTCCTTCCTGTACTGCGTTTACGTGATGAATGTTTTGTTCACGTCACGCGCGCTGTGTTCAATCGGTGAGTTGAACTACTTCGTGCACGTTGTGCGACGGGCCGTCACTGCCCGTGATGGTTATTCCTTGAGCTCGGTGCGCCAGGAGTGCTGCGGCCGCCACCCGATGAGCGCCTCCGCCTTGTCGATCGAGAACGCGGGTGCTGTGCCCGTCAGGCCAGTCGACAGATCTGCTAAGTGCGGGAAGTGCTCGGGCACGAGTTTGGCCAGGGGGCGTCGGGCGAGGGCGTCTGCCGCGCCGACGAAGAACACTTCGCCGTTGTCGACGTCGTCGATCCGGGCCAGCAGCTGCAGCAGGAAGCCGGTGACATCGCGGGCGTCGACGTAGTTGAACAGCGCCACCGCCGACAGGGACGGATCATCGAGCCGGTCGACGACCGAGTGGCCCTGCTGCGTCGGTGCGCCCTCCCATTCCTCCGGGGCGATGACGAAACAGGGACGGAACGACACGAATTTCACCGTGTCCGTCTGCCGGGCGAACATGGCGGCGACCTGCTCGGCCATGTACTTGCTCAGGCCATAGGCGTGCCAGGGCTGTGGGGTCACCGTCTCGTCGAGAGGCAGCTTGGGAGGCGTCCATTCGACCGGAGCACCGTAGCCCATGATTGAGGGACTTGAGGCGATGACGACAGTGCGGGCGCCGGCGTCCACCGAGGCCGCCGTGACGTTGTGGGCGATGACCGAGTTCGTCCGGAGGATGACATCCTCGGGCGCGCTGAACGGGACGGCGATCGCGGCCAGGGACACCACCTCGGCGGGGGCGACCTCGGAGAAGACGGCGGCCGTGGCCGAGGCATCGAGCAGGTCGACCTCGCGGTACTCGACACCGTCGGCGGGGTCCCGCGGGAGGGTCCGGTCGATGCTCACGACTTCCCGTCCGGCGGCCGCGAAGCCTGCCACGACACTGCGTCCGAGGCGGCCGGAACCGCCGGTGACGATGATCCGATCAGGCATCGGCGGCGCTTTCGCCTGCGGTTCCGGCTAGGGTCACGACGCTGTCGATGCGGCGGGTGAGCTTCCAGGGATTCTCGTCCCGGATCGCCGCGGAGAGGACGGGTGCCGGCGCGTTCTGGAAGACGACGGGACGCAGGAAGCGTTCGATCGCCGCCGCGCCCACCGAGGTCGAGCGTCCGTCAGAGGTCGCCGGGTACGGGCCGCCGTGGACCATCGCGTCGCCGACGTCGACGCCGGTAGGCCAGCCGTTGAACAGGATCCGGCCGACGCGCTGCTCGAGCAGGTCGGCGAGCACGGCCGCCCGCTCGAGGTCGGCGGAGTCGTCCTCGTGCAGGTGGATAGTCGCGGTGAGCTCGCCCACCACGTTCTCGGCGGCCGAGACCAGCTCCTCGTCGGAGTCATGGCGGACGATGAGGCACACGGCCCCGAAGATCTCCTCGGACAGTTCCGGGGTGCTGAGGAACCGGTCGACATCGGTGCTGTAGACCGCCGGAGCGGGGGCGTTCGAGGTCTGTCCCTCGGTGCCGCGGCCGACACGGGTCACCCCGGTGCTGGCGGCCAGCCGATCCTCACCTTGGGTGCGGGCTTCGCAGATCCCGGGGGTCAGCATCGTCTGACCGCCGGCAGCGGCGACCTCGGCGGCCACCCGATCGACCAACTCGTCGCCGGCGCTGCCGGTGGGGACGAAGATGAGTCCCGGAGCCGTGCACAGCTGGCCGGCGGAGCCGTTGAGCGAGGTGACGAATCCCTTCGCCAGCGCGTCGGACGCGGAATCATCAGTGATCGCCGAGGGCAGGACGAAAACCGGGTTGACCGAGCTCATCTCCGCGTACACGGGGATCGGGACCGGGCGGGAGGCAGCGGTGGCCATCAGCGCCGTGCCGCCGGACCGGGACCCGGTGAAGCCGACGGCCATGATGCGGGGGTCGGCGACGAGTTCCTGCCCGAGTTCGGCGCCCCTGCCGTACACGAGGGAGAACACTCCCGGATGCACTCCCTGGGCGGCGACGGCTGCGGCGACGGCCTCACCGACGAGGTGGCCGGTGCCGGGGTGGGCGTTGTGTGCCTTGACCACGACCGGGCAGCCTGCGGCCAGCGCCGAAGCGGTGTCCCCGCCGGCGACCGAGAATGCGAGGGGGAAGTTCGAGGCGCCGAAGACGGCGACGGGACCGAGCGGAATCCGCTTCTGCCGCAGGTCGGGTCGCGGAAGGGGCGTGCGCTCCGGCAGCGCCGGTTCGATCCTGACGCCGAGGTGGTCCCCGCTGAGAGCCACCTTCGCGAAGAGGCGGAGCTGGTTCGCCGTGCGCGCCAGCTCGCCCTGCAGCCGTGCCTCAGGCAGTCCCGTCTCCACCATCGCCGTGGAGATGATGTCCTCGCCGCGGGCTTCGATCTCCTCGGCGATGGCGGTGAGGAGGTTCGAGATCTGCTCCGGAGTCGACTTCCGGAAACCGGTGAAGGCCTCTTCGGCCGCTGCGGTGGCGCTGACCAGCTGCTCGCGGTTGAGCAGGGTGAACCGGGGGCCCGTTTCGGCTCCCGTGGACGGGTCGACGGCCCGGGTAGCGCCGCCCTGGCCCTCCAGCTCGAGGCCCGCGACGATCGAGTGCATGGCCTCGTTTCCGTCGGTGCCGGCTCCGGTGGATGCTTCGCTCTTCTGCATGTGATTTCCTTCCCTATGACGGTGTCCGAGGACACCGAGGTGTGGACGGTCGGCGATGGTCAGTTGGCGAGACCGCTGATCAGGGCGGTGAGGCGTTCCTGTTCGGTCTCCGAGAGGTCGCGCAGCGGAGGACGGACCGATCCGGCGGGTCGCCCGACGGCCTTGAGGCCTGCCTTGACGATCGACACGCCATAGCCCGATCCCAGGTTGCGGATGTCGAGGTAGGGCAGGACGAAATCGGTGATCAGCCGGTTGACCTTCGGTTCGTCCTCGGCGCGGACCGCGCCGTAGAAGTCGAGGGCGAATTCGGGCAGGAAGTTGAACATGGCCGAGGAGTAGGTGCTCACTCCCATCTTCAGCAGCGGCAGAGCGTAGGTCTCGGCCGTCGGGAGGCCGCCGATATAGATGAGTCGGTCACCGTTGAGGGCTCTGACCCGGGCCAGGTGCTCGATGTCACCGATGGCGTCCTTGAAGCCGATGAAATTCGGGTGCTTCTCGGCGAGCTTCGCCACGGTCTCCGCGGAGTAGTGCGCGTTCGCGCGGTTGTAGACGATAACGCTCACCGAGGTGGCCTCGAGCACCGCGGAGACGTGGGCGAGGAGGCCCTCCTGGGTGGTTTCGGTGAGGTAGGGCGGGAGCAGGAGGAGGCCATCGACACCCGCGTCCTCGGCTGCGCGCGCCGAGGCGACAGCTTGGGCGGTGTTGCCGGTGGCCGAGCCCAGCACAGGCACTCCATCGCGCACGGTGTCGACGGCGATGCTGCTCACCCGGGACGCTTCCTCGGGGGTGAGGGAGAAGCCCTCGCCCGTGCCGCCGGCGACGAAGAGGCCGGCGACGTCGAAGCTCGACTGCCACTCCAGGTGCTCGCGGAGCGTGTTCTCGTCGACGGCGAACGAGTCGTCGAAGGGAGTCACCGGGAAGGACAGAAGACCGTTCTTCAGGACATTCGCCAGTTCGGTGGGAGCGTATTCAGTCACGTCGACCTCTCAGGATGGGGGCGCTCGGTCGAGCACCGAAGGTGTTGTTGTCTTCGACGCTACAGGCGCGCATTATTCCTGTCTAAGCTAATTTTCACATCATCTGATACCTCAGAGGTATCGATTGCTCGTGTGGAACCAGAGTCGTGGGGTCCGCGGTTTCACGCTACCGGGCTACCACGCCGGTCGGACTGTCAGGAGCCCAGGGACGTCAGGAGCTTACGGCCAGGGTGTTGAGGACCGGTAGCGCGGAGCGGAGGGCGGGATTGTTCGACTCGCTCGACCACATGGCATGCAGCTGGACGGCATCTGCCGGTGATTCCCTCAGGGACAGAACGGTGACGCCAGGGAACGAGAAGAGCCCCGCCGAGGCGGGGATGACGGCGCTGCCGTGGCCGGCGGCCACCAGGGTCACCATGGTCAGGGCCTGACTGACGGTGTAGGTGACCTGCTCATCCGAGACGTGGAGGAGAGACACCACGAGGTCACGGAAGTACTGCGCCTCGGTGATCGAATACATGATGAGCGGTTCGGTCCGGAGCTCGTCCACGCTCACCGCCTCGCCGCGTCGAGCCAGAGGATGATCGTCGGCCACTGCCACGGCGAGGCCCTCGAGCAGCAGGGGAACGGAATCGATGAACTCCTCGGGCACAGGCGGACGGGCCAGTCCGATGTCAAGGGTTCCATCCGTCAGACCCTCGATCTGTCTGCTTGTGACCATTTCTCTCAGCTCCACCTTCACCCCGGGAGCCTCCTCATTGATGCGACGCAGCAGTTCACCGAGAACGGAGAACGACGCCATGGAGGTGTGCCCGATCCGGAGCAGGCCGATCTTCCCCTGCTCGACGAGGCGGGCACGGACGGGCGCGGACTCTGCCTTCTCAAGGAGCTGCCGGCACTCGATGAGGAAGGCTTCGCCGGCAGCGGTCAGCCGCACTCCGCGAGACTCGCGCAGGAGCAGATGGACGCCGAGGGTGGCCTCCAGCTTCTGGATCTGCCTGCTCAGCGGCGGCTGGGTCATGTGCAGGCGCTCTGCCGCCCGGGAGAAGTGCAGTTCCTCGGCGACCGCGACGAACGCCCGAGCTTGATCGAGGGTGAACACGGCTGTCGGTCTCCAGTCATCGGCGGACAGGGGTCTCGACGAGAATACAGGCAAGCGCGGTGCCAGGGCCGACACTGGCGCGATCACCGCGCATCTGCCTACTCTGGCAGTGTCGACTCGAGCTGGCCGCACGACCTCTGCAGAACAGGAAGGCGCACCATGACCGATGACACCCGCACCGAGGTGGCGACCAAGCACGCCCGCATCGTCTCGCTTCTCGACGAACGCGCCCTCGACGGCCTGATCCTCACCACCGCGGGGAGCATGTCCTGGCTGCTGGCCGGGGCCCGCGTGACGGTCGATGCGGCGTCGGGTCCCGTGTTCCAGGCTTTGGTCACCCGGACCGGGATCCACCTCGGGATCTCCTCCAATGAGGTGAATCGGATCCTCGCCGAGGAGGTTCCGGAGTCCCTCGCCCACGACGGATTCGTCACCGTCCATCCCGTCCCCTGGTACGAGCCCCTCTCCGCCTTCGTCGACTCCGTGCCCGGGGCGGACCAATGGGCGATCGAGTCGGAAACCGATCATGCCCCGGCCCTGCGCAGTGTCCGGGCAGTCCTCCTTGACTCGGAGCTCGATAGGTACCGCCGCCTCGGGCAGGACCTCGCCGCGGCCATGAGCGAGGTGCTCTTCGAGGCGACCTCCGAGATGAGCGAGCTCGACCTCACCGCTGCACTGGCCGGCGGGGCCCGGCAGCGCGGGGTGGAGCCGCTGGTGCTGCTGGCCTGTGGGGAATCCCGTGCGCAATTCCGGCATCCGCTGCCCACCGAGGCGCCCCTGGGGCGGCGGGCCATGCTCGTGATCTCGGGTCGGCGGCAGGGGCTCCTCGCCCACCTCACGCGCTGGGTGCGATTCGGCGACCCCGAGGAGGGGGAGCAGGAATACGAGACCAAGCTCCTCGAGGTGGAGGCCGACATCTTCTCCGATCTGTGGGACGGTCGTCCGCTCAGGGATATGATGACGACCATCCAGCGGTCCTACCCGCGCCGATTCGACGCCGAGGAATGGACCCGGCATCACCAGGGCGGGGCCGCCGGCTATGTGGGCCGTGATCCGATGCTCACCCCCGACGTGCCCGACATCATCCAGACCGGTCAGGCGTTTGCGTGGAACCCCAGCTCCTACTCGAGCTCGCTGGGAATCGGCGTGAAGATCGAGGACACGGTGGTGTTCCACGGAGAGGGACCCGAACCCATCGAGGTCCTCACCGTCGACGAGCGCTGGCCGACGACGACCGTCAACGGCATCGCCCGCCCGGTCACGCTGCAGCTATGAGGCGCAGCGACGATTCAACGGTCAGCGCCGCCGCAGGACCACCGCGACCTCGAGGTGCTTCGTATGCGGGAACATGTCGAACACCCGGGCCTGCGTCACCGCATAGCTCGGCATCCGGTCGAGGTCCTTGGCCAGCGACAGCGGATTGCAGCTCGAGTACACGACGTGCTCGACGCCGGAGTCCTCGAGGATCGCCGACAGCTTCGCCCCGATCCCGCGCCGCGGCGGATTGACGATGACGCAGTCCGGTCTCCCGGTGTGCGGGGCGCTCGCGTCCCCCGCCGAGGTGGGGCCGGAGCCGGCAGCGGTGCTCAGGGCGGCCTCGGCGAACTCCGTGGCATCGGCGGCGAGGAAGTGGACGTCGACGCCGAGCTCCGCGGCGCTGAGCTTCGCGGACTCGATGGCCTGCTCGCTCACCTCGACGCCGGTCACCTGACGCAAGGACTGCGCGGCTCCACGGTTCTGTGCGACTCCAGAGTCCGGTGCGCTCGTGGGACCCTGCGCGGATACTGAGTCCGACGCGCTCGTCGCCGAGGAGTTCGCTGGTGCCGAAGTACTCGCCAGGGCGCGGGAGCCTGCGCAGTGCAAGGCGAAGCCGCCGACTCCGCAGTACAGGTCCCACAGACTGCGCGGCGCGATCCCATCGACCCAAGCCGCCACCTGGTCGTAGAGGGCCATGGCCACGGTCGTGTTCGTCTGGAAGAAGCTCTGCGGGCGCAGATGCAGGTCGACACGGTCGAGATTCATCCGCAAGGACTCGCCGAGCAGCATGACCTCTCGGCTGCCCTCGAGGGCGGCCTTGTGCTCGGGCAGGAGGTTGACGGAGAGCACGGTGGCGCGTGGAACGAGTCGCCTCAGCTGCTCGCGGCGCGAGGTCAGCACCTCGAGGCCGAACTGGGTGCGCACGACGAACCGGATCATCAGGTCCCCCGATGGGGCCGCGGTGACGTGGACGAACTTCAGTTCGCCTCGGCGACGGGAGACGTCATAGGGGTCGAGGCCGGTCGAGTCGAGGAAGGCGGCGAGGACGGGGATGACCGTGCGGATCGCCGGGGCCTGGATTCCGCAGTCGCGCAGGTCGACGCCGTGGAACTCCTGGTCGAGGATGCCGAGAGTGACAGCGCCCGCGGCTCCGCCGACGGCGAGCTTGGCCCGGTTGCGGAACCCCTCCTCGGCTCC
>JAPSIC010000004.1 GCA_031179165.1 Brevibacterium sp.
CCCAGCGGGTGCTGCAGCCGGGCCTCGGCGGCTGGACCGTCGCGGAAGCCGAAGTCGAAGAGCCCGACGCCCACGAGCGTCGAGGCCTCGCCCGTGACCGGGTCGAGGCGGCGGACCGCAGAGGTCTCCGAGTCGGCGATGAGCACGTCCCCGTCGGGACCGAGGTCGAGGCCCGAGGACTGCGCGAACCAGGCGGTCTCCGCGTCCCCGTCGAGCAGACCTTCGCTCATGGTGCCGGCGAGCAGCCGGATCCGGCCCGCCACCGGGTCGAAGGACCAGATGGTGTGGTTGCCGGCCATCGCCACGACCACCTCGGCGGTGGCCGGGACGAAGAGGACGTCCCATGGTGAGGACAGCTTCACGTCCCGGGCCGGTCCGTCGTAGCGGCCGAGCGGTCCGTGTGTGCCGCGGACATTGTCGACGGCCCCGACCATGTGCTGCTCGCCGGTCCCGGCGATCGTGCTCACCGTCTCGGAGTCGAGATCGATGCCGCGCAGGACATGGTTGACGGTGTCGGCGACGACGAGGTGGAAGCCGGCGCGGGCCGCGATCTCATCGGGCAGCACGGCGACGCCGCCGGGTTCGCTGAAGCTCGCCGAGGCGAAGTCGCCGTCCGCTGTCCCGCGCTCCCCCGTGCCGATCCGGCGGAGGATGGTCTGTCCGCTCGGATCGTACTCGACGAGGCTGTGGTGCCCGGAGTCGGCGACGAGGAGGTTGCCCGAGGGCAGGCGGGTGACCTTGCCGGGGTAGAACAGGTCGGTCTCCGGGGCCGGCGGCGGCACATAGGGTCCGTCCCCGGAATGGAGGGTGCCCTTGGCCGAGTGCTCGGCGATGAGTACCTCGATGATCTCGCCGAGGCCGGCCCCGTGGCCTTCACCGGACAGGGTCGCGACAAGGTAGCCTTCCGGGTCGATGACGGCCAGGGTGGGCCAGGCGCGAGCGGTGTAGGCCTGCCAGGTGACGAGGTCCGGGTCATCGAGGACGAGGTGCTCGACCTGGTAGCGTTCGACGGCCTGGTCGACGGCTTCGACGGTGCGCTCGAACTCGAACTTCGGCGAGTGGACGCCGATGATGACGAGTTCCTGTCGGTACTTCTCCTCCAGCGGGCGCAGCTCGTCGAGGACGTGGAGGCAGTTGATGCAGCAGAAGGTCCAGAAGTCGAGCAGCACGACCTTCCCCCGCAGGTCCGCCAGGCTCAGATCCTTGCCGCCCGCGTTCATCCAGCGGCGGCCGACGAGTTCCGGGGCGCGCACTTTGACATGAGTGGAGTCAGTGGGAGCAGCTGAGGTCTGCGGGCTGGAAGTCATGGCTCAAGTGTCTCAGATCCGCGCGGAGCCGCGCATCCGCGGCGTCATCGAAGGCCGCGAGACCGCAGGCGCTGGCCCCCGGGTCGCGGGAACCTCGGGCGCCGGCCCCCAGGTCGCGGATGCCGCGGGCGCTGTCACCGGGGGTCGCGGGCCCCGAAGACGCTGGAGCCGATGCGGACCATCGTCGCGCCCTCGCCGATCGCCAGTTCGAAGTCGTTGCTCATCCCCATCGACAGCTCGGTCGCGTCGGCGGGCAGAATCCCGCGGTCGATGAGACCGGCGCCGAGCTCGCGCAGATCGGAGTAGCTGGGCCGGATCTCCTCGGGTGTCTGCCCGGGCAGGCCGATCGTCATCAGACCGCGCAGACGCAGTCGCTCAAGCTCGCGCAGTGCGGTCACGAGCTCTTCGGCGCGCTCGGGGGCGATGCCGGACTTCGAGTCCTCACGTGAGGTGTTGACCTGGACGAAGACGTCCACGCTCTGTTCGAGGACATCGAGGCGTCTGCTGATCTTGTGCGCGAGCTCGAGGTTGTCGACGGACTGGATGCAGTGGGCATGGCGCAGGGTGTGGTTGACCTTGTTCTTCTGCAGCGGCCCGATCAGGTGCGCCTCGTGTGGGATGTCGGCCAGCGCCTCGGCCTTGCCGACGAGTTCCTGCACCTTGTTCTCCCCGATGAGGGTGAAACCGTGCGCGAGGGCGACCCGGATCTTCTCCGTGGGCTGGGTCTTGGTCGCCAGCATGATCATCACGTCCGCCGCCCGGCGTCCGCTCGCCTCGGCGGCGGCCGCGGCCCGGGCGGCCACGTCGTCGAGCCTGGCCCGGATGGCTGCGGCCTCCGCCTCGGGGAGAGGGGCAGGGTCGCCGCTGGACGTGGACGCTGATTCGGGAGTGGGATCGACTGTGCTCATGGGTCCAGTTTCCCATGTCCCCCGACTCGGGTCAGCGGGTGGTGGAGGCCGAACCCACGTCCTCGGCTCGGAGCGACAGGTCCTCGGCGCAGGGGCAGGCCTTCGGCCTCGGCTCAGTTCGGCAGGCCCTCGGCCTCGGGGTCGATGTTGCGGATCAGCGCCGAGGTGTCGAGACCGGCCAGGTCATCATCGATGAGCTTCTGGAGCTGGGCGTGGACGAGCTTGGCCGCGGGCAGGTCGACTCCCTGGGACTCCCCGCCGGCGAGCGCCAGTCCCACGTCCTTGTGCATGAGGGCGGCGGCGAAACCGGGGGCGAAGCCGTTGTTCGAGGCCGCGGTCTCGGTCACACCGGGCACCGGGTACCAGGTCCGCAGCGGCCACGAGTCGCCGGAGGAGACCTTGGCGATGTCGTAGAACGTCTTCGCATCGAGGCCGAAGCGCTGCGCGAGCACCGCGCCTTCGACGACGCCCTCGAGGCTGATCGCGAGCATCATGTTGTTGACGATCTTCGCCGCCTGTCCGGCGGCCTCCCCACCCGCGTGGAAGATGTTGCCGGCCATCGGCTCGATGAAGGGCTTCGCCTCGGCGATGTCCTCGTCGGTGCCGCCGAGCATGAAGGTCAGCGTCCCGGCTTCGGCGCCGGTGACTCCCCCGGAGACGGGTCCGTCGACGAACCGGAAGCCGGCCTGCGAGGCCTCCTGGTGCAGGGTCCGGGCGGAGTCGAAGTCGATCGTCGATGAGTCGACGAGGAGGGACTTGGTGTCGGCGTGGGCGAGGACCCCGTCATCGCCGAGGTAGACGGCGCGGGCATGCTCACCCTTGGGCAGCATGGTGAAGACGATGTCGGCACCGGCGACCGCCTCGGCGAGGGAATCCACCGCGATCACACCGTGCTCGGCAGCGGCGGCGACCGCTTCGGGCACGACGTCGAAGCCCTGGACGGTGTGCCCGGCCTTGACCAGGTTGGCAGTCATCGGTCGGCCCATGTTGCCCAGGCCGATCCATCCAATCGTCGACATGGTATGCCTCCTTGCATCGGGGATAGTCGTGTTCCTCTTCACATTACGCCAGTCGCGCACGGACGGCGGCGGGGGAAGAATCATCTCTTCTGCACCGATTATGTGCATCGATGCAGATAAAATGGGACGACTATGCCCTCACACGCACCTGGCGGCTCCCGTCCGCAGATCTCTCCGGAGGACCTGCTCACCCTGCTCGCCGTCGCGCGGCTGGGGAAGTTCACCGCCGCCGCCCACAGCCTCGGCCTCAACCACACCACGGTGTCCCGACGCATCTCCGCGCTCGAGAAGGCCTACGGCGAACGAGTGCTCGTCGCCTCCCCCGACGGCTGGGAGCTCAGCGCGGCCGGGCGCGAGCTGCTGCCGGTGGCCGAGGACATCGAATCGGCGCTGGGGCGCATCGACCACCGGCAGAGCTCATCGCTGTCGGGCACGATCCGACTCGCCTGCCCGCAGGCCTTCGCCCTCGAGTACGCGGTGCCGGCGCTGACGCGGTTGCAGGCCCGGCACCCGAGTCTGCAGGTCGAGCTCCTGACGGTGACCCAGCGGGCCCGGCAGTATCGGTCCGGGGTCGACATCGAAGTCGTCGTCGGCAGACCCGACGCGCCGCGCAGCGTCGCCAAGCACCTCCGCGACTACCGCCTCCAGCTCTATGCCTCCCAGGAGTACATCCGCACCCACGAGATGCCGACCCGCCTCGAGGACCTGGCCGAACACCGGCTCATCTACTACATCGAGCACTCGCTGCATGTCGATGACCTCGACGAAGCGGCCGAAGCGCTGCCGCGCGGCGCCGGCTTCTTCCGGTCGACCTCGGTCCACGCCCACGTCCTGGCGACCTCGCAGTCGGTGGGGATCGGGATCCTCCCGGACTTCCTCGCCCGCCACAACAGTCGCCTCACCCAGGTGCTTCCCGACCAGTTCTCGAAGCCCGTCTCCTACTGGGCCTCGGTTCGGCATGAATCGCTGCGCAATGTCGGCGTCCGCGCCGTCCTCGAGGTCCTCTAGGCCGCCGTCCAGCCTCCGTCGATGCTGTGCGCGCTGCCGTTGACGACGGCGGCCGCGTCACTGACGAGGAACAGGGCGAGCTGGGCGACGTCCTCGGGCTCGGCGAGCGTGGGCACCGACGAGTGGCCGAGGAACACCTTCTCCAGCACCTCGGCCTCGCTGATGCTGTTCGTCTTCGCGAGCTCTGCGATCTGGCCCTTGACCAGGGGTGTGAGCACGTAGCCGGGGTTGATCGCGTTGCACGTCACCCCGTGCGGACCGGCTTCGAGCGCGGTCGTCTTCGTCAGCCCCATGAGCCCGTGCTTGGCTGCGACGTACGCCGACTTGTTCGGGGAGGCGCGCAGCCCGTGGACGGAGGAGACGTTGATGATCCGGCCCCACCCCTTCTCATACATCCCCGGCAGCGCCGCCTTGGTCAGCACGAACGGCGCCTCGAGCATCAGCGTGCTGATCAGGCGCCACTCCTCGAGCGGGAACTCCGTGATCGGGTGGATGCGCTGGATGCCGGCGTTGTTGACGAGGATGTCGACGTCGAGGTCAACCGTCTCCAGCGCCGAGGTGTCCGCGAGGTCGACGCCCCACGCTTCGCCGCCGATGCCCTCGGCCACGTCGGCGGCGTCATCGGCGTTGACGTCGGCGACGATGACGTGTGCTCCCACCGCCGCGAACGCCTCGCACATCGCCTTGCCGAGGCCGGAGGCACCCCCGGTGACGAGGGCGCGCCTGCCGCTGAGATCCGTCATGGTGCCTCCGTCGCGTCCGGTCCCGCGCTCATCCCCTTGCCGACCCCGCGACGGTCCCGGTCGACCTGGTCGAGGGAGTGGAGGTCGATGCCCTTGGTCTCACGGGTGAACAGCAGTGCGATCATCGAGATCACCGCCGCGATCAGCAGGTAGATGGCGATCGGCACCGACGAGTCGAACCGGTCGAGCAGTGCCACGGCGATGATCGGGGCGAAGGAGCCGGCGACGATCGACGTCACCTGGTAGCCGGTCGAGACCCCGGAGTTGCGCATTCGGGTCGGGAACATCTCCGACATGATGGCCGGCTGGCCGGCGTACATGAAGGCGTGGAAGAGGAGCCCGAGCAGCAGTGCGAGGAAGATCATCAGGCCGTTGGCCGTGTCGTACATCGGGAAGGCGAAGAAGCCCCACGAGGCGGTGAGAACGATCCCGATGCCGTACGGCAGCTTGCGTCCGACTCTGTCGCCGAGGGCCCCGACGAACGGCACCAGCACCGCGTGGATGGCGTGCGCGCCGAGGAGCAGCCCGAGGATCTCACTCGCGGTGATGCCGACGGCCACCGCCAGATACGTGATCGAGAAGGTGACGACGAGGTAGTAGTGGATGTTCTCGACGAAGCGCAGGCCCATCGCGGTGAAGACCTCGCGCGGGTAGCGGACGAACACGGCCTTGATGCCGTAGTCGACGCCCTCCTCGACCTCGAGCTTGGCCTGCTCGAAGATCGGCGCGTCCGTGACGCGCGTCCGGATGTAGTAGCCGATGAGCACGATGACCGCGGAGAGCCAGAACGCCACGCGCCAGCCCCAGGAGAGGAAGTCGGATTCGCTCAGGGTGGCGGTGAGGAAGAACAGGACTCCGGTGGCCAGGAGGTTGCCGAGAGGAACGCCGGACTGCGGGAAGGAGGCCCAGAACCCGCGTTCCTTGTCGGGCGCGTGCTCGGCGACGAGGAGGACTGCGCCGCCCCACTCACCGCCGACGGCGAAGCCCTGGACGATGCGCAGCAGCACCAGCAGGATCGGTGCGAGGTAGCCGATCTGGTCGAAGGTCGGCAGGCAGCCCATGAGGAATGTCGCGACGCCGACGAGGACGATCGACAGTTGCAGCAGCTTCTTGCGCCCGTACTTGTCCCCGAAGTGGCCGAAGACGATTCCGCCGATCGGGCGCGCGATGAAGCCGACCGAGTAGGTGGCGAATCCGAGCAGGATCGGGGTCAGCGGGTTGTCCGACGGTGGGAACAGGATGAAGTTGAAGACCAGTGTGGCGGCGGAGCCGTAGAGGAAGAACTCGTACCACTCGACGACGGTTCCGGCCATCGAGGCGATGACGACCTTGCGCAGCTGCGTGCGGATCGACTTCCTCTCGGCGTTGCTCGAAGAACTCATGACTCTCCTTGGTTTCCACGATCCGCCACGTCCTTGTCTGGGCGGATCGTTCCGGCTGCCGGGAAGACTCCTTGCGGTCGCGTCCATGCGGCCGAGGGTCCACCGCTCGGTCCGAGCGGCCCGGTGAATATGATCCAGACAACAGTGTGCGTCATCTCGGACGGATTGTGGCGTTCTCGCGGTCGCCAATCCGAGAACTGTCCCTGAGCAATCCTGCACAGCAGGTGTGCTTGCCTGCTGTCGGCGCCGGGAGCGATGCGATTGCGCCTCGCCGTGTCCGCTGTCGGCGCCGGGAGTCCGTCTCGGCGTCGCGGCTATCGCCGGGAGTCGGTCTCGGCGTCGCGGCTATCGGCGCCGGGAATCGGTCTCGGCGTCGCGGACGGCCATCTTCGCGAGCATCTCGTTGTACGCCCGCAGCTCCGAGTCGTCGGTGCGCGCTTCGCGACGATCGACGCGCTTGGCCTCCCGGTCGGAGGACATCGCCCACTGCATGGCGACCATGATGGCCACGAACAGGGTCGGGATCTCGCCGATGCCCCAGGCGATCGCACCACCGCGCTGCTGGTCCTCGATCGCCGAGTAGCCCCAGTCGGCGCCGATGTTGCCGAACCAGTCGCCCTCGATGAGGACCTCTGAGCTCATCAGCGAGATGCCGAAGAACGCGTGGAAGGCCATCGTGATGAGCAGCATGAGCAGCCGCAGAGGATAGGGGAAGCGCTCCACGCCGGGGTCGATGCCGATCAGGGCCTGGCCGAAGAGGTACCCGGCGCCGAGGAAGTGGATGATCATCAGCTCGTGCCCTATGTGCGTCTCGAGGGCGAGCTGCATGATCCCCGAGTAGTAGAAGACGACGAGGGACCCGGCGAAGTTGACGCTCGCCACGATGGGATTGGCGAAGAACCGCAGCCAGGGGGTGTGGACGAGCCACAGCACCCATTCCCGGATTCCCCGGGAGCCGTCTGTGCGCGGTGTGGTCGCACGCATGAGCATCGTGATCGGAGCGCCGAGGACCATCGGCAGCGGCACCACCATGACCAGGAGCATGTGCTGGATCATGTGCGCGGAGAACTGCACCTCCCCGTACACGCGGGCGCCACCGGAGGTGACGTAGAACAGGAGGACCATGCCGACCAGCCAGCTGATCAGGCGCAGCACCGGCCAGGAGTCACCTCGGCGGCGGAGGTGGACGTAGCCGGCGAGGTAGGCCGCGGCCAGGCCCACGGAGATCACGACCCACAGCGGATCCAGCGACCATTCGGTGAAGTACCGGGCGGGAGTGGGAGCCGGAGGCAGCGGCTCACCAGTGAGGATCTGTGCCGGGGTGGGGTCACCGACGGGCTCCTGCGGCACCGGCGGCTGCGACCGTGACAGTGCCACAGCCATTCCCATGGTGGCGCCGAAGACGACGAACTCGACGATGATGAGGCGCCAGAACTCGACCCTCGCCGAGGCGGCAGCAGCGAGCCGGCGGATGACGAAGCGGCGGTGCCAGAACCCGACCAGGCCGAGCACGATCGTCGCGAGGGCCTTGGCAAGGACGACCAGGCCGTAGGGGGTCATGAGGTCGTCGAAGTCGTGAACGCGCAGAGCGGAGTTGACGACCCCGGAGAAGGCCACGAGGGCGAAGGCGAAGAGCGCGAAGGAGGAGTACCGTTCGACCACCGACGGCAGCTGCGGCGAGCGGGCGAGTTTCGTCCCGAGCAGGGCGATGACGAAGAGCCCGCCCAACCACAGGGTGACCCCGAGGAGGTGGAGGCCGATGCTGTTGACCGCCTGCGTGTGGCCGGACGCTTCTGCGGAATGACCCATCAGGGCCAGCGGGACCATCGCGCCGACCCCGAGAACAGCGGCGGCCGCGATGCCCGGGTAGGAGCGGGAGCCGAAGCAGATCACCGAGGATACCGCGATGAGCACGACGATGAGGACCCACAGCTGGCCGAAGGCGATCTGGGTGAGGAACACCCCGAGCTGGCCGGAGAAGTCGAGGTACGCCTGGGCGCCGACCGTGTCGGCGAAGGTGAGGACGAGGACCGCTACGGCCGAGATCGTCCAGACGACCGAAGACACCTCGGCGATCTTCAGCGCCTTCTCCCACAGCGGATCGGGTGCCGGCTCCTCGGCGCCGTCCTGGCTGCGGCCGGCCCTGCGCCCCTGAGTGCGAGGGAGGATGAACAGCGCGAACATCAGGGCGCCGAGGGTCAGCGACATTGCGAGGTTGAAGACGAACTTCGCGGCCGGCAGTCCGAAGCGGACGGCCGGGCCGGGGTCGTTGAGGAGGGTGGCGTCGGCCGCGCCGGTGAAGAGCATTGCGGCGGTTCCGACGATCAGCCCGGCGAGGACGACGATCGGAACGGCGGCGCGGGAGGCGAACCGCGTGAGCGGTTCGATGGTCACAGTGTTCACGCGGTCATGCTCACTGAGCTCGCCGTCGCCTGAAGTCCGCCCGCTGTGTCCATGCCTCCAGGGTAGTCCTCGGTCCTGAGACTCTGCCAACCGTCGGGCGCGGACGTGGCCGAGATCTCGCCCTCGCCTCGGCGCTGGGCCCGCGGCCGAGGCCTCTCCGCGCTGGGCCCGGTTCGCGGTGTCGGTTGATTCGCACGGCCCATTTACCCGCGCCGGCCCCACCTGCGACTGGTGCCGGCGCGGCGAAGTGACCCGTCTCGGGGAAGGTCGTCGCTGAAGCAGAAGAGCGTGCAGACAGACGAAATGACCCGAACCAAGCGGTTCGGGTCATTTCTTCAGTACTTGACTCAGCCGAGGATCACTCAGGGCTGCCGGCGGCGGCCTTGAGCTTGGAACCGGCGGACAGCTTCACGGAGTAGCCGGCCTTGATCTGGATCTCTTCACCGGTCTGCGGGTTACGGCCCTTGCGAGCGGCGCGCTCGGTGCGCTCGACTGCCAACCATCCGGGGATGGTGAGCTTTTCTCCCTGAGCGACAACGTCGGAGAAGACGTCGAAGACACCATCGAGAACGTCAGAGACCTGCTTCTGAGTCAGGCCCGACTTCTCTGCAACTTCTGCTACGAGCTCACTACGGTTCTTAGCCATAAAAGTGTCCTCCTTAGGACAAGTCGGTAGGTTACCGGTCCGTTTTTCCGATAACGAACTTCCTCGAGATTACCAGCTGGACTTGGTGATGCCCGGCAACTCGCCGTTGTGCGCCATTTCGCGGAAACGCACACGGGAGAGACCGAACTTGCGCAGGTAACCGCGGGGGCGGCCGTCTACCTGGTCACGGTTGCGAACACGAACCGGCGAAGCATCACGCGGGAGCTTCTGCAGGCCGAGCCGTGCTTCCTCGCGCTCTTCGTCGGTGCTGTTGGGCGACACGAGCTGCTTCTTGAGAGTCGCGCGACGCTCGGCATAACGTTCAACAATGACGCGACGCTGCTTGTCGCGGGCGATCTTTGACTTCTTAGCCATGCGTGATCAGCGCTCCTCTCGAAAATCGACGTGCTTGCGAACTACCGGGTCGTACTTCTTGAGCACGATGCGGTCCGGGTTGTTCCGGCGGTTCTTGCGGGTCACATAGGTGTACCCGGTGCCAGCGGTCGACTTGAGCTTGATGATGGGGCGAACGTCCTGAGTCTTGGCCATCAGAGCTTCACTCCCTTGGCGATGAGTTCAGTGACCACGGCATCGATTCCGCGCACGTCGATGACCTTGATGCCCTTGGCGGACAGGTTGAGGGTGACGTTGCGACGCAGGGATGGAACGTAGTAGCGCTTTTTCTGAATGTTCGGGTTGAAACGACGCTTGGTACGACGCTTCGAGTGGGACACGTTGTGTCCGAAACCGGGGACTGCCCCGGTCACTTGGCAGGTTGCTGCCATGTCTCTCCTCCAGTTCACAAGTTACCGACTCTCGAAACAAGCACGTGTGGTCAGGAACCCTGCCGGTCACACGGCCAATTGGCCGCACGTCCGCCGAGACCTGATCACGTCAGCTTGCGCCGATGTCGGAAGACATCAACAAATTTTCACGAAGCTGCCACATCGGATTCCCATCCGACGAGCCGGAACGGTGTCCGACGTGCGGCGTTCGCAATGAAAATTGTGTACGCCAAAACAGGTTTGCCCGTTTGGGCGAGATGTCTCACCAGCGCTGAAGCCGTAGCCTGTGAGAGATGGCCGAAGCTGGAGTGCAGCGGTGGGTGAGCACCATGTCGGTCGCACCGGGCAGTCGATGACTCTCCGACACGACACAACAGATGATAAGTCTACGGAGAACCTGGGCTCCAGGGCAAATTCACCCAGGATGCGGCCCGGGTAGGCCCCTCCGGCGGACTTCGCGATTCGAGCCGGGAGCGATTCGCGATTCAAGCCGGGAGCGATTCCGACCTTCCGGGTGGGCGTCGCCATTCACGTCAGGGCACATCAACTGCAGTGTGTTCGCCCTTCTCCTCCTTGTTGCCCGCACTTCGATCTCATGCCAAGGTAAGGAGATGATTGCCACCACCCCTGGCACTCAGGAGGACCGATGAGCGACGTTCCACCGAGGCCGCGAATTCGTCCCGCGACCAGCGATGACTGGCACCGGGATCGATCCGAGCGATCCGGTCTCTCCGTGTCGCAGGATCAGGACACTGCGCCGACGGAGACGGAGTTCGATGACTCGACCTATTACGAGTACATCCAGCGGCACACGGGCGATTTCCCTGTTTCCCGCACTCGCACCGCCCCGGCATGCAATGCTCCCTACGCCCAGGAATCGGAGCCGCGCCCAGGCGGGGGCCGACCCGGCGTTCCTCCTGAGCTGGCGAACCCGGCACCGGCCTCGAAGAGGCGGACCGGCCTCAAGGTCATCACCGTCATCGTCGCCATCGTCATCGTCCTGGCGCTGTTAGCGTTCTTCGGGGTGCGGTGGCTGGCCCCGTCGACGGGAACGGTCCCGGTCGATGTGAGCGGCGACTCGGGCGAATCGGCTTCCCCCTCCCCCTCCGAGGTCCTCGTCCAGCCGAGTGCAAGCCCCGACGAGCAGTTGGGCGCCTATGTCGAGGACGGCACGAAGAACGCGGCGGACCTCGAAGGCAGCTGGGTGACACAGCTGAGCGCGAAGAAGTCGGGACTGCAGGCCGACGGGAAGACCTGGACCGTGCAGGACATCCTCAACGAGTACGAAGCCAACCGGGTCAAGTATCCCGGCGCGATCCTCATTCGCAGTGGTGACTGGGGCTCCTTCAAGGACAGCGGCTACCTCGTCACCGTCATCGACACGCCCTACCGCAGCCCGGACCAGGCGCTCGACCAGTGCCGCTCCTGGGGTCTCGACCGCGACCACTGTCTGGCCAAACGTCTGGTCAAGGACGACGGTCACGAGAACAACAGCGCCTACCTCAAAGGGTGAGCTGCCGAGGAATCGGGAAGCCGCAGGCGCCCCGGGCAGCTGCAGATTTCCCCGGCAACATCAAGGTCCCGCGGCAGCCGCAATACGCCTCGTTGGCTACGTGAAACGCCCCCGCAGCCGCAATACGCCCCGTCGCTGTCCGCCCCGACGGCAGCAATACCCCGCGGCAGCGGTAATACGCCTCGTTGGCTTCGCACTACGCCCCGGCAGCCGCAGAACACCCCGTTGCAACGGGGTGTTTTACGGCTTCACCGTCGAGTTGACGAACCGCCGACCAGCAGCACCCGCCCGCCCCGCTGGCTCAGGCGAGCCACAGGGCCGGCCCGAATCAAGCAACGACTGGCTCAGGCGAGCAGCAGGCTCGGATCCTCGAGTCCCCGACCGACATCGGCGAGGAACTTCGAGATGATCTCCCCGTCGACCACCCGGTGGTCGGCGCTCACCGACAGTGTGGTGATGTCGCGCGGGACGATCTCGTCGCCGACGACCCAGGGGCGTTTGCGGATCTGTCCGAAGGCCAGGATCGCGGCCTCTCCCGGGTTGATGATCGGCGTGCCCGCATCGACGCCGAACACGCCGACGTTCGTGATGGTGATCGTCCCGCCCGTCTGATCGGCCGGAGGAGTCTTTCCCGACCTCGCCACCGCGGTCAGCTCCTGGATGCGCTGCGCAAGTTCGGTCAGTCCCATCGAGTGGGCGTTCTTGATGTTGGGCACGATCAGCCCCCGCGGCGTGGCGGCCGCGATGCCGAGATTCACGTACTTCCTGACGACGATCTCGTCGCCCTCGAGGCACGAGTTGATGCGGGGATTGCGCCCCGCGGCCCAGGCCACGGCCTTCGCCACGAGAAGCAGAGGCGAGACCTTGACGTCCTCGCCGAGGAACTTCGTCGACTTGAGCCGACGCACGAAGTCCATCGTCGCGGTGACGTCGACATCGAGGAATTCGGTGACGTGGGGCATCGTGAACGCGGAGTCCACCATGGCCTTCGCCATCATCTTCGTCACGCCCTTGAACGGGATCCGCTCCTCGAGCTCCGCGGTTGACCCCGCACTCGCCGAGGTGGTCGCGGCGGTCGCAGCTGTGTGGTCGGGAGTTGTCGATCGCTCCGCGGCCGCCTGCACGTCCTCACGGGTGACTTCGCCCCGGGAGCCGGTCGGCACGACCGAGGCGAGATCGATGCCCAGGTCCTTGGCGAGCTTGCGCACCGGAGGCTTAGCCAACGGCTTGCCCGCCGAGGCGGCCGCCGGTGTTCCCGGCGACCCTCCAGTCGGCCCGCCATCGGGCGGTGCTGCGGCCGCTGCAGGGACTGCAGCCGGGGCAGCAGGTGCAGAGGCTCCGGACTGGCCCGAAGCGGCCATTGCCGGCTCTGCTGATCGGGGTGCGGGCACCGGCGCGGCGTTCCGCGGACGACGCTTCGACGATGCTGCTCTGGCACCATAGCCGACAAGGGTCGCGCCGCCGTCTTCGGAACCACCGGTTGCTCCGGAGCCACCGGTTGCTTCGGTTCCGCCGCCGGAGGCCTTCTGGGATGCATCGGCAGCGGCGGAGCCCGCGGCAGCACCCGAGCCCGCATCAGCGGCGGAAACACCGCCGCCGAAGCGGATGATCGGTGTGCCGACCTCGACGGTCTGGCCCTCGTCGACCAGCAGGGCGTCGACGACGCCGGCCTGGGGACTGGGGAGTTCGACGAGTGATTTCGCGGTCTCGATCTCGACGAGGATCTGGTTGACGGTCACGGTGTCGCCGGCAGCGACCTTCCAGGACACGATGTCGGCCTCGGTCAGACCTTCACCGACGTCAGGAAGTGGAAATTCGGAACTCATTCATTCTCTCCTGAGGTCAGTAGGCCAGTGCCCGGTCGACACCGTCGAAGATGCGATCCAGGTCGGGCAGGTAGTGTTCTTCCATTCGCGAGCCGGGGTACGGGGTGTGGTACCCACCGACGCGAAGGACCGGTGCTTCGAGGTTGAAGAAGCAGCGTTCGGAGATTCGCGCGGCGATCTCCGAACCCAAGCCCAGGAAGGTCGGGGCCTCATGAGTGATGACGAGTCGGCCGGTCTTCTTCACCGACTTCTCGATGGTGGCGAAGTCGATCGGATTGAAGCTGCGCAGATCGATGAGCTCGACGCTCTTGCCCTCATCTGCCGCGGCCGAGACGACGTCCTGAGCGGTCGGCACCAAGGGGCCGTAGGCGATCAGGGTGACGTCCGTGCCCTCGTTGACGACTCGCGCGGAATGCATGTCGAGTCCCCGCTCGTTCGTGTCGACGTCCCCGCGCTGCCAGTAGCGGCGTTTGGGTTCGAAGAACATCACCGGGTCCTCGCTCCTGATCGCATCCTGGATCATCCAGTAGGCGTCGTGGGAGTTCGAGGGGGAGATCAGGCGCAGGCCCGCGTGATGGGCGAACAGCGTCTCGGGGCTCTCCGAATGGTGTTCCGGGGAGCCGATGCCGCCGCCATAGGGCACGCGGATGACCAGGGGGATGCGTTCCCTGCCCAGGGTCCGGTTGTGCAGCTTCGCGACCTGGGTGACGATCTGGTCGTAGGCGGGGAAGATGAACGCGTCGAACTGGATCTCGATCACGGGGCGGTAGCCGCGGATGGCCATGCCGATCGAGGTGCCGACGATGCCGGACTCGGCCAGGGGGGAATCGATGACCCGCTGGGGACCGAAGTCCTTCTGCAGGCCCTCGGTGACGCGGAAGACGCCGCCGAGCTTGCCGATGTCCTCACCAATGAGGACGACCTTCGGGTCGTCCTCCATGGCCTTGCGCAGCCCCGCCGTGATCGCTTTGGACAGCGGAAGCTTCTCCATCAGGCCTCACCTGCATCGGCGAACGAGGCGTGGTAGGCGCGGAACTCCTCCCGCTCCTCGTCGACGAGGGGATGGGATTCGGAGAGGACGTGGGCGAACATCTCTTCCGGCGCCGGGTCCTCCATGGTCATGCAGTTGTGGCGGATGCGGGCGGCGAGGGTGTCGGCCTCGGCGTCCACCTCGGCGAAGAACTCGTCATCGGTGTCGGTGTGCTTGTCCAGGTAGGCCTTGAGGCGCTTGAGCGGATCGCGGTCCTCCCAGATCTCCTCTTCGGCCCGGTCGCGGTACTTGGTGGGGTCGTCGGCGGTGGTGTGGGCTCCGCGGCGGTACGTGAAGGCCTCGATGAGCATCGGCCCGTTGCCCGAACGCACGGAGTCGAGGCTGGCTCGCGCCACGGAGTACATCGCGATGATGTCATTGCCGTCGACTCGGATTCCGGGGACGCCGAAGCCCTCGCCGCGCTTGCACAGCGGTGCCGCGGTCTGGACGTGGGTCGGTTCCGAGATGGCCCACTGGTTGTTCTGGCAGAAGAACAGGACAGGGGCGTGGAAGGCCCCGGCGAAGGTCAGGGCTTCGGAGACGTCGCCCTGCGAGCTCGCACCGTCGCCGAAGCAGGCGATCGCGACCGTGTCGCGTTCGAGGTCGCCGGTCCCGACGTCACCGTCGAGTGCGACTCCCATCGCGTATCCCGTGGCGTGGAGGGTCTGTGAGCCGATGACGATCGTGTAGGTGTGGAAGCGATGCTCCTGCGGGTCCCAGCCGCCGTGGTTCTGGCCTCGGAAGATGCCGAGGAGGGTTTCGGGTTCGACACCGCGGGTATAGGCGAGGCCGTGCTCACGGTAGGTGGGGAAGACGAAGTCCTGCGGACGGGCGGCCCTGCCCATTCCGATCTGCGCCGCCTCCTGACCGAACAGGGGCGCCCAGAGACCGAGCTGTCCCTGGCGTTGGAGAGCTGAGCCCTCAGAGTCGATTCGACGCACCAGGACCATGTCCCGGTAGAACCCGCGCAGGTCCTCGTCGGTGAGTTCTGCGGCGAAGGCGTCGTATTCACCGGATTCGACTCGATTGCCGTCTTCGGTGAGCATCTGGATCATCCGAGGTTCCGATGACTGACTGTGGGCAGTCCCGGCTCCTACTGAAATGTTGGAGGTCATTTCAGTTCTCCTTTGTTCAAGGTCCAACAGCACCGGAGGTGACCAGCGGCGGACTCGTGTCGTCGGGCCAGCGACTCTGGTGGGAGTCCTCGCCCTTGAGTGATGAGGTTCACAAGTACTACTACGATAACGAATCCGCTCTCTGGGCGCCACATCGGCAGTGTGCGCCGGGGTGCTGTCTGGTCAGGTCGGTCTCAGCCTATGGGGCGAATTGCACCCGTGTGGTCTTCGGCCAAAGGGCTGCAGGGCGAATTGTCGATCCTCGCCGAGTTGCGTGGGTATCCGACCAATGCACTTCCGATGACCGCCATCCCGACCTTCGCCGAGGCGAGGCCGTCGTCGGCGCTGGTCAGTGCCGTCTGCGTCTGCCCTGGTAATCCTTGGTGTCCTTGAGTTCGCCGGAGAAGAATCCGGAGTTCCTCGCGGTGAATCGTCGGAGGTCGGGGTGGCCGGCCCGCACCATCAGGGCGATCGAGGCGGTGTACGCGGCCGAGGAGTGTGCGGCTCCGGCCGAGGCGAACTTCGCGTCGAGCTCGGCGTCGGACATGCCGGCGAGGTTCGGGGCGCGGCGCAGTGCTTGCGGGTCGTAGTCGACGGTGACCGTCGACCACGTGTCGGTGCCGGGGTTCTCGTTGCCGTCGAGATCGGGAACGAGGTCCTGTTCGTGTTCGATGGACAGGACCTCGATGTCGTCGTCGATGGCGAAGTCCGAGATCGGTGCGCCGACCGCCAGAAGCGCGGTGACGTTGACGTCGGCGAGAAATTCGGGGTCCGCGGCGAGGGACCCGGCGGTGATGCCGCCCTGGGAGTAGCCGACGAGCATCACCTCCGCCTCGGATCCGATTCCCGCGTCGGTGATCGCCTGCCGGACCATCTCCCGCATCACGGTGTCATGGCCGGCCATTCCCTGGACGTTCGTCGTCAGGTCGGTCGTGTTCGGTCCCGGCTCCGGGGACCAATCGGTGGTGGCGGGGATGTAGACGATGTACCGGATGCTGCCGTCGGGGGATTCGATCTCTTCGATGCGCACCTGCCCGGAGTCGACGCCGCGATGGCGTGCGGCTTCCCGGATGTAGAGCTCTTCGATGTCCTGCGGCGGTCGCGTGTCGGCCGGCGTGATGCCGGCGGCTCTCCACACTTCGACCTCGGAGGGCAGGAGGAGGCCGAACATCGAGGCTCCTGTGAGCACCCACGCGGTCATCGACCCGGAGTCGTGGGGCCACAGAGCATGATCGGCGTCCGTGTCGAGGAGGGCAGGCGGCAGACCCATGAAGCCGAGGACGAAGCCCGGCAGGACGTGCTCGATGACGGCTCCGGTGGCGTCGGAGTTCTCGAACACGAGGGTGATGAAGTCCTCCTTCACCGTCGCGGCCGACTGGCCGAGGTCGATGCCGAAGTGCTGGTCGATGACGGTGTCGAGCCCGGTGACGTCGAGGAGCGTGACCGTCGCGTAGACGGTGGCGGCGACGGCGATGCCGACCGGGATGAGCACGGGCAGGCTCAGCGCGAAGGCGCGACCGGCGGTGTATCCGAAGAAGTCGAGGAGGCCGCCGAAGGTCTCACTGATCCCCTGCTCGGCCTGCCGGTAGGCGGTGGCGGCGGTCCGGACCGCGAGGATGGTGGCCTCGGCTTCGACGATGACGACCGCCGCCTGCTGGTGGAAGAGGACACGGCTGGCGTCGAGGTTCAGGGCCGTGACCGGTGCGGGAACCTGGGTGAGGAGGGTGGCGAGATCGAAGTCGGCGAGGGTGCCCTCGACGAGCAGGTCGTCGATCCGGTCGGTGATCCGCCGCAACTCGATCGAACACAGGTCGGCGCGGTCGTCGACCTGCAGCCTGGGGCCTCCGTGGGTGCGGGTGGCGATCATGCCCGGACTCCGTTCGTGGCCGCCGGCGACTGCGCCGAGGTGAAGCACAGCTGGGTCAGGACCGCGGCGAGCAGGGTCCGGATCGCCTCATCGCCGGCGTCGACCTGCCGACTCACCCTGATCTCCTCGCGACGTCTCTCAAGCTCGGGTCGCAGCCAGTGGCCGTGCTGGCGGAGGAGGAACTCCATGCCTCCCGCCCCGTGCGAGTGGAGATAGGTGAGGGTGAGCACGCAGTCCTCTTCGATGAGGGTGCTCAGCTCCTGGACGGTGGGGGCGAGGTCGGTGAGGGTGATGCGGCGCAGCAGCTGAAAGCCGCGGAACTGATCGAAACCGGGACCGCGCAGGACGAGGATCGCCAGAGCGGTGTGGTCGTGGAGGGCCGCCTCGAGGTGCACGGCGTCGGCCCCGGTGCTGATGACGAGCGTCATCCGCGCATCGGCGAACTCGAGCTCGGCGGCGAAGCCGGTGAGCCAGGCGGTGAGGACGTCGAGGTCGCGCCGCCGCTGCGGGGCCGGCGGCGCCGCGGTCAGGGCGCCGGGCAGGTCGGGCGCCGGCGTCGACGCATTCGCCGAGGTGTGAGCCCTGTCGTCGTCCTCCGCGGCCGAGGCGTCGGGTTTCGATGTGCTCCGCGGCATCATCTCGGGCGGCCAGAGGCGCTTGAGCCGCGTCGGCAGTCGGATGATCCGCGCGAGATCGACGGCGATCCACTTCGCGCCGGCGCTTGCTCCAGCATCGGCGCTCGAACCCGCCTCATCGTCGGGACGATCGCTGAAACGGTCGACCATCTCAGGGCGGTCACTCGCGGGGTCGCGGTCGTTTCCCGTGCTCGGGGTTCCCGTCATATCTGGAGTCGCCCTCCCACTGACACAACCTGCAGGTGCAGGTCGTAGGCTTCGGCAAGCCGGTCCGCCCGGTCCGCGAGGATGACGATCGAGTCGGCCACCGCCAGGAACCTCTCCCGCAGGAGCGCACCGGCCGGAGAATCCCAGACGTCGATTCGTCTGCACTCCTCGGCCAGCGACCTCAGCTCGTTCGCGCGGTGGAACCACTCGTCGCGGTTGTGCGCCAGCTCCTCGGTGATCACTCGCCCCTCCTCCACTCCCGGATCTCAATGTAGGATGCCGGTCACACCAGCGGAATCGGCCAGAATCGCCCTGTGGACGCGAGCCGCGCGTCCACAGCCGCAGCACGCCGCAGTGCCGGCGCAATCCCCAGCCGATCGGACATGAGTCGGCATCGGTCTCCTCGTCGGCGGGCTCGTGAGAAAATGGACCCATGCCGACTGTTTCTCTTGCCGAAGTCTCGCCCGCCCTCGCACTCGGACCGCTCGACGGCCGCTACCGCAAAGACACCGCTGATCTCATCGATCATCTGTCGGAGGCGGCGCTCAACCGCAATCGGATCGTCGTCGAGGTGGAATGGTTCATCCACCTCGCCCAGAACTCCGTCATCCCGGGCGTGCGCACCCTCACCGTCGAGGAGGTGACCGGTCTGCGCGCCTTCGCCGACGGCTTCGACGCCGACACGATCGCGACCCTGGCCGCCCATGAGGCCGTCACCGTCCATGACGTCAAGGCCGTCGAGTACACAATCAAAGAAGCACTAGTCGAACTCGGAGCGGACGACCTCAGTGAGCTCGTCCACTTCTGCTGCACATCCGAGGACATCAACAACCTGTCGTGGGCGCTGGGCATCAAGGGCGCCACCGAACAGGTGTGGCTGCCCCGAGCCAAGGCGCTCATCGACTCCCTCGCCGATACCGCCGAGGCGTTGGCCGAGCTCCCGATGCTCTCCCACACCCACGGGCAGCCGGCCACCCCGTCGACCATGGGCAAGGAGCTGGCCGTCTTCGTCCACCGGCTGGGTCGCCAGTACGAGCGCATCGCGAACTCCGAGTACCTCGGCAAGATCAACGGCGCGACCGGCACCTACTCGGCGCACATGGCAGCAGTTCCCGATGCCGACTGGCCGAAGCTGGCCCGGACCTTCGTCGAGGGCAGCCTCGGGCTGACCTTCAACCCGCTGACCACCCAGATCGAGTCGCATGACTGGGACGCCGAGCTCTTCGCCGACATCGCTCGGTTCAACCGCATCGCCCACAACCTGGCGACGGACATGTGGACCTACATCTCGATGAACTACTTCAAGCAGATCCCGGTCGCCGGTGCGACTGGGTCCTCGACGATGCCGCACAAGGTCAACCCGATCCGGTTCGAGAACGCCGAGGCGAACCTCGAGCTCTCGTGCGCACTGCTCGACTCCCTCGCCTCGACCCTGGTCACCTCGCGGATGCAGCGGGACCTCACCGACTCGACCTCGCAGCGCAACATCGGCGTCGCCTACGGTCATTCGGTCCTGGCGCTGAACAATCTCGTCAAAGGCCTCGGCCAGCTCGCCGTCAACGAGGAGGTGCTGGCGGCCGATCTCGATGCGAACTGGGAGGTCCTCGGCGAAGCGATCCAGTCGGTCATGCGGGCCGCCGGCCTGCAGGGAGTGCCTGGCATGGAGAACCCCTACGAGAAGCTCAAGGAGCTGACCCGCGGCAAGCGCATCGGCCAGGCCGACCTCAAGGATTTCGTCGCCGGGCTGGGCCTGCCCGAGGCCGAGACTGAGCGGCTGACCGCCCTGACCCCGGCCGCCTACATCGGTGTCGCGGCCGAGCTCGCACTCACCGAGGTCGCCGACTGGAGAGCCTCGCACCAGGTCTGAGGACGACCGGGTCGCTGCTGTTCGTCAGCGTTTGGCGCCGTTCGGCACCGCTTCCGCCCCCAGTTCAGGCTGCCCCTGTTCAGTAGGCGCCGAGCAGGGTTCCGGCCAGCCATGCCACCCCGAGGATGACGACGGGTCCCGCGGCGATGAGAGTGAGCACGCGGGGGAATCTGCGGAAACCGGACACCGCCCACAGTCCGATGTCGGCGAGCAGGACGCCGATGATGGCGAGCAGCAGGATCGCCTGTCCCCGGTCGGGAGTGCCGCACTCGATGAAGCATCCCGACCACGAGATCACGGCGACGAACCCCATCCACAGGATCGGGTAGGCGAGGACGAGCGCGGCGATGACTCCGGCGGCCAAGCCACGCAGGGTCGATCGTTCACGCGGAGTCGACCCGACACGCGGAGTCGATCGGGCGGTCATCGGTTGAGCTCTTCGAAGAACTCCTTCGCCACCGGCACCGCCGCCTCTGCGCCGAAGCCGCCGTCCTCGACGAGCACCGCCACGGCCACGTCTCCCTGGTAGCCGGCGAACCAGGAGTGTGTGCGCGGGGGATCCTCGCTGCCGTACTCGGCGGTTCCGGTCTTCCCGTGCACCGGCTCGCCCGGGACGGTCTTCAGCGCGTCGGCAGTTCCATCGGTGACGGCGCGGCGCATCATCGTCTGCAGCGCCTCGACGTGATCGGGATCGATCACCTGTTCGTCGAGGGTCGTGCGCTCATCGGGGTGGACGAGGAGCGGGCTGACCGTGTCCCCGTTCGCCACCGAGGCGGCCATCACCGCCACGGACAGCGGGCTCACCATCACCTTTCCCTGGCCGATCATCTGCGCGGCGTGGACGACCGGGTCGTCGTCGACGGGAACGTCGGCCATCTTCGCGTCGACGCGAAGGTCGAACTCCCCCATCCCGAGGTTCATCGCCGCGTTCGAGACATCGGCGCTGGCGACCTTCTCACCGGCCTCGACGAAGGCGGTGTTGCACGACTCGGCGAAGTTCTCCGCGAAGGAGACCTCCCCCAGGACGTGGTCCTCGGCGTTCTTGAACGACTTCCCGTTGACAGTCGTCGTCTTGGGGCAGTCGAGCATCGCCTCGGGAGCGATCCCGGTCTCGAGCATCGCCAGTCCCGAGGCGACCTTGAACACCGAGCCGGGAGCGTATTGGCCCGTCAGTGCCCGGTCCCAGGCCGCGCCTGCCGGATCGTGGTTGGCCACGGCCACGATGTGCCCGTCGCTGGGACGGATCGCGACGATCGCCGCCGGCTTCTCGGCGCTTGCGGCCGCCGTGTCCGCCGCCTCCTGCACCTCGACGTCGAGAGTGGTGGAGACGTCCTTCCCGTTCTGCTGCGGGAACTCATGCACGGACACCGGTTCGGCGTCCTCTCCGTTGACGGCGAAGATCTCCTCGTTCGCGGGCCCTCTCAGCTGATCGTCGAAGGTCTTCTGCATCCCGCTCCGGCCGACGATGGACTCGGCGCTCAGTTCGCCTCCGGACGCCCTGACGTCCTCGGCCGACGCCGGTCCGGCCGTGCCCAGAGTCGCAGCGGCGAAGCCCTTCTTCCTGCTCAGCGGCTGGGTGCGAGTCCTGAAGAGCGTGCCGGGCAGGGAATGGACCTTGTCTTTGACCGTGTCGTAGTCGTCTTCGCGGAGGGTGATGACCGGCACGAAGTGATCAGGGTCTGCCTCGTCGATGCGCTGCCGGAGGGTCCTGCCGTCGATATCGAGCTCCCGCTCCAGGGACTTCACCGTCTTCTCCTCGACCGTGGAGGGCCGGACTCCGACATCGATGACGGTCCCCTCGGACACGAGCGGCTCGCCGCCCTCGCCGAGGATCGATCCGCGTCGGCCCGGGTTCGTCCGCGACTCGAGGACTCCCCCGGACCGCAGGACGGGGTGGAGTGCGGTTTCGCTGAGGGAGACCGACCAGAGCAGTCCGCTTCTGCTCAACGGCAGCTCGGACTCGTACTCCCAGGACTGCCCGGTCTGATTCGTCCAGGTCCAGCGCAGCTTCGCGATGGTCGAGTCACCGCGGGTGTCGATCGCCGCGAGTTCCACGCTCCGGTTGGCCAGCAGCTGCTGATCAAGACCCCCGAGCACGGCATCGTGCAGCTTCTGCGACGCATCCTGGTCGTTCCAGACCAAGGAGTCGAGGGTTCCCGCACGGAGGTCGGCGACGGCGGACTCAGCAGCGGAACGAGCCTGCATCGGCAATTTCAGATAGGCAAAGCCTCCTGCCGCGATCAGCAGGACGACAATCGTCGCAAGAGCCGACCACATCTGCGATTTCTTCGACATGGTCCAATCTTCGGCGCGGCCGATGTCGAAGTCCATTTCCGTTCAGGACACTGATCAGAAGTCATCGGACAGAAAATCGTCGACCAGAAATCGTCGGCGCCCGGAATTCTCCGGTCAGCCGACGGAGGTCGCCCGGCGGAGGTCGGCCGGCGGAGGTCAGATGTCGTCGACGACGGTGTATTCGAGCACTGGACGTCCGGCCGCACCGTAGCGGGGCCGGCGCTCGAGCATGCCGGCGTCGGCCATCGACTCGAGATACCGCCGGGCGGTGACCCGGGAGACGCCCAGACTCTCGGCCACCTCGGCGGCGGACTGCCCCGGACTCGCGTCGAGGACGGACTTCACCTCGGTCTGGACGGCGTCGGGAACGCCCTTCGCCGTCGCCGCCACGGTGTGCGTGCGCAGGGCGGCGATGGCGGTGTCGACCTCGGTCTGGGTGACCTCACCTTCGCCGCTGTCCGTGCCGAGGCTGTTGCGGAATGAGGAGTAGGCGTCGAGCTTGGACTTGAAGACCGGGAACGTGAACGGCTTGATGATGTACTGGGCCACGCCGTAGGACAGCGCCTCCTGCACGATCTGCATGTCCCGTGCAGCGGTCACGGCGATGATGTCGACGTCGACCCGGTGGGCCCGGATGGCGCGGCAGACCTGCAGTCCGTGACCGTCGGGAAGGTTCATGTCGAGGAGGACCAGGTCGATTCCGTCCGGGTCGAGCCCGATGATCTTGCCGGTCAGCGCCGCCATCGCCTGGGTGGCGTTCTTGGCCACTCCGGCGGTGTGATAGCCGTCGATGCGGTCGACGTATTTCGCATGTGCACGTGCCGCGACAGCCTCGTCTTCGACGACGAGCACTCCGATGCTCGAAACGGACGTTCGTGTTCCTGACATGCGGTCAGTCTAACTGCGCCTGTTCTCACAGATTTGTGGATTCCTGTTCCAAGCCCGCCACAACTCCGGCACACGATGGGGCTCGGTGATTTCCCTGTCGCCGTCGACACACGGTTACTTATTGGACGTACGTTCAGTAGCATGTCCAGTGGACGAGGCACAGCGGCCTCGACAAGTGAGATTCGACTGAGAACTGATGGAGGTTCGGCATGCGCACGCTACAGGGAACTGAGGGGCTCGAAGAGCTGGTCGGTCAGGAATTGGGCAGCTCGGAATGGCTGCTCGTCGATCAGCAGACGATCAACGCCTTCGCCGACGCCACCTACGATCACCAATGGATCCACATCGACGCCGAGCGAGCGGCGTCGGGTCCGTTCGGCACGACCATCGCCCACGGGTTCTTCACCCTCAGCCTGCTCCCGAAGTTCTCGACGGAGATCTTCTCCCTCGAAGGACCGAGCATGAAGATCAACTACGGACTCAATAAGGTCCGCTTCCCTCAGCCGGTCCCTGTCAACTCCCGCCTGCGCGACACCGCCACCCTCAAGGAGGTGACGCGCACCGAGAAGGGCACCCAGCTCGTCATCGGCCACGTGATCGAGATCGAAGGAGCGGACCGGCCCGCGTGCATCGCCGAGATGGTCACCCTCGTCATCGAGTGATCGCTCGCCGGCCGCGTCTCAGACGCGTTCGAAGACGGCGGCGATGCCCTGTCCCCCGCCGATGCACATCGTCTCGAGACCGTAGCGGGCACCGCGGCGGTCCATCTCGCGCAGCAGCGTGGCGAGGATGCGACCGCCGGTCGCGCCGACGGGATGGCCCAGGGAGATCCCCGAGCCGTTGACGTTGAGCCGGTCGAAGTCGTCCTTGCCCAGCCCCCATTCGCGAGTCACGGCCAGGGCCTGGGCGGCGAATGCCTCGTTGAGTTCGATGAGGTCGATGTCGGCGAGGGTCAGTCCGGCCTTCTCGAGGGCCTGCGCGGTTGCCGGTACCGGGCCGATGCCCATGGTCTTCGGCGGCACCCCGGCCACGGCCCAGCTGACCAGACGGCCCAGCGGTCGCAGGCCCTGCGCCTCGGCGGCGGCGCGAGTGGTGACGAGGCTGGCCGCGGCTCCGTCGTTCTGGCCGGAGGCATTGCCGGCCGTGACTGTGGCCTCGGGATCATCTCCGCCGAGGATGGGGCGCAGCTTCGCGAGCTTCTCCACCGAGGTGTCAGGGCGGATGTGCTCGTCCCGGTCGACCTGGTGCTCGGGGGTCTTGCGGGCGGCGGGGATCGTCACGGGCACGATCTCCTCGGCGAAACGACCGTCCTCGGCCGCGGCGGCCGCGCGCTGATGGGAGCTGAAGGCGAGTTCGTCCTGCTCCTCACGGCCGATCTCGTACTCGCGGCGCAGGTTCTCGGCGGTCTCGAGCATGCCGCCGGGGACGGGGAAGTTCTTCCCGCCCGGGGTCGAGCGGCCGCGGCTGAGGGAGTCGGTGAATTCGGCATTGCCGCCGCGCACGCCCCAGCGGATGGTGTCGTTGTAGAACGGCGCGTGCGACATCGATTCGACGCCGCCGGCGACGACGAAGTCCCCGTTGCCGGAGCCGACGACGAGGGCGGCGTCGATGACGGCCTGGAGTCCCGACCCGCAGCGGCGGTCGACCTGCTTGCCCGGCACGGACACGGGAAGCCCGGCGTCGAGTGCGGTGACGCGGCCGATGCAGGGCGCCTCGGCGGTGGCGTATCCCTGCCCCATGATGACGTCGGCGATGAATTCGGGGTCGATCCCGGTGCGAGCGATGAGTTCGCGGACCACGGTGGCGGAGAGCTCCTGAGCGGGGATGTCGCGGAACTGGCCGCCGAACCCTCCGATCGGGGTCCGCAACGGTTCGCAAACGACGATGTCCTGGTCCACTGTTTCTCCTCCTGCGGTTGTCCGGCCGGGCTCAGTCGAAGCCTATGCCTCGAGGCGACGGCTGAGCCCTTCGATCTCATTCAACGGTAAACCCTTGCCGACTCGACCGACATGGCCGGCGCATACGGAATGGCTCCGCGGGTCAGGGCTGTTCGGCGGCGACGGTGGCGTTGGGACCGGTGGGCGGATTGCCCGTGGCCCCGGCGCGCGGCGGGTCGGAGCTCCGGTCGGGCAGCCAGACGGTGAGCACGGCTCCCTTGTACTCGTCGCCCTCCTCACCCCGGCCCTGGACGTCGATGGCTCCGCCGAGTCGTCGGATCGCCTGCACGACGAGGGACAGACCGACGCCGCGGGTGCCCGCCTCCTGCCTGCCCCGGCCGCAGTCGGTCTCGACGCCGTCGTGCTTCGTCGACCAGCCGCGCTCGAAGATGGCGTCGACGTGCTCCTCGTCGATCCCCGGACCGTCGTCGCTGACTTCGATCGTGAACCCGCCGGGCCCGCCGGACCCACTCAGGTGCACGTGCACCCGCTTGTCCTCCGGCAGCACGTCCTGCCTGCTCAGCGCATCGAAGGCGTTGTCGATGAGGTTCCCGAGGATCGTCGCCAGATCCCGGTCGTCCCCGCCGAGGTGGCCGGAGAGCTCCGCGGTGTCGACCGTCATCTCGATCCCCGCTTCGGCCGCCTGCGCGATCTTCGACAGCAGCAGCGCCGACAGGACCGGATGATCGAAGCTCATCTGCCCGCTGCCCCTGACCCGGTTGAGGTCATCGAGATCCTTGGCCGCGAACTCGATCGCTTCGTCGGTGTGTCCCGTCTCGAGCAGCGACACCACCATGTGGAGCCGGTTCGCGTACTCGTGCGTCTGCGAGCGCAGGGAGTCGGAGAACGAACGCACGGAGACGAGTTCCCCGGAGAGTTCGGCCAGCTCCGTGTGATCGCGCATGGTCACCACCCAGGTGTCGGTGCCGACGTCGGTGGGCTGCTGATTGACGACGAGGACCCGCTCGTCGGTGTAGTGGATCTCGTCGCGCGCCCAGCGCCCGGAGGCGAGCAGCTCGCGCAGCGCGTTCGGCACGTCGAGGTCGTCCAGGGGCATCGCCCTGTCCGGGATGGTGGCGCGCGCGGTGTCCTCGGGCTGCGCGGTGTCCTCGGTCTGGGCGGCCTCGTCCTGCCCTGCGCCCCGCCCCGCGCGCGGCAGGCCGAGGAGCTCGCGCGCCTCGGCGTTGATGAGCACGATCCCGGCGGAGCGGTCGACGAGCAGCAGGCCCTCGGACACCGCGGTGAGCACGGAGGAGTAGAACTCGAGCATGTTGCGCAGCTCCGCGGCACCGTAATCGCCGGTGACGCGGCGCAGTCCGCGTGAGGTCACCCAGGTCGAGCCGATGCCCATGAGCAGTGTCGCGATCGCGATGCCGATGAGCCATTTGCTCTGGGGGATGAATCCCGAGCGCACCGAGTCGGCGGTGCTGCCCACGATCACGGCGCCGACGACCCTCTGCGGGTCGGCGTTCGCCGCGAACCCCGGCGCATCACCGGGTCCCTGGTCCGCCTCGGCGGAAGTCAGGTGCTCGGCGAGGACCGGGGTGATGGCGTACATGGTGCCGCCCTCGGGTCCGCCGTCGTCGATGAAGCGGACGAGGGACTCGCCGTCGGCGATTCGGGTGCCGTCGACCCTCGCGGCCAGCCTGTCGATGGAGCTGCTCGGCACGGTTCCGGAGTTCGAGGTGACCAGATTCGATTCGATGGCCTCCTGGCGGCCCGAGGCGCCCAGGGCGGGTGGTTCGATGAGGTAGTCGATGGGCACGATCGCCGCGGTGTCGAAGTCGTACTCGGCCACGACGGTGCGCAGCATCGCCTCGAGGTTCTCGTGAGAGGCGGCCGACGGGAACTGGCCGTCGGCGTCGGTCTCCTCGACCTCGATCAGACGCAGGGACAGGGAGATGCTCTCGGCCGCCGACCGCAGCAGGTCCTGCTCCCTCTTCGTGTTCAGCTGGGAGAGCTGGATGTAGAGGAGGCTGGTGGTGAGCACCATGATGCCGACGAGCATGACCGAGTTCGCGAACAGGATCCGGCCCGCCACGCCGAAGCGGACGCGCTTGCTCAGGCCGATGACGGGCGAGGCCAGGAAGCCTGGCACACCAGCGCGCTGATCCTTGGGCATGTGACCATTCTGCCACCGGAGCAGACGGACTCGGACTCCCCCGCCTCGACCCCCTGCGGCCTCAGATTCCGAGGCTGATCGGTCCCGCGGGAACGGCGGAGCAGGCGAGGACCTCATCCTCGGACACGCGCGCGGCGGGCTCCACGGGGTAGGCGATCTCTCCGGCGAGCAGGGGCAGCGCACAGGTTCCACAGGAACCGCCGCGGCAGGAACTCGCCGCCGGCAGACCCCGCGACTCCAGCGCCTCGAGCAGGGTGCCCTGCTGCGGCTCCCACACGAATCTCGATCCGGAGCGCTCCAGGGTCACCTCGGCGGGAGCACAGGTCGAGATCGCCGCGCTCACTCCGGCGCCTGGGGATGCGAACGTCTCCCGGTGGATGTGCTCCACCCCGGCCTCGGCAGCGGCGGCGAGAACGGCCGCGGTGAAATCGGTCGGCCCGCAGACCATGACGCTGTCGCAGCCGCGCAGCCACGCGACGAGGTCGCCGTGATCCGGTCGCCCCAGGCGCTCGGTGTCGTGGTGGCGTGCCTCGGCCACCGTCTGGAGAGATTCGTGCCCGCGGCTGAGCACGCGATTCCACAGTTCGGCCGTGCGGGCGCCCCGGTCGACGTGGAGGAGCTTGATCCGAGTGGTCGCGGGCGGCTGCGCCCCACGCAGCAGCCCGAGGCTGGGAGTGATGCCGATGCCGGCGGTGACCAGCCCGGTCGTTCCCCTGAAGACGCGGTCGGCGGTCATCGTTCCGTGCGGGCCGGAGGCGAGGATCCGGTCGCCGACCTCCAATCCGCTCAGCAGCTGCGAGCCCCTGCCCTGGACCCGCAGCGCGATCCGGACGGTGTCGTCGGTGACGTCGGTGATCGTGTAGGTCCGCCAGAACAGACCGTCCCCGTCGAGGTGGACGCGCAGGTTCGTGCCCGGCTCGTCGAACTCGCCGATCCACCCCTGCTCATCGCGCAGGGAGATCTCGACGATCTCGTCGCCGAACCCGGCACTGCCCACCACGGTCATGAATCTCGGGGTCCGGCGCGTGGGGATCAGCTCAGGTGCGGCATCGCCCTCGATCTCGATCGCATCGCCGTCCCGTACAACCCCCGACTCGAGGATCCGCCCGTAGACCCCGCAGTGAAGGTGCCCGCATGAGGCGGACAGGATCTGGGGGACGTTGACGTCGACCTCGGCGGTGATGGGGTTGACCGTGGTGGCCGGACAGCGCTCGATCGCCTCGGTGATGGCCAGGCGGACCCCGCCGAGACGCACGACCTTCCCGATCAGGGCGAACTCCTCGAAGGGCGCGAGTCCGTCGACGAGGACGTTGCCGCGGAAGCGCAGGGGGTCGAGGGCGCCGTCGAGGGCGGCGACCGAGGCCGGATTGATGATCGAGATTCCCGCAGCCCGGGAGTCGAACATGCCCTGGTCGGCGACCACCAGTTCCCGCGGGCAGGGCCCCTGCGCGGGAATGTGCCGGGCCAGGAACTCCGCCGAAGCGACTCTGCGTTCCCGATCGTCGGTGCGGAACGTGGTGGATTCGCCGCTCGGTGCGGTGAGGGAGATCGTCAGGGCGGAGCTGTCCCCGCCCTCGGAATGTGCGGCCACCCGCCATCCCTGCAGACCGGTGTCGTTCTTGAGCACCGTGAACGCCGAGTACGTCTGCCACGTGCCGGCGGGGACATCGCGGCTGCCGTTGGTCAGCGCCGCCGCGCGGTCGCCGATGATGCCCCTGCCCCGACGGACGTCTGCCGCGACGATCCGCTCGGCGGGGAATCCTTTGACGGGGAAGCGGAAGAGACCGGCGATGCGCATGGTTCGATTGTAGGAGGCCGTCGGCCAAGCGACGGTCCGCTGCCTCCGGTCGAACGATTGACTCATACCCTTACGGGGTATAGAATTCGGGCATGACAGAGCATCATGGATACACCCCGCAGAAGGACGCCCTCGCCCGGCGGATGAAACGGATCGAAGGTCAGGTCCGAGGGATTGCCAGGATGATCGATGAGGACAAATACTGCATCGACATCCTCACCCAGGTCTCCGCGGCAACGGCCGCGCTGCACGCGGTCTCCATCAACCTTCTCGAAGAGCACATCGCCCATTGCGTGGTCGACGCCGCAGGCAGCGGTGAGGACGCCGCGCGCGAGAAGATCGAGGAGGCCTCGGCCGCCATCGCCCGACTCATCAAGAGCTGAGCGCCCGGCCCGGCAAGAGCTGAGCGCCTGCCCCGACACGAAGCCCGGCACCGGAGACTCTCCGGTGCCGGGCTTCTTCTCGACCGCCCCGCCGAGCGATCGTGGTGCGGCGGCCTCAGCCGACGGCGGGTGCGGGTGAGGCGATGCCCTGCGGCGCCGGCTCCACGCTCTCCGGCGCCGAGGTGGCCAGGCTGCGGAATCCGCGCAGACGGAGGCTGTTGCCGACGACAAAGACCGAGGAGAACGCCATGGCCGCACCCGCGAGCATCGGGTTGAGCATGCCCAGCGCCGCCACCGGGATCGCCGCCACGTTGTAGGCGAAGGCCCAGAACAGGTTCGTCTTGATCGTCGACAGGGTCCTCCGGGACAGGCGGATCGCGTCGACCGCGCTGCGCAGATCGCCTCGGATCAGGGTGATGTCGGAGGCGTCGATGGCGACATCGGTGCCCGTGCCCATCGCCAGACCCAGATCGGCCTGGGCCAGCGCGGGGGCGTCGTTGACGCCGTCGCCGACCATCGCGACGATCCTGCCCTCACTCTGGAGCCGGGCGACGACGTCGACCTTGCCCTTCGGGAGCACCTCGGCGATGACCTCGTCGATGCCGACCTCGGCCGCGATCCGCTCCGCCACGGCGGTGTTGTCGCCGGTGAGCAGCACCGGAGTGAGTCCGATCGCCTTGAGCCCGGCGACCGCCTCGGCGCTGGTGGGCTTGACGGTGTCCGCGACGACGAGGATGCCGCGCGCCGATCCGTCCCAGCCGACGGCGACGACCGTCTTGCCCTCGGATTCGGCCCGAGCCTTGGCGGCGGCCACCTCGGCGCTCAGCCGCTGCGACCAGTCGGCCAGCAGGGCCTCGCGTCCGACGACCACGGCGGCGCCGTCGACGACGCCGTGCACGCCTCTGCCCTCGATGTTGGCGAAGTCCTCGAGACCCGGCAGGTCACCGATCTCCTCGGTCGCGGCCATGGCGATGGCCTGGGCGATCGGGTGCTCGGACGCGTTCTCCAGGGCTCCGGCGAAGCGGAGCAGCTCGGCGCGATCGACGCCGGGTTCGGTGACGACGTCGACCAGGGTCATCTTGCCGGCGGTCACGGTGCCGGTCTTGTCGAGCACCACGGTGTCGACCGTGCGCGTCGACTCGAGCACCTCGGGACCCTTGATGAGGATGCCCAGCTGGGCGCCCCGCCCGGTCCCGACCAGCAACGCCGTCGGAGTCGCCAGCCCGAGCGCGCAGGGGCAGGCGATGACGAGCACGGCGACGGCGGCGGTGAATGCCGCGACAGCGGGGAATCCTGCGCCCAGCCAGGCACCGAGGGTGACGACCGCGATGACGATGACGATCGGCACGAACACCCCCGAGATGCGGTCGGCGAGACGCTGGACCTCGGCCTTGCCGGTCTGGGCGTCCTCGACGAGCTTCGCCATCTGCGCCAGCTGCGTGTCCGATCCCACCCGGGTCGCCCGCACGAGAAGCCGACCGCCGACGTTGACGGTGGCTCCGGTGACGGGGTCACCCGCGCCGACCTCGACGGGCACGGATTCACCCGTGAGCATCGAGGCGTCGACCGCCGAGGTGCCGGAGACGACGGTGCCGTCGGTGGCGATCTTCTCCCCCGGCCGCACGACGAATTCGTCGCCGACGCTCAGCTGTGAGGTCGGGATCTTCACCTCAGCGCCGTCGCGGAGGACGGAGACCTCCTTCGCACCCAGCTCGAGCAGGGCGCGCAGCGCGGCTCCGGCCTGCCGCTTGGACCGCTTCTCGAAGTAGCGGCCGGCGAGGATGAACATCGTCACCCCGGCCCCGACCTCGAGGTAGATGTTGGCCGCGCCCTCCGAGGGAGCGATCGAGAACTCGAAGGCATGGGTCATTCCCGGGATCCCTGCGGTGCCGAAGAACAGTGCGTAGAGCGACCACAGGAATGCGGCCGAGGTGCCCATCGAGATGAGCGTGTCCATCGTCGCCGCACCATGCTTGAGGTTGGCCCACGCGGCCTTGTGGAAGGGCCAGGCCGCCCACACGATCACGGGAGCGGCCAGGGTGAGTGAGGCCCACTGCCAGTAGGTGAACTGGAGTGCCGGGATCATCGCCATCGCGATCACCGGGATCGTGAGCACGACCGAGCCGATCAGCCGATGCCGCAGCGAGGTCAGTTCGGGATCGAGCTCGTCCGTGTCGGCCGGTGCGGGGTCATCGTCCTGCGGACGGGGTAGCTGGGCGGAGTAGCCTGCCGCTTCCACGGCGGCGATCAGCTCGGCCGGATCATATCCGGCCGGCGTCGTGACCTTGGCCTTCTCGGTGGCGTAGTTGACCGTCGCCTCGACGCCGTCGAGCTTGTTGAGCTTCTTCTCGACTCGATTGGCGCAGGAGGCGCAGGTCATTCCGCCGATGGCCAGTTCGATCTCCGGTCCACCAGCAGGTGGTGCCGATGTGCTCATTGTGTGTCCTCGTCTGTTCTGCGTGCTGGATGCCGCGTGGGTGGGGCCGGTCTCGCGAGTCTCACTCGGCGGGCTGGATCTCGCTTTCGACGACCCACTTGTGGTTGGTCGCCTGCATGCCGTTCATCTCCAGGTCGACCATGTACACGGTCTCGTCGGTCGAGCTGTCGATGGTGGCTTCGGCCCCGCTCATGCCTGACATGTGCTCGGCCCGGAGCACCACCGTCGTCCCCTTGTCCAAGGGTGCCGCGCCGGGGTTCTCGAGCTCCCCATGGACGACCCACCGGTGGTCGGTCACCGGGTCTCCCCCGGTGGTGGGGGTGTAGCTGACCGCGTAGGTCGTGGTGTCGAAGGCCCCGGAGACAGTCGCCTCCGCGCCCTCCATGCCCGGCATGTGATCAGCCGTGAGCCTGACCTTCGTGCCCACCGGGTAGGTGGGATCAGCGGCGCTCACGATGCCCTTGGGAGGCGCTCCGCCGTCGGCGGCGTGATCGTGCCCGCCTCCGCCCGAGGCGTGCCCGCCGTCGTTCGACCCGTGCTCGGCCCTGCCACCCGGCTGGTGTCCGGCGTCGTTCGATTCCCTGCCGTCGGTGCTCATCTCGCCTGCTCCTTCGCTGTGATCATCCATCGCGCTCTTCTCCTGCCAGGTGGACACGGCCGTGTCCGGAACGACGGCGCCGGCGAGGCCGAAGGCCACGCCGAACGCCGCCACCAGCCCAGCTCCGTAGAGCGAGAGCCGTCCCGCGGCGTTCATCAGGCCCGCACCGCCGAGTATCCGGCCTCCTGGACGGCGGCCAGGACGGCGACGTCGTCGATCTCACCGGCGGCCGTCACGACGAGTTCACCGGACTGCGCGTCTGCCCGAACCTCCTCGACTCCGGCGATCTCGCCGACTTCCTCGCGCACCGACATCTCGCAGTGTCCGCACGTCATCCCGGTCACCGTGAATTCCTTCGTCGCCATGACGGCTCCTCTCGCAGGTTCTCATACTCTTAGGGGGTATCCCTGACGCAAGGGTATACCCCCTAGGGGCATATTTCAAGGTCGACTGACGCAGCTGCGCGATGCAGGGACTGTGACTCACCACCGAGGAAGCAGCGGGGAGGCTGTGCGGAATTCACGACGGTGGCACTGTTGAGAAGTGCGGAATGCCGATACGGTCGTATATGTGACCAGATTCTCTGCACCGCCAAGTCCCGACAGCCGACGACTGCACTACGGCAGGATCGTCATCACCGACATCCAACCCGTGGTCGAGAATGGCGCCTTTCCGGCGAAGGCCACGCTGAGCGAGGACATCCCGCTGGCCGCGACGGTGTTTCGCGAAGGACACGACCTGATCGGCGTCGATGCGGTTCTGCTCGATGATGCCGGGGATGAGATCGACCGGGTGCGGCTGGAGGAGCCGATCGCCGGCACCGACCGCTTCGTCGGAACCGTCCGGCCGGAGCGGATCGGCCGCTGCAGCTTCGTCATCGAGGCCTGGGCGGATCTGTATGCGACCTGGGAGCATGCGGCATCGCTGAAGGTCCCGGCCGGCATCGATGTGGATCTGATGCTGGCCGAAGGGCTGCGGCTGCTCACCGACGCCGAGCGTCAGCCCGGCCTCACCGCCGAGCATCGAGCCGTCCTGGCCGCTGCGGTCGGCACGCTCACCTCGGCGCAGCTGCCCGCCGACCAGCGACTTGCCGCCGCGACCAGCGCGCAGGTGAGAGCGGCGATGGCCGCGAATCCGCTCCGCGACCTGGTCACCGTCAGTGAGCGGATGCCGTTGACCGTCGAGCGCGAGCTCGCCGGACGCGCCAGCTGGTACGAGTTCTTCCCGCGCTCGGAAGGGGCGAAGCAGGACGAGGACAGCGGCAGATGGATCTCCGGCACGTTCCGCACGGCGGCAGAACGACTCGACGCGGTCGCCGAGATGGGCTTCGACGTCATCTACCTCCCGCCCATCCACCCGATCGGTGAAGTCAACCGCAAGGGACCGAACAACACGCTGGACCCCGGGCCCGAGGACCCGGGCTCACCCTGGGCGATCGGCTCCCGGCACGGGGGTCACGATGCCATCCATCCCGACCTCGGCGACTTCGCCGACTTCGACGACTTCGTCGCGCGGGCGAATCGGCTCGGCCTCGAGGTGGCCCTGGACCTCGCCCTGCAGGCGGCCCCTGACCACCCCTGGGTGACGAGCCATCCCGAATGGTTCACCACCCAGCTCGACGGCACCATCGCCTACGCGGAGAATCCGCCGAAGAAGTACCAGGACATCTATCCGCTGAACTTCGACAACGACTTCGAAGGACTCAGTCGAGAGGTGCTGCGGATCGTCGAACTCTGGATCGACCACGGCGTGAAGATCTTCCGGGTCGACAATCCGCACACCAAACCGGTGGTGTTCTGGGAATGGCTGATCGCCACGGTGAACGAGAGGCATCCGGAGGTCATCTTCCTGGCCGAGGCGTTCACCCGCCCGCCGATGATGCATGCGCTGGCCAAGCTCGGCTTCCAGCAGTCCTACACGTACTTCACGTGGCGGAACACCCGGGAGGAGCTCGAAGAGTATCTCACCGAACTCCGCGACGTCTCCGGTGCGTTCCTGCGGCCGAACTTCTTCGTCAACACCCCGGACATCCTCACCGAGTACCTGCAGTTCAGCGGTCCCGCCGGGTTCAGGATCCGAGCCGTCCTGGCTGCCACCTCGAGCCCGCTGTGGGGTGTCTATGCCGGCTATGAACTGTACGAGCACGTGCCACGCCCGGGCGCAGAGGAGTACATCGACAACGAGAAGTACCAGTACCGCCCTCGCGATTTCGAAGCCGCGGAGGCCGAGGGACGGTCGCTGGCGCCGTACCTCCGTCGGCTCAACGCGATCCGGAAGGAGCACCCGGCCCTGGGCGACCTGCGCAACATCCGGCTGCACAGCGCCGACGACGACTCGATCCTGGTCTACTCGAAGCGCAAGGATGCCGATGCGCTGATCGTCGTGATCAACCTCGATCCGCACGCCACCCGGGAGACCACCGTGCACCTCGACCTCGCGGAGCTGTTCCCCGGCACCGGGTCGCCGGGCTCGGCTCCAGCCGAGTTCGAGGTTCACGACCTGCTGTCCGATCAGACCTGGACCTGGGGCGAGCACAACTACGTGCGGCTCGATCCGCGCGTCGAGCCGGCACATATCCTGCAGGCGAGGACCCTGGCGTGAGCGCGCGGCCGCCGTCAGGCCCGGTGAACTGAGGAGGAGTGGACATGTCAGTCAGCGGCGAACTGCAGCAGCTGCTGCATTCCTGGCTGCCGGGACAGCGGTGGTTCCCGGCGAAGGGGCGCGGGATCTCGATCTCCGAACTGTCGACGGTGCAGGTCTTCGATCGTCGCGGAGCCGACGGCGCCGCGACGGGCAGGAACCACATCCTCCTGCTCGATTCGGGTGACCGGATGGACATCATCCAGGTTCCGCTGACGTTTCGCACCTCGGCGCTCGATGCCCCTGACTCCGCCTGCCTTGGCGAGGTCGACGACCTGACGCTGGGCCGGTGCCACGTCTACGACGGCATCCACGATCCCGAGTTCGTCCGGGCTCTCGCCTCGCTCATCACCGGCCGGCGCTCACACCGCGACCGGACGATCGCCGGCCGCACCGTGGCCGGGATCGCGCAGCCGGCCATCACCGAGGCGCCGACCACCGCCTTCGCCGGCGAGCAGTCGAACAGCTCCGTCGTCATCGCCGACCGCTCGGCGCCGGCCATCCTCAAGCTGTTCCGCGTGCTGTCGGCCGGAGCGAACCCCGACGTCGAGGTGACCGCGGCCCTCAGTGCCGCCGGCTGCACCGCGGTGCCGCAGACGATGGGGTGGCTCGAGGGCACCTGGTTCGACCCGGCGTCGCACGAGCCGGTGTCCGGGCACCTCGCAGTGCTCTCCGAATACATCGCGGACTCCACCGACGCATGGGCGGGCGCGGTGGACGCGGCTCGGCGTGACCTCGACTTCAGCGACTCCGCGCGCCAGCTCGGGCTCGCGGTGGCCCGCATCCACAGGACCCTCTCCGACGTCTTCGGCGCCCATCATCCCACCCCGGCGGAGTCCGTCGGAATCGTCGAGGGGCTCACCGACCGCGTGCGCTGGGCGATGTCGGAGGCACGCGACGTGCTGGCCCCGTACCGGGAGCAGCTGACCGGCCACATCGACCGTCTGAGGGGGATCGACGACATCGGCCCGGTGCAGCGGATCCACGGGGACCTGCACCTCGGCCAGGTGCTCCACTCCGAGGAGCGCGGCTGGGTGGTGCTGGACTTCGAAGGCGAACCGCTGCGACCGCTGTCGGAGCGCTCGGAGCCGGACGTGCCGCTGCGCGATGTCGTCGGCATCCTCCGGTCGTTCGACTACGCGGCGAACTTCGTGGCGCTGGAGGACCCGGACTCCGCGTCACGCGACGCACTGTTCGCACGGACATCAGCATGGGCGCAGCGGGCAGCGACGGCCTTCCTCGCCGGGTATGCTCGAGAATCCGGCCAGCCGACGATCAGCACCGACCCCCTGCTGCGGGTCTACTGGCTGGACAAGGCACTGTACGAAGTCGTCTACGAGCTGCGCAACCGGCCGAGCTGGCTCCAGGTTCCATTACGTCCGCTAGGAGCGATATTGAGCAACGAATCCGAAGTCACCGGCGGCCCGGCCGCTGAGCCGACCGCACCAGGAGAACCGACTGCTGAGCCCGCCGCTGCGTCGGGCCGTCCTGCCGCCGAGCCGGCGGCACCCGCCAGCAGCCCCACCGCCGAGGCGGCGACTGCGTCGGGCGGTCCCACCGCCGAGCCGGCGGCATCCGCCGGCGTCGCCGCCGAGCCGATCGCCTCGGACTCCCGCCGAGCCGACGGCGCGGGATCTCCGCCCACCCCTCGCCCGGTCTCGGAGGACGTCCTGCGGCAGGTGTCCGATGGCACCTATCACGACCCGCACTCTGTGCTGGGCGCGCACCAGGATGCCGACGGCACGGTCACGATCCGCACATGTCAGCACCTGGCGAAGTCCGTCGTCGCCCGGACGCCCACTGACACGATCCCTCTCGCGCATGAGTACGGCGGCATCTTCACCGCCGCATTCCGGCCCGCCGACGGCGTGATTCCCGAGTACCGACTCGAAACCAGCTACACCGGCGACGACCTGCAGGTCAAGGACGATCCCTACCGATTCCTGCCGACCCTCGGCGACATGGACCTCCACCTCATCGGCGAGGGACGCCACGAGGAACTCTGGACCGTGCTCGGTGCCCACCCCCGCCGCTACCCCGGCGTGCAGGGCGACATCACCGGCACGAGCTTCGCCGTCTGGGCGCCGAATGCCCAGGCCGTGCGGGTGATCGGCGACTTCAACAGCTGGAACGGAGCCGGCCACGCCATGCGCTCCCTCGGCTCGTCCGGGGTCTGGGAGCTGTTCATCCCCGGAGTCGGGGCGGGCGACGTCTACAAGTTCGAGATCCTCAGCCGCCACGGCCAGTGGCTGCAGAAAGCCGACCCCATGGCGTTCGGCACCGAGGTCCCGCCCGCGACCGGCTCGGTGGTGACCGAATCGCGGTACACATTCCACGACGACGAGTGGATCGCCCGGCGGTCGTCGAGCGATCCGCATGACGCTCCGGTCAGCGTCTACGAGGTGCACCTCGGGTCGTGGCGTCTTGGCCTCGGTTATCGCGAGCTCGCCGCTCAACTGGTCGACTACGTGGTGGAGCTCGGCTTCACTCACGTCGAGTTCATGCCGGTGGCCGAACATCCCTTCGGCGGCTCCTGGGGCTATCAGGTCACCTCCTATTACGCGCCGACCTCACGCTTCGGCCACCCGGATGAGTTCCGCTTCCTCGTCGACTCCCTGCACCGGGCCGGGATCGGCGTCATCCTCGATTGGGTGCCCGCGCACTTCCCGAAGGATGAGTTCGCCCTGGCGAAGTTCGACGGCGAAGCCCTGTACGAACACCCTGACCCGCAGCGCGGTGAGCACCCGGACTGGGGCACGCTGATCTTCGACTACGGCCGACGGGAGGTGCGCAACTTCCTGGTTGCCAATGCCCTGTACTGGTTCGATCAGTTCCATATCGACGGTCTTCGGGTTGATGCCGTGGCCTCCATGCTCTACCTCGACTATTCGCGTGAAGAGGGCCAGTGGAGCCCCAACCGGGAGGGTGGCCGCGAGAATCTCGAGGCCATCGACTTCCTGCAGGAGGTCAACGCCACCGCCTATCGTCGTTTCCCGGGCATTCTGATGATCGCCGAGGAGTCGACCGCATTCCCCGGTGTCACCGCCCCGACCAGCGGTGGTGGCCTGGGGTTCGGCCTCAAGTGGAACATGGGCTGGATGCACGACTCCCTCGGCTACATCTCCACCGATCCCCTGTTCCGCCAGTATCAGCACAATCAGCTGACGTTCTCCATCGTCTACGCATTCAGCGAGAACTACCTGCTGCCGATCAGCCATGACGAAGTCGTGCACGGCAAGGGATCGCTGCTGCGCAAGATGCCCGGTGACCGTTGGCAGCAGCTCGCGAACGTCCGCGCGTTCCTCGCCTACCAGTGGGCGCATCCCGGCAAACAGCTGATCTTCATGGGCACCGAATTCGGCCAGGAGGCCGAATGGTCTCACGACCACGGCCTCGACTGGTGGTTGACCGATGATCCCAGGCACTCCGGCGTGCAGCGACTGGTCAGTTCGCTCAACGATGTCTACCGAAGCACGCCGGCACTGTATGCGCGGGACAATCAGCCCGGCGGATTCCAGTGGCTCGACGGCGCGGACTCAGCGCGCAATGTGGTGTCATTCGTGCGCTGGGACCGTGACGGCAGACCACTGGTCTGTGTTGCCAACTTCGCCGGGACGACGCACGACAGCTACCGGCTGGCCCTGCCGTCCGAGGGCACGTGGATCGAGCGGGTCAACACCGATGCCGAGCAGTACGGCGGATCAGGAGTCGGCAACATGGGGCGGGTCACCGCGGTTCCCGGACACCATATGGGCCAGCCGGCTCATGCCGATCTGCGCCTGCCGCCACTGGGCGTGCTGTATCTGACGCCGGAGGAGTGACCGAGCCCTACTCCGGGACCGTCTCCTCGGTTCGGGCAGCCCGTCCGCCGTCCTCGGTTCGGGCAGCCGGGTCAGCCGACTGCTCGGCTTCGTCTTCGGCCGGCGGCGAAGTCACCAGCAGAGCGGTCCCGCGATGGGCCGGCAGGCTGATGAAGAAGCTGTGCAGGTCGTCCACGGCCCCGATCTCCTCGCCGGTGAAGGCATCGGTCACCACAGCACCGCACTCCAGGTGGGCCGAGTTGACGCTGCCGGTCACATCCTGGGATGAGAAGTTGAGCACCGTGAGCTGGATCGCGCCGGACTCCCGCTGCTGGACCATGACCAACAGGCCCCGGTGGGAGACGTCCGGGACGTCGACGAGGACGCCCGCGGCGAAGCCGTGGGCGTCGCGGACCGCCAGGATCGTCGCCAGCCGCCGGGCGAAGGAGTTCTCGTCCGCGAGCTGGTCCGGCAGACTGCCGTACAGCGAGCGGGCCGCGGGCATGCCGGACGCGGACACCTTCGCTGCGGGGTTCGCCCCCATCAGGTCGTGGGCCCCGCGGTTGATCCACCGCGTGTCCCCGTGAGCGATCAGAGTGGCGACCTGTGACGTCTCCACCGGGAGGATTCCGCACAGGTCCCACCCCGAGAGGGCGAAGACACCGGGCTGCAGGGCGTTGTACATGGCCAGCAGCAGGTGCACATTGCGGACCTGCTCGACCTGGTCGTCGGTGATCGCGTCGAGATCCGTGATCCCCAGGGCCGCGGTGATCACGCTGGCCGTGGTGCAGGCGATGCCATTCGTCGTGAAGACCAGGTTGTAGGGGGCGGCCTCCCCGGTGATTCCCCGTCGCAGCGTCTCCTGGACGTTCTCGGCCAGTTCGGCGCCGCTCAGCTGCTCGCCGCCGAGCTCGAAGACGTCGTCCTTGTGCCGGGTGGCGAAGTGCACCAGCTCGTAGGTCAGCTCGTCGTGGTTCTGCAGTGCGTGGACGAGGCTGGCCTGGTCGATGCCGATGTCCATGGCCAGTCGCAGCGTGAGCCGGAGGAACTCGGTGTCGCCGGTGACGAGGGCATGATGGTACGCCGGTCGGGTGACGAAGTCATAGGACAGGTCGGGGCCGACCTCGGAGGTGTCCTTGATGTCGTCGATCGTGAGGTTGAGTTCCTGGAAGGTGAAGCCGCCGACCTTGCGGACCATCGAACCGATCAGCTGGTTGGCCACCTCCGACAGGGGATGGCCCTCCGACCACCCGGTCATCTCCTCGGCGCCCTTCTCGACGCCGAGGAAGCCGTTGGCATCCAGGCGCAGGCCGCCGGTGCCGAGGTCGACGAGAGAATGCAGAGCGTCGCCCATCACCAGACGCATGCCGGAGAAGGTGGGGTCCAGCCAGTTGAGGGAGGGCTGCCCGGCCTTGAAGTAGTGCAGGTAGACCCATCGGCGGAGCTGACCGGTGGTGTCCATCACGGCGCGGGTGGCGCTCCAGTTGGTCTCCTTGACGTTGGGCTCGTAGAAGATCACCCGCTGCAGCTGGCCGATGATGTAGCCGGCGTCCTGCAGGGCCCGCTCGGTGGCGGCATCGATGTTCACCGAGTCCTCGCCGTCGGGAACATCGGGCAGGAGGTGCCAGTCGGACTCGGGAATGTCGATCATGTGATAGAGCCCCGGGTAGTCCCGGTAGTTCATCTCGGCGAGCCGGAAGTCGGCCCCCTTGCCGGTGTGGCCGGGGATGATGTCGTCGATGATGGTGCCGTCGTGGTCTTTGGCGGCAGCGCACATCGAGCGGAACTCGTCCTCGGTGCCGAACAGCGGGTCGATGGCCATGCTGATGCGGTCGAAGTGACCGTCCACGCTCGGCGTGTACTCCCAGCCGGTCAGCCCGCCCGCGCGCTTCACCGGACCGGTGTGGATGGCGTGGATGCCGATCTCCTGGAACGCCTCCCACATCTCGGGTTCGCCCAGGGCCGCCAGAAATGACTGTCCGGGACGGGTGATGAACGACAATGGGTAGGCGGTGAACCACACCGAGGCGGTCTCCAGGGCCGCCCTCGGGTTCGGGTGAGCGTAGGGGTTCTGCCACATGCTCGCCTGGCCCGAGAGCTGCCGGCCCAGTGTCTTGGCATCTCCGAGCATCGACTGGTTCCGCAGCCACTCCACGTAGGCCTTGTTCCGACCGTCGGGTTCGAACGGCGGTTTGGCGTTCCCGTACTGCTGGTTCCGCCGTGCCCTGGGGCGAAGAGCTCGTGGCCGGGCGGGATAGAACGCCTCGTCGAAGGTGATGTCGGCGATCGCAGCCTGATCAGCAGCTGGTTCCGCCGCTTCGGGTTCCCCACCGTCGCCGGACGTGGAAGGGCTGTCGCTCTGTCGAGGAAGTGAGTCAGACATGTGTGGAATCCTTCGTCGGTGTCGTCAGGCCTGTTCGCGCGTTGTCACTCGATCTAATCATCCCCCGTGGATGCGCGGAAGACCGTGGCCGAACGCCCCGGCAGGATCACCGGCCGTTCGGCGCCCGGTCGCGCGCCGTCAGCCGATGTCTCCACCGGTGTGTCGGCGGTGGTCAGCAGCACACCGCCGGAGGCCAGTGGGAGCGGCACGTCGACCGGTCCGGTGCCGAAGTTCACCGCGATCTGCACGCCGCCCCGGCACAGCACCAGCCAGCGCTGGTCCTCATCGAACCGGACGGACACGGCCTGGAAGCGCTGGTCGCGCAGCTCGGGAACGTCCTTGCGCATTCGGCCGAGCTGCCGGTAGAGCTCGAGCAGGCGGGCATGGTCGTCGGCGCTCGTCTCATTCCAGTCGAGCTTCGAATCGGTGAAGGTCGTCTCGTCCTGCGGATTGGGCACGAGCGACTCATCCCAGCCCATCTCGGCGAATTCTCGCAGCCGGCCTTCGGCGGTTGCCACACCGAGTTCCGGCTCGGGGTGGGAGGTGAAGAACTGCCAGGGGGTCGAAGCGCCCCATTCCTCGCCCATGAACAGCATCGGGGTGAACGGCCCGAGCAGGTTGAGCGTCGCTGCGATCGCGAGTCCACCCGGGTCGACCGCCGCACTCAGCCGGTCGCCTGCTGCCCGGTTGCCGATCTGATCGTGGTTCTGGGTGCAGACGACCAGTCGCCAGGCCGGGGTGTGGGCCGTGTCGATCTCCCGGCCGTGGTGGCGCCGCCGGAACGACGAGTAGGTATTGTCGTGGAAGAACCCGCGGGTGAGCACCTTGGCGAGGGCGGCAAGCGAATCGAAGTCGGCGTAGTAGCCCGCGGTTTCGCCGGACACGGCGACGTGCACCGCGTGGTGGAAGTCGTCGCTCCACTGCCCGGTCAGACCGTAGCCGCCCCGGGCGCGCGGGGTGAACAGCCGCGGGTTGTTCATATCGGATTCCGCGATCAGGCTCAACGGTCTGCCGACCCGGTCGGACAGTTCGTCGGCGGCCGCTGCCAGCTCTTCGAGAATATGGATCGCGCGGCTGTCGACGAGCGCGTGCACGGCGTCGAGCCGCAGACCGTCGACGTGGTAGTCGCGCAGCCACATCAGCGCATTGTCGACGACGTAGCGGCGGACCTCGTCGGAGTCGGGACCGTCGAGGTTCACCGAGTCGCCCCAGGTGTTCACCGCGGCGGTGTGCAGATAGGGCCCGAAGTCCGGCAGATGGTTTCCGCTCGGCCCCAGGTGGTTGTAGACGACGTCCTGGATGACGCCGAGGCCGTGCCGGTGGCAGGCGTCGACGAACCGCTGGTAGTCCTCCGGGCCGCCGTACTGCTCGTGGACGGCGTACCAGAGCACTCCGTCGTAGCCCCAGTTGTGGGTGCCGTTGAAGGCGTTGACCGGCAGCAGCTCGACGAAGTCGACGCCGAGAGATCTCAGGTGCCCGAGCTTGGCGACGGCGGCGTCGAAGGTGCCCTCCGGGGTGAAGGTCCCGATGTGGAGCTCGTAGATGAGACCACCGGCGAGCTCGCGGCCCGACCAGTCCGAGTCGGTCCAGTCGAAGGCGTCGGCGTCGAAGGAGCGGGAGAGCTCGTGCACTCCTGCGGGCTGGCGCCGCGAGCGCGGATCGGGGAGCGGGTGGGGAGCGCCGTCGAGCAGGTAGCCGTAGTCGACCTGCTTCGACGCGAGCAGCCGGGCGGTCTCCGGGTCGTTGAGGCTCCACCAGCCGTCGTCTGCCCGCCGCATGGGATGCTCCATGCCGTCGGCGAACAGTGAGACCGTGTCGGGCTTCGGCGCCCAGACGGCGAATGGCGAGGGCTCGGTGCGGTGGGTCATGGCGCCCCTTTCGGTTGCGGTCGGGTCCTGCCGTTGGTCGGGAGGCCGGTGGGTCCTGCCGGCCTAGAGCTCGACGGGTGCCAGCAGGGCGACCGGGTAGTCGGCGAACACCTCGGCGAGCCCGACCTGACCGGCGAATGTGCGGCCGGTCAGCGTGTCGATGAAGGTCCCTGACGGCAGCGTGATGGCTGTGCTGCCCCAGGCATCGGCCACGTTCGAGGTGCCTGTGTTGGCCCGCCCGGCGAGTCCGACGGGCAGCCGGGTCGCCAGGGTCAGGGCTCCGCCGCGGTCGAAACCGATGAAATGCTCGCTCGCCGGTCCCTCGGCTGCCAGGGGCCGGTAGCCGGAGAACAGCTCCGGCCGGTCTCGTCTCAGTCGCAATGCGCGCGACACGACGAGGAGCTTCGCCGCTCCGGTCCCGTCGATCGCCGGGCGCCTGCCCGCGTCGATCTCGGCCAGCAGGGCGCGTCGCGCCTCGAAGTCCACGTCCCGCCGATTGTCCGGGTCGACGAGGGACGTCTCCCACAGCTCGCTTCCCTGGTACACGTCGGGCACACCGGGCGCGGTGATCTGGATCAGTTTGGCGCTCAGCGAGTTCGACCAGCCGAAGCCCCCGATGCGGTGCACGAACTCGGTCAGGGTGCGGTTGAGCTTCTGGTTGTCGAAGCAGGCGTCGATCAGGGCATGCAGAGCGCCCTCGAACTCGGCGTCCGGTGCTGTCCACGTGGTGGAGTCTCCTGCTTCGCGTGCGGCCTTCTCCGCGTATCCGTTCAGGCGATCGCGGCTGATCGGCCAGGCGCCGACGACTGCCTGCCAGATCAGATTCGACAGCGGCCCGTCGGGAAGCGGGGCGAGCCGCGAGAGCTCCGCGAGGACATCGGCCCATTCCCCGGGCAGCTCGGCGAGGACGTCGATGCGGGCCCGCACGTCCTCCCCGCGTTTGGTGTCATGGGTGGACAGCGTCGTCATCGCCGCCGGGGCCTGCTGCTGCCGGTCGAGCTGCCTGCGGTGGAACTGGGCGGGGGTGATGGAGAATTCGCTCGGGTCGCCGCCCACCTCGGTCAGCGAGGTCAGTCTGGTGTAGCGGTAGAACGCGGTGTCTTCGACGCCCTTGGCCATCACCATTCCCGACGTCTGCTGGAATCGCAGGGCGAGCGGGTCGTGCGGGTCGGAGAGCCGGGGGGCCAGGGCCCTGATCGCCCCGTCCAGGTCAGGACGGCGCCGCAGCGTTTCCTCCACCGCCTCCTCCAGATGCCGTGCGCCCTCCGGGAGGTAGCTGCGGTAGACCGGGAAGTTCGCGATCACCTCGGCGAGCGCGTCGGCGGCGTCGTCGACCTCCGGCGCGAGCCGGGCGAGCCGCAGCACCTCGGAGCGCAGGATCCCGTCCGCGATCGCCCGCTTCGTGCCGTGGATGAGTTCTGCCCAGGGCTCACGGTCGCCGCCGCAGAGCCGGGCGTCCAGCTCATCGAGCGCCTGCCGGCCGGCGCCGTCGATGAGCACCCGGTCGACATCGGCCAGCGCATCGTAGCCGGTGGTTCCTGCCGTCGCCCAGTTCTGCGGCAGGGCCTCACCGGATTCCAGGATCTTCTCCACCAGCACGTAGGCTCCGCCGGTGACCTCGGCCAGTCGGTCGAGGTAGCCTTTGGGATCCCGCAGTCCGTCCGGGTGGTCGACGCGCAGGCCATCGGCGAGGCCCTCGTCGAACCAGCGGGCGATCTCCTGGTGGGACTCGTCGAAGACCCAGGGGACCTCCACCCGGATGCCGGCCAGGGTGTTGACGCCGAAGAAGCGCCGATAGTTGAGCTCGGCGTCGGCGCGCCGCCAGTTCATCAGCTCGTAGTTCTGCCTTGCGTGCACGGCGACCGGATCGATCTCGGCGCCATCGTCGGGCAGGGTTCCGGCCGCGATCGGGAAGCGGTTGTTGTAGTAGCAGAGCACCGGGGCGCCGTCATCGCCGGTCTCGATGGTCAGCTTCTCCAGTTCACTGCCAGGATGATCCTCGTCGCCGAGCACCGGAATCCGGACCTTGCCGTTGCCGAACTCCCAATCGACGTCGAAGGCTTGTGCGTACCGCGCGTCCCTGCCGTGCAGCAGCAGATCCCACCACCAGACGCTGAGCGCCGGCGTCGCCGTGCCCACATGGTTGGGCACGATGTCGATCAGCACACCGAGGCCGGCGTCGTGAGCGGCCCCGGCCGCTGCGGCCAGGCCCTCACGCCCTCCTCGGCTGGGATCGAGCCGGGAGTGGTCGATGACGTCGTAACCGTGATCGGAACCGGGTTCGGCCGCGAGCAGCGGTGAGAGGTAGACCCAGTCGGCGCCGAGGGCACGAAGGTAGTCCACCTGCCGTCTCACCTCATGCAGGTCGAACGACGGGCGCACCTGCAGGCGATAGGTGGACCGGGGGATCTTCATGCGTGCTCCTGACGTGCCGGCTATGCTTCGGAGTCGATCTCGGCGAGGTTGACGGTCCGGCCGGCCAGCGACGCCTCCACCGAATGATCGGCCTCGGCGGGCTCCTCGGCGTGCGCCCGCAGGACGACGAGCGACTTGGCGTCCACCGTCAGCCCGCTGCCGGCCTCGCACCGCCCGACGTCGGTGTTCAGGCCGCCGGTGTCGATGACGACGGCCCAGGCCGGACCGTACTCCTCGTTCGGCAGGGTGAAGGTCACCTCGTCGTCGTTGGCGTTGAAGAACATCATGAAGTGCACGTCCGTGATCGGTTCGCCGCGGTCGTCCACGCCTCGGATGCCTTCGCCGTTCAGCCAGACACCGATCGAACGACCGAACCCGGTGTTCCAATCGTCGGTGATCATCTCCTCGCCCTCGTGGTTGAGCCAGACCAGGTCGGGCAGCGGGTCCTCGATCCCGGTCCGGACCGGGTTCCCGTCGAAGAATCGGCTGCGCCGGAACGTCGGATGCTCGCTGCGCAGCCTCATGATGGCGGCAGTGAACTCGATCAGCGGCTCGTCGGCGTTCTCCCAGTCGATCCAGGTCAGCTCGGAGTCCTGGCAGTAGGCGTTGTTGTTGCCCTGCTGTGTGCGGCCGAGCTCATCGCCATGAAGCAGCATCGGCACGCCCTGGGAGAGCAGCAGCGTGGCGATCAGGTTGCGCTGCTGGCGGGCACGCAGACCGAGCACCTCGGGGTCCTCGGTCGGGCCCTCGACGCCGCAGTTCCACGACCGGTTGTGGGATTCGCCGTCGTTGTTGTCCTCGCCGTTGGCTTCGTTGTGCTTGTCGTTGTACGACACCAGGTCGTGCATGGTGAAGCCGTCGTGAGCGGTGACGAAGTTGATCGAGGCGAAGGGACGGCGTCCGGAGGTCTCGTACAGGTCCGAGGAGCCGGCGATCCGGGAGGCGAATTCGCCGATCGTCGAGGGCTCGCCGCGCCAGAAGTCGCGGACGACGTCGCGGTACTTCCCATTCCATTCGGTCCACTGCGGAGGGAAGTTGCCCACCTGGTAGCCCCCGGGACCGACATCCCACGGCTCGGCGATGAGTTTGACCTGCGAGACCACCGGATCCTGCTGGACGAGCTCGAAGAACGTCGACAGCCGGTCGACGTCATAGAACTCGCGGGCAAGGGCCGAGGCGAGGTCGAAGCGGAAGCCGTCGACATGCATCTCCTGCACCCAGTAGCGCAGCGAATCCATCAGGAGCTGCAGCGAGTGCGGCTGCCGGACGTTCAAGGTGTTGCCGGTGCCGGTGTAATCCATGTAGTACTCGGGATCGTCCTCGACGAGCCGGTAGTAGTGGGCGTTGTCGATGCCGCGGAATGACATCGTCGGGCCCAGATGATTGCCCTCTGCGGTGTGGTTGTAGACGACGTCGAGGATGACTTCGATGCCCGCATTGTGCAGGGCGCGGACCATCGATTTGAATTCCTGGACCTGCTGACCGGCGTCCCCGGTGGCAGCGTACTGGTTGTGCGGCGCGAAGAAGCCGATCGTGTTGTAGCCCCAGTAGTTCTTCAGGCCCTTCTGCAGCAGGGTGTGGTCGTGCACGAACTGGTGCACCGGCATCAGCTCGATTGCGGTGATGCCGAGACGCTGCAGATGGCTGATGATCGCCGGATGTGCGACGCCGGCGTAGGTTCCGCGCTGCTCCTCCGGCACCTCCGGATGCCGGTTGGTGAGCCCCTTGACGTGCGCTTCGTAGATGACGCTCTGGTAGTAGGGGGTCTTCGGGGCGCGGTCGCCCTGCCAGTCGAAGTACGGGTTGATGACGACGCCGTGCATCATGTGCTTCGCGGAATCGGCGTCGTTGCGGGTGTCCGGCGAACCGAACTCGTACGAGAACATCGCCTGGTCCCAGTCGATGTCACCGGCGATCGCCTTGGCATAGGGGTCGAGCAGGAGCTTGTTCGGGTTGCAGCGCTGGCCCTGCTTCGGATCGTACGGGCCGTGGACGCGGTAGCCATAGCGCTGGCCGGGTTCCACCTGCGGAAGGTAGCAGTGCCAGACATAGGCGTCCGACTCGGTCACCGGGACGCGAGTCTCGGTGCCGTCGTCGTCGAACAGGCACAGCTCCACCGATTCGGCTGCTTCGCTGAAGAGCGCGAAATTCGTTCCGGAGCCGTCGTACGTGGCGCCAAGGGGATAGGGGGTACCCGGCCAAACCTGCATAAGTTCTCCTGTGTGGTGGTCGGCCCGAAGCCGCGTCGTTCAACCTTACTGGACCCGTGCTCACAAGTCCGACTTTCCCGCCGGCCGGGAGCGATGTTCACCGCTGCGACACAGGGCGTCCACCCGGTGAGAGCTGGAACCGTCGCGCACCGCGTTCCGTCGCGCACCGCGTTCCGTCGCGCACCGGGTTTCGTCGCGACCGTCGTGCTTCGAGCCCGGACTGCTGCCGGAGCTGCCCGCACCGCGGCCGCCCGGCCGGTTCATCCCGCCCCAGGGCGAACAGGCTCCCTTACTTGAGGATCGGGAAGCTCTGATCGTTCTGGCGGTCATTGCGCATCGCCCAGTTGAGGACGCAGGCGGTCAGGCTGACCGCCGCGAAGGCGACCGCCGCATAGATGAGGCTGTGGCCCAGAGCGGTCGAGTCCTGCCAGGCTCGGGTGACGATGATCGAGAGGATCAGCACCGCGACACCGCAGACCAGTCCCACCTTCAACGCGTCCCTGTAGGACATGGAGCCGGAGGACTTCTTGGGTGATTTCGACGTAGCCATGGCCCCAGCCTACCGAGTCCGCCTGAGAATCACTCCACCGCGCCACCCCGACCGGACTCCGGATTCCCGCAGACACCGGTCCGCGCGGGCAGGCAGGCACCCTGCCGAACCTGTCGCAGCCTGTCCGCCCGCGGCGACGGAACGGGTCATATTCGGCGGGCAGGTGGACTCCCCGCATGCGACAGGCGAAAATGGCATCGTGACCCTCCCCTTATGGCGGACCTCCGAGGAGGCACCGCCTCCGCTCAAGACGCTCATCGCCGCGCTCGTCATGGCCGCCTCGCTGGTGGCCCTGAGTTCGTGCGGCCCCGACGAGGGCCTGCGGGTCGAGCCCGTCGACGACACCTCGCCGACGGCCTTCGAACAGCCCGCGGACAGCGCGGGTCCCGCCGACGAGCCATTCAGCCTCGCCCGGATCGGCAAGGAGATCAAGGCCACCTCGGGGACGGCCGTGACGGGCGAAGCGCCGGAGACGGCGACCGTGATCGCCGAATGCGGGAACTGCCTGGAGTTCGCCAAGCCGTTCACCAGCGGCGACCAGAAGTTCCAGGTGGCGACCGTGGCCAACCCGAAGCAGATGAGTGAGACCATCGCCGCCGTCGTCGTCAGCGATACCGACGGCAAGCCGAGACTCGAGCTGATCGCGACCGGAAACCAGCTCACCATCACTCCCGGCAGGAATGGGACACTGGTGGTGCAGGAGGCGATGTACGTCGACGGTGACGATTCCTGCTGCCCGTCTGGCTGGTCGGTGCAGGTTTTCCGCCTCCATGACGGTAGGTTTGAACCGGGTCAACGCTTCACGCGTCTTAATGGAGAAACATAATGCATATTGTGCTGGTTGAGGATGACGAAGTCATCCGGGAGACAACCCAGATCGGACTCGAACGGTTCGATTACACGGTGTCTGCATTCGCCGACGGCCGTGAGGGCTACGAGTTCGTCGCGGCCCATGGTGCTGACGTGCTCCTTCTCGACCTCATGCTGCCGACCATGAACGGCGCCTCCATCTGCCGGGCGATCCGCGAGCGTTCATCCATTCCGATCATCATCATCTCCGCCCGCTCGGACGCCATCGACATCGTCCAGGCACTCGAGGCCGGGGCCGACGACTACCTGACCAAGCCCTTCGACATGCAGGTGCTCAACGCCCGCATCCGCGCGGTGGTCAGGCGGTTCATCACGACCGGCACCGACTGGCTCGGCTACTCGCCTTCCACGGGCACCTCCTCGGCGCATGAGACCGTGATCGGTCCCGGCGGGATGATCACCGGGGACGGCATTCCCGAGGTGCTCGGACCCAGCCCCGGGATGGACAACCGGGACCGCCTGCGCGCGCAGCTGGGCGCCGACGACACCTACCTCGGCGAAGGCGGCAAGTTCACCTCGGCACCCGAGCACGATTCCGATGAGTACCTCGGCGCCTCTGCCGAGGTCACCGTCCCGCCGCGCCCCGAGGGCTCCCCGGCCGCTCCCGACGCGGCTCACGCCCACCGTGGCCCGGCCCAGCAGGGACCGACCGCGCTCGGGCCCTCCTCGGCGGGCAGGCTCGCCGAGGCGACCGTGGGCGGCTCCGGTCAGCAGCCGGCCGCCGGGACCGCGGAGCTGGGACCGTTCCGGACCCGGCTGGGGTCCCTGGTCCTCGACACCGGACGGCTCACCGTCGAGGTCGACGGCGAGGAGGTCCACCTCACCCCGACCGAGCTGCGGGTGCTGCTCCTGCTCACCGAGCAGCCCGAGCACGTCTACTCACGGGAGAAGATCGCGTTCACGGTCTGGGGCTACGAGTGGGCCGGCGACTCCCGCGTCGTCGACGTCCACATCCAGCGGCTGCGGAAGAAGATCGGCGCCCACATGATCGAAACCGTGCGCGGGTTCGGATACCGCTTCGCGGGCTGATCCGATGTCACTGCGCTGGAAGATCTCCCTCCTCATCGTCGCCTCCGTGATCATCGCGGTGCTCTCCTGCAGCATCATCCTGCGTCAGTCGGCCGCTCGGGCCGAGGACGACCGGATGCGGGCGACCGTGACCGAACAGCTGAGCAACGCGGTCACGATCTTCTCCGAGACCGGGGTCCTCACGCTCAACGCCCGCATCGACGATCCGGAGCTCCCCGCCGACGCCCGGGCCGCCGCGCTCAAGGGCGAGAGCGTGACGATCCGCTCCGAGGTCGACGGTGAGGAGATCGTGTGGGCGGCGGCTCCGATCGAGGTCGGCACCTACACCGAGGTGATCTCGGTGCGGGCCTCGACCGAGGACAGCCAGGAGCTCATCGGCCGCATCGACCAGGCCCTGCTGGTCGGGATGATCGGCTCGGCTCTCGTCGTCGGCGGCATCGGGTCACTGGTGGCGGGTCGGATCTCGCGGAGGCTGACCCTCGGTGCCCAGGCCGCCCGGAAGATCGCCGCCGGTGACACCTCGATCCGGATCGCCGACGTCGTCGACGAATCCGATCAGGAGGTCGCCGCCTTCGCCTCGGCGGTCGACACCGCCGTCAGCCGCCTGACCGAACGCATCGACTCCGAACAGCGCTTCACCGCGGACCTCGCCCACGAGATGCGCACCCCGCTGACCGGGCTGGTCAACGCCGCCAACCTGCTCCAGGAGGACTCGCGGCCGGCCGAGCTCGTCAAGGACAGGGTGCAGCGGATGCAGGTCCTCGTCGAAGACCTGCTCGAGGTCTCCCGGCTCGACGCCGGACGGGCCAACCCGGAGTTCACCCGCGTCGACATCGACCAGACGATCCGCTCCCTGCTCGGCACCATGACCGCCTCGGGGGCCCTGGCCGGGCACCGGGTCGACACCCATCTGGCCGCGCTCAACTCGACGCTGGTCACCGATGTCCGCCGTTTCGAACGCATCGTGTCCAACCTGCTCGTCAACGCGATCAAGCACGGCGCGGACCCGATCCGGCTGGAGACGAGCACCCGCAGCCTCATCGTCGCCGACTCCGGGCCGGGATACCCGCCCGACATCGTCGACACGGGCCCGACGCGCTTCGTGTCCGCCGGCGGCGGTGGGATGGGCCTGGGTCTGGTCATCGCCCAGGGTCAGGCGCGGCTGCTCGGCATCCGCCTGGTGTTCAGCAATGATCCCGTCACCGGGGGCGCCCGCACCGAGGTGATCTTCCCCGATCAGGAGGCTCAGGAGCAGGCTCTGCGGCAGTACCTCGAGTCCCGCTGACGCCGAGGCGGTACCACGCGCACCCGGAGGCGTCCCGCTGACGCCGAGGCAGCCGCAGGCGCCCGGTCTGCTCAGGACGGGTGGTGGACCGCAGGCGCCCGGTCCGCTCAGGACGGGCGGTGGGCGTCGAGGAGCTGCGCGACGCGGATGTAGCCGAGGTGGGAGTAGGCCTGGGGGTGGTTGCCCAGGTGCATCTCGGCGACCGGGTCGTACTCCTCGGCCAGCAGGCCGGTCGGCCCCAGCAGGTTGTCCAGCTGCCGGAACAGGTCCCAGGCGTCCTCGATCCGGCCGACCTTGATGAACGCCTCGATCAGCCAGGTGGTGCAGATGTGGAACCCGCCCTCGAGCCCGGGCAGTCCGTCCTCGTAGCGGTAGCGGAACACGGTCGGGCCCACCCGCAGGTCCCGCTCGATCGCGTCGACGGTGGCGATGAAGCGGGGGTCGTCGGGCTCGAGCAGCCCGCTCAGACCCACGAACAGGCACGCCGCGTCGAGGTCCTTCTCCCCGTAGGCGACGGTGAAGGCTCCGACCTCCTCGTCGTACCCGTTGGTGAGCACGTCGTGGGCGATCTCCTCGCGCAGCTGACGCCAGGCGCCGATCGGCTCCCGGTCGAAGCGCTCGGCGATCCGCAGACCCCGGTCGACGGTCACCCAGCACATCACGCGGGTGTAGACGTTGTGCTTGGGCGGGCGCCTGGCCTCCCAGATCCCGTGATCCGCTTCGAGCCACCGCTTGCTCACCGCCTCGACCATCTGGCAGGTCAGCGTCCAGTAGGCCTCGGGAAGTTCGCCGAGGCGCTCGGTGAGTTCGTCGAGGAGCTCGGTGATCGGACCGAAGACGTCGAGCTGGACCTGGTGCTCGGCGGCGTTGCCCACCCGCACCGGACGGGAGCCCGCGTATCCGGGCAGGTGCGCGAGCACCGCCTCGGTGGTCAGTGCCGAGCCGTCGACGGCGTAGAGCGGGTGGAGCTGTTCGGGGGCCGCGGTGTGGGAGAGGATGCCGGTCAGCCAGGACAGGAAGCCCTCCGCCTCGGCGGTGGATCCGAGCGAGAGCAGCGCCCGGGCGGTCATCGACCCGTCGCGCAGCCAGGTGTAGCGGTAGTCCCAGTTGCGGACGCCGCCGATGCCCTCCGGCAGGGAGGTCGTGGGGGCGGCGAGGATGCCTCCGGTGGGTTCGTGGCACAGTGCGCGCAGGGTGATCGCCGACCGGATCACCTCCTCGCGGTGGTGGCTGGGAACGGAGAGCGTGTCCACCCAGTTCCGCCAGAAGTTCATCGCCCGCTCACGCACGAAGTGCTCCCCACCCGTGGCCATGTACTGGGCGTCACCGGAGGCGTTGCCGCAGGCGAGGACGAGCACGACGACTCCGCCCGGCTGCTCGGACGGGACGACGAAAGCCTCGGCGGTGTGGGACTCGCCCGCCTCCTGGAGGTCGAAGGTCAGACCCGGGGCGTAGAGCTGGATCGGCTCGGAGGTGCCGAGCACACTGACCCCGTCAGGGGTCACGACCATCCGGGTCGACACGGTTCCGTAGTCGAGACGGGGAGCGAACTGGATCCGGGCGGGAGCGTCACCGGAGAGCACGCGCACGAGGATCGTGTCGTCGCTGTTCGTCTCCACCGGCGCGAGGTAGTCGATGCAGCTCAGCCCCGCCCACCGGGTCTCGAGCATCGTCGTGTGGGTGAGGTAGCGCTGGGTCAGCGGCGCGGCCCCCGAGGCGGCTTCGACGGCGAAGTAGCCGGCCGCCTCGGAGCCGAGGATCTCGGAGAACATCGACGCCGAATGCGGCAGCGGGTGCGGCATCCAGCAGATGCTGCCGAAGGGGTCGACGAGAGCCGTCGACTGCCCGTTGCCGAGCATGCTGTGACGGTGGATCGGCGTGGCCTGCCGTCCGAACAGCCACGACTTGCGCATCTCGAAGATCGCCGACAGGACGATCGAGACCTCTTCGGGTGTGTTGAGGCGGAACTGCGCATGGGTCTCGGTCGGCTCGGATCCGACCTTGAGCCCGAGGTCGAGTTCGCCCAGCGTCTCCAGCGCCTTCTCATCGGCGATGTCATCGCCGATGAAGACGACCACCTCGGCGCCGACCTGCTCGCGCAGGCGCTGCAGCGCCTCCGCCTTCGAGGACGGCACCACGGCGAGGTCGATGACCTGCTTCCCGCGGGTGGCGTAGATCCTGTGGGTCCGCACGAGCTCGTCGACGACGAGCTCGATGCGGCGCTGCTCGGGTTCGGGCAGGCCGCGCAGATGCACGGCGGCGCCCGTCGTCTTGTGCTCGATCAGGCCCAGGGGCAGCACATCGACGAGGTCCCGGCGGAAGTCGGTGAGGATCGTCAGCTGCTCGGGGCTGAGCGCGTCGAGGGCCGCCGTGTCCGTCTCCCCGCCGTGGGATCCGAACAGGTGGACCTCCCGCGGGAGTCGGGACATGGCCGCGAGGTCGCGGAGGCTGCGACCCGAGATGACCCCCGCCGAGGTGGACGGCAGCGTCGCGAGCGCGCGCATCGAGTCGACGGAGGAGTCGAGCGGGAAGGCCTGGCTGGGGTGGTCGACGATCGGGGCGATCGTGCCGTCGTAGTCGGTGGCGACGAGGAGGGAGGGAGAGCGGGAGACCTCGAACAGCCTGCGGAAGAGTTCGGGAGGGAGCTCGCGGCTGGCTTCGGCGAGATCGCCGAGGAGTCCCGACGAGGGGACCGACGCGGCCACGGGGATGAGCGGGGAAACGTGATCGTAGTCGTGTTCGACAGTACTCATGTCACCTCGGGCTTCCATTCTCAGGAGTCTTCGTCGGGACGGGATGCGGGGTGCGGATCGGTGTCGTGGGAGTCGATGCCGGCGGCCGCCGTCCGGGCCTGCTTCGCCCTGCTCAGGCGGGAGTAGCCGCCGATGATGAAGATCACGCCGGCGATAAGGGTGGCGGCCCCGGTGAAGCCGAGGATCGCCAGCGCCTGGAAGTCATCGCCGAAGATGAGGATGATCCCGAGCAGACCGTGGCACCCGGCGGAGATGAGGAAGTCCGACGCCATCGGGTGGGACTTGAGCTGCCGGTAGTTCCACAGTTCGAGGAGGCCGTGCAGCAGCGCCCAGATGCTCAGCGCCGCCCGCAGCTCGGAGGGGTGGTCGGCGAGGAACAGGAAGACGATCGCCGGGATGGCGATCACCGCCTGGCCGAGCATCGCCGTGCGCACGCTCAACGGGGCACGGAAGGCCTGGTAGACGAGGGCGAGCGCGAACAGCACCAGGTAGCTGATGCTGAGGACGTCGACGACGTCGACGCGCAGGGACAGCTGCGTGGGAGTGTGGGAGTCCCGCGGCCAGAAGACGGTCGCGAAGCCGAAGAGCACGCCGAGGATCCCACGGATGATCATGGGCGTCCCCAGTGCCTTCGCCTCGGCGAGGGTCCGGGTGGGCGCTGTGCGCGGTTCGTCGGTACTCATCACGGGTTCAGTCTAGTGACTTCCCCGTGCCCGTGTCGGACGCTGAGGCGCCTGGAGTTGCGAATTTCACGCCATCTGACAAGGCGCCCGACCGCATTGCTGTGTCGTGGACCGGGGCCGTCAGGAGATCGTCAGGGTTCCGTCCGACTCCTCCACCGTGAACGCCTGCAGCGGCTTCGTCGCGGGACCCTCGATCACCTCGCCGGTGGTCGTCGAGAACTGCGAACCATGACACGGGCACACGATCTGCTCCTCGGTCACCGTGCGCACCTGGCAGCCCTGGTGGGTGCACACGGAGGTGAAGGCATGGAACTCTCCGGCCTTCGGCTGGGTGACGACGTAGGTCTCATCGACGACGGTGCCCGAACCGACCGGGACATCGCCGGCCGGGATGCTCGCCGCCCCGGCCTGGCCCGATTCCTGTCCCTGACCCGGCTCCTGTCCCTGGTCGTCGGCTCCGCACGCCGAGGTGAACGCCGCCGTGCCGCCGATGACGCCTGCCGCGCCCGCTCCCCTGATGATGGTGCGTCGGTTCGCTTCCATGCCCGCTCCTCATATCGTGTCCTGGTCGGCTTCAGGCTGCCGCGGCCTGCTCGTCTCGCCTCGGTCCGGCGGCGGTCCTGCCTCTCAGATTAGCGCGTGCGACGGACCTCGCACCGGGCCGGCGGCCGTTGGGTCGCGTCAGAGGCGTCCACTAGGCTGGAGGCATGACCTCCGCTCCCACGACATCTCCGCTCGACGTTCTTCGCGATGTCTTCGGGTATGAGGAGTTCCGCGGCCAGCAGGCGGCCGTCGTCGACCACCTCGTCGGCGGTGGGGATGCCGTGGTCCTGATGCCGACGGGCGGCGGCAAATCCCTGTGCTATCAGATTCCCAGCCTCGTGCGTCCCGGGACGGGAGTCGTCATCTCCCCGCTCATCGCGCTCATGGCCGATCAGGTCGCGGCGCTGGACAACCTCGGCGTCCGTGCCGCCTACCTCAACTCGACCCTCGACTTCGACCAGGCCCAGGAGGTCGAGCGCAGGCTCCTCGACGGCGAGCTCGACCTGCTCTACCTGGCGCCCGAACGCCTCGTCCTGCCGCGGACCATGGCGCTGCTCGAACGCGCCGAGGTGGCGCTGTTCGCCATCGACGAGGCCCACTGCGTCTCCCAGTGGGGCCATGACTTCCGCAGCGACTACCTCGGCCTGGGCGTGCTGGCGCAGCGGTTCCCGGACGTCCCGCGCATCGCGCTGACGGCCACGGCCACCCCGGCCACGCATGCCGAGCTGACCGCGCGACTGCATCTCGAGGACGCCGAGCACTTCGTGGCGAGCTTCGACCGGCCGAACATCACCTACCGGATCGAGCCGAAGAAATCCGCCCGCTCACAGCTGCTCAGCTTCATCACCACCGAGCATCCCGGCGATTCGGGGATCGTCTACTGCCTCTCCCGCCGCGGGGTCGATCAGCTCGCCGAGGCGCTCGTGGCCAGGGGGATCCCGGCTCTGCCCTACCACGCGGGCCTGCCCGCCGAGGTGCGCGCCGAGAACCAGGCGAGGTTCCTCCGCGAGGACGGCCTGGTCATGGTCGCGACGATCGCCTTCGGGATGGGAATCGACAAACCCGACGTCCGCTTCGTCGCCCACCTCGATCTGCCTCGCAGCGTCGAGGGCTACTACCAGGAGACCGGCCGCGCCGGACGAGACGGCCTGCCGGCCGACGCGTGGATGGTCTACGGCCTCGGCGATGTCGTGTCCCAGCGCCGGCTGATCGAATCCGGTGAGGGCGATCAGGTGTTCAAGCGCCGCGCCATGTCCCATCTCGACTCGATGCTCGCCCTGTGCGAGACGGTCGACTGCCGGCGGGTCCAGCTGCTGCGCTACTTCGACGAGGACTCACGGCCCTGCGGCAACTGTGACACCTGCGCCACCCCACCCGTGACCTGGGACGCGACGGTCGCGGTGCAGAAGCTGCTGTCGGCGGTCATCCGCCTCGACCGCGAACGGGGTCAGCGCTTCGGCGCCGGCCAGATCATCGACGTCCTGCGGGGCAACGACAACGAGCGCTCCCGGGCGAGCGCCCATCAGAGCTTAAGCGTCTGGGGCATCGGCGCCGACCTCGGTGAAGCCGAGTGGAAGACCGTGATCAGGCAGGTGCTCGCGCGGGGCCTCCTCGAATCGCACGGGGACTACGGGGTGCTCGTCCTCGGCGAGGACACCGGACCCGTCCTGCGCGGTGAGGCAGAGGTGTTCCTGCGCGTGGACCCGGTCCGGAAGTCGGGCGGAGCGGGAGCGAAGAAGGGCGGCTCCAAGCGCCGAGGCGACCCGGCGGCGGCACTCGACGCCGCGGACTCCGCCCTGTTCGAGGCGTTGCGCTCCTGGCGGGCCGAGCAGGCCAAGGAGCAGGGCGTGCCCGCCTACGTCGTCTTCCCGGACGCCACTCTGTACGGAATCGTCGAGGCTCGCCCGACGTCGATCGCCGAGCTCGGCGGGGTCAGCGGTGTGGGCCTGAAGAAGCTCGAACGCTACGGCCCCGCCGTCCTCGACGTCGTCGCCGCCCCGCGCTGAGCTTGCTCAGCCCTGGGACTGCTCGGCCATGAACGCCTCGGGGCCCTTCTCCGCGGCCACGGGATCCATCCACATGAACTCGAGGATGTTGCCATCGGGGTCGGTCATGCTGATCGAGTACATGAAGCCGTAGTCCTGCGGCTCCTTGTTCTCTCCCCCGCCCGAGTCGAGGATCGTCGTGCGCATGGCGTCGACCTCCTCCCGGGACTGCCGACTCAGCGCGGTGAGCACCTGCGCGGTGGAGTGCGGGTCGGCGATGGGCTTGTCCGTGAACGTCCCCAGGTACTCCTTGGTGAGAATCATGAAGAAGACGTTGTCGTCCCACTTCACACAGGCGGCGTTCTCGTCCGTGAACTCGGGCACGATCTCGGTGCCCAACGCGGTGTAGAAGGCCTTCGCCCTCTCGAGGTCGGTGGTCGGCAGGTTGACGAAGATCTCGGTCATGATGGCCTCTCGGTGGGAGTGTGCGCTCACGCGCGGGGATGGGAGGAAATGTGTGCTGAGGTTCGACTCGGCCTCGACCGCGAGCCCGAGTGACCCATGTCACCACCTTGATCGCAGCAGGGCCCGGTGTCAAGGTGCGGGTTTCCAGGGAGGAGATGGTCGAACTCGGCCCGCAGAACCGACCATCTCCTCCCTGGTAATTCCCGGTGGGCGGCTGCACTGCGGGGGCGGCTTCACTGCCGGACGGCTACACTGCGGGGGCCTGCTTCACTGCGGGGGCGATACCTGACACGATGAGCACATGAGCGAAGACACCCGTGGCATCGAACTGACCAGAATCGCCGAGAACCACTATCGCGCCACCGCGCCGAGCGGAGCCAGCATCGAGTTCGGGCGGGGCGAGGGCCTGATGACGCCCGTCGAGCTCCTGCTCGCCGCCGTGGCCGGCTGCTCGTCGATCGATGTCGACACGGTGACCAGCAGACACACCGAACCGACGCGATTCGATGTCTCGGCGACGGCGGAGAAGCTCGACGAGGACGGCGCATCACGGTTGGACAATGTCCACCTCGATTTCCGGCTCGAGTTCCCCGACGACGAGGCGGGCCGCCGCGCCGATTCTCGGGTGGAGAGACTCGTCGGGCTCTCCCACGACAAGTACTGCACCGTCTCACGGACCGTGGAGCACGAGACGAGGGTCGATTTCAGCATCCGTCGCTGACGACGTTCAGGTGGCGAGCAGCCGCTGCTTCTCCACCTCGACGTCGAAGTCAGCGGCCGGCCACTGCGGGTCGATGACCTCGAGGGCGGTCTGCAGGAGACGCTGGACGGCCAGCCGCGAGTACCACTTCCGATCCGCGGGCACGACGAACCACGGAGCCGCGTCGGTCGATGTGCGATCGAAAACCGCCTGGTAGGCGGCCATGTAGTCCGGCCACAGCCGCCGCTCGTCGACGTCGCCGGGGTTGTACTTCCAGTGCTTGTCGGGGCGGTCCAGGCGCTTGAGCAGACGGTCGCGCTGCTCGTCGGGCGAGATGTGCAGCATGACCTTGACCATCCGCACCCCCGCCTCGGCGAGCTCCGCCTCGAAATCGTTGATGGCCTGATACCGCTGTTCGATCTCCTCGGCGTCGGCCAGCTCGCGGACCTTGCCGATGAGGACGTCCTCATAGTGAGAACGATCGAAGACCCCGATCATCCCCGGGCCCGGCACCTGCCGACGCACCCGCCACAGGAAGTCATGGGCGAGCTCTTCCTCGGTCGGCGCCTTGAATGCCGCCAGCTCGATCCCCTGCGGATCGACAGCCCCCACGACGTGGCGGATGATCCCGCCCTTGCCCGCCGTGTCCATCGCCTGGAGCACGAGCAGCACCGACGGACCCGAGTCGGCTTCGTGATGGGCGGCGTAGAGGCGCTCCTGCAGGTCACCGAGTTCGCGCCCGCAGGAGGCGAGGTCATGGCCGGCCGTCTTCTTGTCGCCGGCGTAGCCGGGAGTGGCTCGCGTGTCGACCGCGTCGAGGCGGAAGCCCTCCTCCACGCGCAGCAGTCCGGCGGGTTCCTGCGTCCACCGAGCGCCGCTCACCGCCGCGCCGCCTGCCTGGTCATCGCTGTTCTCTGCCATGGAATCATCCTCGCAGTCGCGGATTGCGCCGTCCAGGGCCGGCCCGTCGTCGAGGGCCGGCCGCCTCGGTGGGCTCAGCTGAATTCCGGGAAGTTCGCCGGTTCGCCTGCCACCGGGGCCAGGCGGCGCAGCTGGGTGACGTGGCGGGGTTCGAGCTCCTCGAGCGAGGCGACGCCGAGGAGGGTCATCGTGCGCCTGATCTCCCCGCTGAGGATCTCGATCATGCGGTCGACGCCCTCCCGGCCGCCGGCCATGAGCCCGTAGAGGTAGGCGCGGCCGACCAGCGTGAACTTCGCACCGAGCGCCACCGCGGCGACTATGTCGGCCCCGTTCATGATGCCGGTGTCGACGATCACCGTGGCGTCGCGGCCGACCTCGCGCACGACCTGCGGCAGCAGGTGGAACGGAACGGGGGCGCGGTCGAGCTGACGTCCGCCGTGGTTGGACAGGATGATGCCGTCGACGCCCGCCTCGATGAGCTTCACCGCGTCGGGCACGTTCTGCACGCCCTTGATCACGAGCCTGCCCGGCCACATCTCGCGGATCACCTGGAGATCCTCGTACGAGATGGTGGGATCCATCGCGGCGTTGAGCAGATCTCCGACGGTGCCGCCGGTCGAGGACAGCGAAGCGAACTCGAGCTTCGGCGTGGTCAGGAAGTCGTACCACCACCAGGGGCGCGGGATGGCGTTCGCAACGGTCTTCAGCGACAGCTGCGGCGGGATCGAGAAGCCGTTGCGGGTGTCGCGCAGCCGTGCCCCGGCGATCGGGGTGTCGACGGTGAACATGAGCGTGTCGAATCCGGCGGCCGCGGCCCGTTCGACGAGGCCGTAGGAGATCTCCCGGTCGCGCATCACGTAGAGCTGGAACCAGTTCCGGCCGTGCGGATTCGCCGTCTTCACGTCCTCGATCGAGGTGGTGCCCAAGGTCGAGAGCGTGAACGGGATGCCCGCGGCTCCTGCGGCTCCGGCACCGGCCACCTCGCCTTCGGTCTGCATCAGGCGGGTGAACCCCGTAGGAGCGATGCCGAACGGCAGTGCGGAACGGCCGCCGAGGATCTCCAGGCTGGTGTCGACGTGCTCGGCGGGCTTGAGGATGTCGGGGTGGAATTCGATGTCCTCGAAGGCCTGACGGGCGCGATTCATCGACAGTTCCGCGTCGGCGGCCCCGTCGGTGTAGTCGAAGGCGGCGGCCGGCGTGCGTCGCTTGGCGATCCTGCGCAGGTCGGAGACGGTGAGCGCCGAATCCAATCGCCGCTTCTTCCCATTCAGCTGCGGCTTCTTGAACTGCATGAGCTCGAAGAGTTCGGACGGACGAGGCAACTGTCGTTGGACCATGGTGTTCCTAACTGTGAGGAGATGGGACAAGTCTATTGAACGGAAGAGGCGAATTCCCTGATCGGCGCCGCTTCTTCTCGGTGGGCGACTCGCCTGATGAAGAGAGAGGCGATGATGGAGATCGCGGCGCACACGGCGACGTAGACGGCGATCGGCCACCACTGACCGCCGCTGATCTCGAGCAGCCAGGCTCCGATCAGGGGTGCGGTGCCTCCGAACACCGCGGCACCGAGCTGGTAGCCCAGCGATGCGCCGGTGTAGCGGACCTCGGGGGCGAAGTTCTCCGCGATCACGGTTCCGAGGATCGCGTTCACGCTGCCCCACAGCAGGCCGAAGCCGAGGATCGTGGCGACGAACAGCGCCCACGCCTCGCCCGTGTTGAGGATCAGGTAGTAGGGCCCCACGAGCACGATGGTCGCGGCAGCGGACCAGCGGTAGAGGAGTGCGCGCGAGATGCGGTCCGAGATGGCGCCGAATATCGGCATCCAGATCGTGGCGACGAGCGCGGCGGTCGCGACGGCCAGCAGGACGACATTGTCGCGGGCGCCGAGGACAGCGGTCGCGTAGGCGACGACGTAGGTGCCGAAGATGTAGAACGGGCCGGTTTCGGCGGCCTTCGAGCCGATCGAGACGAGAACGGCGCCCCAGTGCTTGGTCACGACCTCCCTGATCGGAAGCTTCAATTGAGCTCCGGTTTCACGGATGCGCTTGAACTCGGGGGTCTCGTCCAGTCCGTTGCGGATCCACAGGCCGACGAACACGAGCACGATGCTGCCCACGAAGGGCACTCGCCATCCCCAGGTCATGAATTGGTCCTCGGGCAGCTGGGTGAGCAGCGCGACGACGGCCGCCGCCAGCAGCATGCCGAGGCTGATCCCCATCTGCGGCACAGCCCCGTAGAGTCCGCGTCGATTCTTCGGGGCGTATTCGTAGGCCAGCAGCAGCGCCCCACCCCACTCGCCGCCGATTCCGAGGCCCTGGAGGATGCGAAAGCAGATGAGCAGGATCGGGGCGGCGATGCCGATCGCCGCGTAGTCGGGCAGCAGGCCGATCGCCACCGTGCCCCCGCCCATCAGCAGCAGCGTGATGAAGAGCGTCTTCTTGCGGCCGATGCGGTCGCCGATGTGGGAGAAGATCACTCCTCCAAGGGGGCGGAAGAAGAAGGTGAGCGACAAGGAGACGAAGGCGAGCATCGTCGAGACGAACTCGCTGTCGCTGGGGAAGAAGAGCTTGTTGAACACGAGAGCGGCGACGGTGCCGTAGATGAGGAAGTCGAACCACTCGATCACGCTGCCGCTGAGGCTGCCCAGCAGCACGCGGTAGTTGAGCTTGTGCGGGTCTTCCGTGGAGGTGGCGGTCAAAGTTCTCTCCCTTGAGAAGGCGGCTGAGCTGGTCGTGTCTCTTGTCGATCATTGTGGTCGGACCATATGGTCCGACCACAGAAGAGTGTAAGCGGCGCCACTGCGTCTCATCAACGACCGCCATCAGTCTCGGCCGCGAGCCAGCAGCCGCTGTATCGCGACCGCGGGGCGGCAACTGCTGTAGCCGAGCCGACTTATGTGCAGTTAGTGCGATCCAATGAAAAGTTCGTGTAGTTTGTGCCGTTTCACCAAAGGCGGTTTCCAACTTCTAGTGCAACACCCAGCCTGACCAGGAGGGTCGGGCTGGGAAACGCATTCAGAAGGAGCACACCTTGGCCAAGAGGATCGGTCGTCCACCCACCCCTTTCGACATTGTCGA
>JAPSIC010000078.1 GCA_031179165.1 Brevibacterium sp.
CGGATGCCCTGCTTGTGCACCGGGACATTGTTGAGCCGGTCGCGGGTGATCCGCAGCTGCGCGAAGGCGACGGCTTCCTGGGCCTGGGCCGCGGTGAGGGTGGCTTTGAGCTCTTCGAAGACGGTGATCCGGGCCAGGGTCTCGTCTTCGGTGGCGGCGGGGCCGAGGTCACGCAGGAGCGCACTGAACCGGGCCGCCTCGGTGAGGGCATCGGGCACGGGGTGTGCGTCCATGACCCGACACTATCCGTCGGCACGGACACGAGAATTCCGTCCGGTCACGCAACCTTGACACGAACGCCCAACGGCGTCCGGTCACGACCCAAGCACCTCGGCGAGGGCGGGGCCCGAACGTGCAGCGAAACTCGAACGCGTTCGGTCACTCGGCGGCACTGAGCAGCGGGGTGACCTTCGCCGAGTGCCAGACATAGAAGGTGGTGCCGGTCTTCATCGTCCGGGCCTTCGCCAGACCATCGTCGAGCGCGACCTGGGTGGCCTGCTTGTCCGCGCGCAGACCCAAACGCTCGAGCCTCTTGCCCACGGCAATGGAGGACAGGCCGAGTTCCGCACCGATCTCCGTCTGCGTCGCCCACGGCCCCTTCCGCCGACGCTTCTGCTTCCCCGTGCTGTCCTTGGCGTCCTTCCGCGGCCTCGCACCTGACCCGCCACCGGTGTCCGCGCCGGGACGGGACGACCAATCGATCTCGTGGTTCCCTGTCACCCGCGCCGTATCGGTGCGCAGGTCAGCGAACTGTGCCGAGAGCAGGTCCGCGGCCGTGTTGAGCGGGTGGGCGTTGGTCGCGTCATGCCCGCGGACCCACACGAACTCGACGGGGTGCTGCCTGTCCTCGAGCAGGTCGAGGATCGAGAAGATGAGGTCGAGGTTCTTCTTGCCCTCCGCCTTGGCAGGGCTGCGTCGCCAGGCGGGAGCCCACTTCGTGATGCAGTTGATCGCATACTGGCTGTCCGATTCGAGGACCAGGGGAGTGTCGGGATGATCGGCCAACGCCATCTTGATCGCGGTGAGCTCGGCGACGTTGTTCGTGGCCCTCGACCACGATCCCGCCGCGTAGCGGCCGTGCTCGTCGACCCAGGCCCAGCCTGCCGGCCCGGGGTTCTTCCTGGCAGCGCCGTCGGTGCCGATGCGCAGCGCCCCGCCTTCCGACGACTGTGCCCGCCACGACTGTGCCTGCGACTTCCTCGCCATCCGATTTCCTTCCCCCGCGGAGCTCGACCGGCTCCGTTCGCCATCGACAGAAGAAGCCGCCCGGACACTGAGTCCGAACGGCTTCACAATCGTCGGGATGACAGGATTTGAACCTGCGACCCTCTGTTCCCAAAACAGATGCGCTACCAAGCTGCGCCACATCCCGCGACGAAGACAATCTAACCACAAGGAGGGGGTGGATGCACGCCGTCATCGGCCGATGACGAGAATAGGTCGCAGGTCACAGAACCGCCCGCGCACGGCCGTCGCAGAGGTGTGATGCGGGTCATGTGGCGGCGATTTGGACGACGAGTTGCAACTCGACTATAGTCATATTCGCAGCACGGGGATGTAGCTCAATGGTAGAGCCTCAGTCTTCCAAACTGATGGTGCGGGTTCGATTCCCGTCATCCCCTCCGAGCCCGGCCGGACCACATGGTCCGGCCGGTTTTTCGTTGTCCCCGGCGGGAGGGCCGATGGATTCCTCACGAGGCGGTTCGGCCGCAGGTCCGAATCGGCGTCATGCCCTCACCGGGGCCGTCGCCGGTGCCGGACTGCTCGGCGTCGGCTGGGCGGCGGGCGGGAAGGTCCTCGCTGAGGCGGCCGCCCCCGATCCTGTCCGCTCCGTGACCGTGGCGTTCACCTCGGTGAAGGAGCGCAGCGCCCTCGCCGAGGCACGGCACCTGCCGATTGATTCCCGGGTCTCTCCCGCCCTCGCCGAACTCGGCCCCGGACTGCGGCAGAGGGAGTTCCTGCGAGTCTGCGCTCCCTGGCTCGCATCACTGCCCGCGCGTCGCCGGCCCCTTGCCGTCTCCGCCCTGCTCGACCTCTGGGTTCTCAGCGACTCCCTGCCCGCTCCGGTCGCCAGCTGGGCCCCTCACTGGCGCTACATCTGGCCCCGCGACGCGGCCTTCGCCGCCGTGGCCCTGGCCCGAGTCGGGCACGGGGCCCTGGCCTGGAACCATCTGCTCCACGTGCAGAGCCTGCAGCGGGCCGACGGCTCCTTCGCCGCTCGCTACCTGTCCGAGGGCAACGGGGTCCCGGACGATCGGCCGCCGCAGTTCGACTCCGTCGGCCTCCTGCTGTGGGCCGTGTCCGAGGTCCACTCCGCCGCCCGGTCGAACGAGGCGACCGCCACGCGTTCGAACGAGGCGACCGCCGGTCAGGACTCGAGCGGCGGTCAGGCGCCGGGGGAGTCCATCGTCCTGGAGGCGATGACTCCGCTGCTCTCACGCTCATCGGCCATCCTCCAGACGCGCACCGATCACGGGCGGCGTCTGCCGCCGGCCTCCTCCGACTACTGGGAGGTGAGGGAATCACGGGTGACGCTCGGGATCGCCGCCCCGACCCTGATCGGACTGCACCATCTGGCGGAGATGACGAGTCGGCGCCCCGAGCTCGCCGACCGACTGCCCGGCGGAGCGACGGCCGCAGCCGAGAGCGCGGAGGCGTTCCACGACACCTTCCGCCGGATGTTCATCGCCACCGGCCCGCAGCGCTATCCCACCACCGGCGGATTCGACTCGGCGGCCGCGTACCTGCCCGCCGCCGGGGTCGACGGCGGCATCGACGTGACCACCCTCGACGACGTCTGGGAGGTGCTGGAACAGCCGGCCGGCGGCATCCGGCCGGGACAGGGGTGGCTCTTCGACCGGGCCAGCTGGACCCCGTCGACCTCACTCATGGGCCTCGCCTACGCGCGGTCGGGCGCAGGCTCTCAGGCCGAGGGCATCCTCGACTGGCTGGAGCGGCATCGGACCTCGGCGGGATCGCTGCCGGAGAAGGTCGGCGCCGATGGAGCGGGAGCATCGGTGGCACCTCTGGCGTGGACGGCCGCCAATGTCGTCCTCTGCCTCGACGAGCTCCATCCTCGGCGCGGGCGAGTCCGGCCGGGGGCGGGGCCCGGCGACGGGTGAGCCGATTTCGTGTTTTCCGCTCGCTTTCGCGTAGGATTGGAGACTGCGTTTGGTGGCACGATGCCTGATCCGGCAGCGCCGCCTCCCTTCCTGTAGGTCACGTTGTGGCCGATTAAGCATGACTGTCGAATTTGAAAGGTCACACTGTGAAGAGCTCCGTCGAGCAACTCGACCCGACCCGGGTCAAGATCAGCGTGGAAGTCCCTTACGCCGAACTCAAGCCGAGTGTCGACGAGGCTTACAGGACCATCGGGGGACAGGTCACTGTTCCCGGTTTCCGCAAGGGCAAGGTCCCGGCACGCATCATCGACCAGCGCATCGGTCGTCCCGCCGTGATCCAGGAAGCCATCAACAACGGGCTCGACGGCTTCTACCGTCAGGCAGTCGAAGAGAACGAGATCAACCCCCTGGGCCAGCCCGAGGTCGAGATCTCCGAGGTCCCCGGGCTCGACGGCACCGAGGAGGGCGACCTGGGCTTCACGGTCGAGGTCGACATCCGTCCCACCGTCGAACTGCCCTCCTACGACACGATCACCGTCGAGGTCGACCCGATCGAGGTCACCGACGACGACGTCGAGAACGAGCTCGAGCAGCTGCGTTCGCGCTTCGGCACCCTGACCGCGGTCGACCGTCCCGCCGCCAAGGACGACTTCGTGACCCTCGACCTCGTCGCCCACATCGGCGAAGAGGAGATCGACACGGCCTCCGACATCTCCTACCAGGTCGGCGCCGGCACCATGCTCGAGGGCATGGATGAAGCGCTCGAGGGCCTGTCCGCCGACGAGACCACCACGTTCGAGACCACCTTCGCCGGTGGCGAGCACGCCGGTGAGACCGGCACGGTCACGATCACCCTCAAGGCCGTCAAGGAGCGCGAGCTGCCCGAGGCCGACGACGACTTCGCCCAGCTCGCCAGCGAATTCGACACCATCGAGGAGCTGCGGGCCGACCTGCGCGAACAGGCCGCGAAGCAGAAGGAGTTCGCTCAGGGCGCCGAGGCGCGCGACAAGGTCCTCGAGGTCCTGCTCGAGACCCTCGACGTGCCGGTTCCGGCCAAGATCGTCGCCGACGAGGTCGAGCGTCACCTCGAGTCGGAGAACCGCACGGACGACGACGAGCACCGCCAGGAGGTCACCGAGGAGACCGAGCGCAACCTGCGCACGCAGTTCATCCTCGATGCGATCGCCGAAGCCGAGCAGGTCGAGGTCACCCAGCCCGAGCTCATCGAGTACCTGATCTCGGCCTCCCAGCAGTACGGGATGAACCCGAACGAGTTCGCCCAGATGCTCGACAGCTCCGGCCAGGTCAACGCCCTGGTCGGCGAGGTCTCCCGGCGCAAGGCACTCGCCGCGGTCCTCGCCCAGGCCGTCGTCAAGGACACCGAGGGCAACGTCATCGACATGGAGGAGTTCACCTCTCCCGGCGATGAGGCCGCCGCCGACGAGGCCGGCTCGGGCGAGGCCGGGGACGAGGATGACGCGGTCGTCGCCTCCGAGGCCGAGGTCGTCGACGCCACTGAGGCCGAGGACGACGAGAAGAACTGAGGGCTCACTCCGCCTCGGCGGTGGTGAGAACTGAAACGGTGGGTACAGGGTCGACCTGTGCCCACCGTTTCACATCCGCGTCCCGTCGACCGCATCACCTCGGCGACGGCCGATCACGCTGAGGGCGAACACAGGCACCGCGGCGGACTAAAACCCCCCGGCGAGCAGTTAGAGTCCATATCAAGCCAACAAACCTACAGGAGTGAAACGTGAGCGCACACGAAATGACAGCCCCCGTCGGCCTCGATGCCGGTGCGGGAATGGGTCTCGACGACCATATTTTCAACCGCCTGCTCAAGGAGCGCATCATCTGGCTGGGCTCGGAAGTGCGCGACTCCAACGCCAATGCGATCTGCGCGCAGATGATGCTGTTGGCCGCAGAGGATCCGGACAAGGACATCTGGCTCTACATCAACTCGCCGGGCGGCTCGGTCACCGCGGGAATGGCGATCTACGACACGATGCAGTACATCAAGCCCGACGTCGCGACCGTCGCGATGGGAATGGCCGCCTCGATGGGACAGTTCCTGCTCTCCTCCGGGGCCAAGGGCAAGCGCTACGCGACTCCGCACGCCCGGATCCTCATGCACCAGCCGCTGGGCGGCATCGGCGGCACCGCCACCGACATCAAGATCCAGGCCGAGCTGATCCTCCACATGAAGAGGCAGATGGCGGAGCTGACCGCCGAGCAGACCGGGAAGTCCCTCGAGCAGATCCTCAAGGACAACGACCGCGACCACTGGTTCACCGCCGAGGAAGCGCTCGAGTACGGCTTCATCGACAAGATGGTGACCCGTTCGTCCGACGTCAACGACAAGTGAGTGCGAGCCAAGGAAGAATGAACAGTATGAATCTTATGCCAGGGTCAACCGCAGGTCAGATGCCGCAGTCGCGCTACGTGATGCCGCAGTTCGAGGAGCGGACCCCCTACGGTTTCAAACGCCAGGACCCCTACACGAAGCTGTTCGAGGATCGCGTGATCTTCCTCGGCGTTCAGGTCGACGACACGAGCGCCGACGATGTGATGGCCCAGCTGCTCGTGCTCGAATCGCAGGATCCTGACCGTGACATCACGCTCTACATCAACTCGCCCGGCGGCTCGTTCACCGCGCTGACCGCCATCTACGACACGATGCAGTACATCAAGCCCGAGGTCCAGACCGTGTGCCTGGGCCAGGCGGCCTCGGCCGCCGCGGTCCTGCTGGCCGCGGGTGCACCGGGCAAGCGGCTGGCGCTGCCCAATGCGCGTGTCCTCATCCACCAGCCGGCGATGCAGGGGCAGGGCCAGGGCCAGGCCTCCGACATCGAGATCCAGGCCGCCGAGGTGCTGCGGATGCGCCAGTGGCTGGAGTCGACGCTGTCGAAGCACTCGAACAAGACCCCCGAGCAGGTCTCCAACGACATCGAGCGCGACCTGTTCCTCACCGCCGAGCAGGCCAAGGACTACGGCCTCGTCGACCAGGTGCTGACCTCGCGCAAGGGCGTCATCTGAGACCGCGAACGGGTCCGAGCAGTCGCTGACTGTCCGGGCCCGTTCTCGTCGCACCCCTCCGGGCGGCGACACACCGTATGACACTTCACAGCCAACGTGTCAGTGTCGTATGGGAAGCTATTGAGGTATAGGAAATACGAGCGGTAGAGTTGGGGATGATCGCCCTGGCGAAAGGTTGTGACAGTGGCTCGCAGTTCGGACGGAGCAGACCTGCTCAAATGCAACTTCTGTGGCAAGTCCCAGAAGCAGGTGCGGAAACTCATCGCCGGACCTGGGGTTTACATCTGCGATGAATGCATCGGCCTGTGCAACGAGATCATCGAAGAGGAGCTCACCGAGTCGACGACCGACCACGCCGAGCTCGAACTTCCCAAACCGCGGGAGATCTTCGACTTCCTCCAGGAGTACGTCGTCGGCCAGGAGCCGGCGAAGAAGGCCCTGTCGGTGGCGGTGTACAACCACTACAAGCGCATTCGTGCGCTGACGAACGGCGAGGACACCAAGACACTGGGGACGGCCGAGGGCGATGTCGAGATCTCGAAGTCGAACATCCTCCTCGTCGGACCCACGGGGTCCGGGAAGACCTACCTCGCCCAGACACTGGCCAAGCGCCTGAATGTGCCCTTCGCCGTCGCGGACGCGACCGCGCTGACGGAGGCCGGCTACGTCGGTGAGGACGTCGAGAACATCCTCCTCAAACTCATCCAGGCCGCTGATTTCGACATCCAGCGGGCCGAGCACGGCATCATCTACATCGACGAGATCGACAAGATCGCCCGCAAATCCGAGAACCCGTCGATCACCCGCGACGTCTCCGGCGAGGGCGTGCAGCAGGCGCTGCTGAAGATCCTCGAGGGCACTCAGGCCTCGGTGCCGCCGCAGGGCGGTCGCAAGCACCCCCACCAGGACTTCCTGCAGATCGACACCACCAATGTCCTGTTCATCGTCGCCGGGGCCTTCGCCGGGATGGAGGAGATCGTCGCCGGTCGCAAGGGCAAGCACGGCATCGGGTTCGGTGCGCTGCTGCAGTCGAAGAACGACGAAGAGGACCTCTACGCCGACATCCTGCCCGAGGATCTGCTCAAGTTCGGTCTCATCCCCGAGTTCATCGGGCGCCTCCCGGTGCTGGCCACGGTCTCCAACCTCGACCGGGCGGCGCTGATGTCGATCCTCACCGAGCCCAAGAACGCCCTCGTCAGGCAGTACCAGCGGATGTTCGAGTTCGACAACGTCGAGCTCAGCTTCGAGACCGACGCACTCGAGGCGATCGCCGACCTCGCCCTGCTGCGGGGGACCGGCGCGCGTGGACTGCGCTCCATCATGGAAGAGGTCCTGCAGCCGGTCATGTTCGACGTCCCCTCGCGGGAGGACGTCGCCGAGGTGGTCGTGACCAAGGACGTCGTCGAGAGCAACGTCGCCCCCACCCTGATCCCCCGAGAACAGGCACGGACAACCAAGAAGTCGGCGTGATGCCCCGGTCCGCATGACGCTTCCGTGAGGCTCTTCGCCGACATCAGGCCCCTGAAGTACCCCCATTACCGCAGGCTGTGGACGGCCAACATCGTCACCGTGCTGGGAGCACAGATGACGGTGGTCGCGATCCCGGCCCAGATCTTCCACATCACCGGCTCCTCCGGCTACGTCGGTCTCAGCGGCATCTTCGGTCTGGTTCCCCTCATCATCTTCGGTCTCTGGGGTGGGTCGCTGGCCGACGTCATCGACCGTCGGATCCTGCTCATCGTGTCCACCGGGGGCCTGATCCTCAGCAGCGTCGGCCTCGCGATCCTCGCCCTGGCCGACACGGGCAACGTGTGGCTGCTGCTCAGCGTCTTCGCCCTGCAGCAGGCCTTCTTCGGTCTCAACCAACCCGCCCGTGGGGCGCTGCTGCCGACCATCGTGCCGCTGAGCCTGCTGCCCGCGGCCAATTCGCTGAACATGACGGTCGCCACCCTCGGGGCGGTCGCCGGACCGGTGATCGGCGGAGCCCTGATTCCCGTCTTCGGCTACCAGCTGCTCTACTGCCTCGACGCGCTGTTCCTGATGACCACCCTCTACGCGGTCCTCCGCCTGCCGGCCCTGGTGCCGGAGAGGCAGCCGCACACCCGCTCGGGCTTCCGGGGAGTCGTCGACGGGTTCCGCTACCTGGGCACCAACGTCGTGGTCATGGTCTCCCTCCTCGTCGACGTCATCGCGATGGTGTTCGGGATGCCCCGGGCGCTGTTCCCCCAGATCGCGACCGAGACGTTCGGTGGCCCTCCCGAGGGCGGCATCGTCTTCTCACTGCTGTTCGCCGCGCTGGCCGCCGGCAGCGGGATCGCGGGGATCTTCTCCGGCTGGGTCTCCCGAGTCGAACGACAGGGTCTGGCGGTGATCGTGGCGATCATCGTGTGGGGCGCGGCGATGACCCTGTTCGGGCTCTCCCTCGAACTCGCCGCAGGCTACTGGACTCTCGCCCTGGGTGCGGCGATCCTCGGACTGGCCGTGGGTGGGGGAGCCGACATCATCTCCGCGGCATTCCGCTCGACGATGCTCCAGGAGGCGGCCAGCGACGACATGCGCGGCCGGATGCAGGGCGTCTTCATCGTCGTCGTCGCCGGCGGTCCCCGCTTGGCCGACGTCCTGCACGGCGCTGCCGCGGAGTTCACCTCCACGACCGTGGCCACTGCCGGCGGCGGCATCCTCGTGATCGCGCTCGTCAGCGTCTGCGCATTCGCCTTCCCCGCATTCCGCGAGTACCGCGTCCACCGGGGATGAGGCAGCGGCGCTCACCGACCACACCGCGCACCACGAGCCGTACTCCGCACCCCTGCACGGGGGCGAACTGCGGCTCGGGGTGCGCGCACCGAAGCGAATGGGGCGGAGCGCGGCGAACGGGGTGTGCTGCGGCTCGCGGTGCCGTCGGTCAGGACGACGGCGCCGAGTAGACGGCGTTCTCCGCTGGCTGGACGACGACGAAGCCGGGGCCGTGGAAGGCCAGCTGAACCGACTCGCCCGAGCCGCGCCCGAAGAACGTTCCCACGCTGACATCGGTCTTGATCTGCGGGGCCAGTGAGGACGACCAGCACACGGCCGACTGCGGGTCGACGAAGGTCGGCTGCTGCGAGCAGTCGAGGACCATCGGCTCACCCTTGCAGCAGATGGCGGCGGTGCCGACCCCGCTGAGCTCGAGGTTGAACAGGCCAGAGCCGCTGACCATGGCGCCCACTCCGCCCTTGATCCGCCTGATCTCCCAGTTGAGCGCGTCGTCGAAGGCGAGGAGGTTCGCGGTGTTGACGGTCAGCGCGTCCTGCGGCCCTTCCATCGCCATCATGAAGATGTTCGAGGCCTCGCGGGCGAAGAACACCTCACCGTGGCCCTCCACCCGCATCACATTGCCGCCCTCACCCGTCGCGGCCTTCTTCATGAACTGGCCGACCGACTTCGAGCCCTGGTGGGTGAAACGGACATCACCCTGGTACGCGACCATCGCGCCCTTGGTGGCGATCATCGGGGCATTGGGGGTGATCACCGTCCGCAGCATCTTCTTCGACTGGAGCGTCCACCGCTCCTGGTTCTGCACCTCTGCGTTGCGCTGCGAAAAGAGCTCACTTCTCATGTCTCAGGGCCTTTCTGACCACGAAGAGGCCTTCTGCCTCTTCCTCACCGAACCCATGTAACCACGGTTCGCGGCCGGACGGGCGGACATTCCTGTGCTGATCCTGGAACACGTCCCCTGGGGCTCGTCCCGGCCCCGGTCGTCGACGCGAGAACGGGCAGGTCGCAGACGCGAGAACGGGCAGGGCACAGGCGCGAGAACGGGCCCGGGAAGTCCCGGGCCCGTTCGCTCTTCGGCAGTGCGGCCGAGGGTCAGTCGGAGAAGTCGATGCCGGAGACCGAGATCCCCTCACCGGTCTCCTCGGTGAGAAGACGATGCACGCGACCGGCCGCGACCAGGTCACCCTGCGCCGACCTGACCGAGGCGATCACCCGGGCCGGGGCCTGGACGGTGACGCTGCGCACCGGAGTCTTCTGCGAGACCTTGGCCTCGGACTTCGCACGGCGGATCTCGGTGAGGACCGCTGCGACGTCGGAGAGCAGGTCGGCCGAGACCGCGGTGCCGGCATTGACGATCTGCTCGCGGCCGGGCCACTGGCTGCGGTGGACCGAACCGGTCCGCCACCACGACCACACCTCTTCGGTGACGAACGGCATGAACGGCGCGAACAGCCGCAGCAGCACATCGAGGGCCGTGGCCAGGGTGACGTGGGCCGAGACCCGGTCCTCTTCGCCGGCGCCGCCGTAGGAGCGGTCCTTGACCAGTTCGACGTAGTCGTCGGTGAACTCCCAGAAGAAGCTCTCGGCCTCCCGGAGGGCGTGCGCGTAGTCGTAGGCGGCCATGTGCTCCGAGGCTCTGTCCACCACCTCGGAGAGCTTGACCAGCAGAGCCTTGTCGAGGGCGTGGCTGACCGAGCCGACGTGCCCGATGAGACCCGCATGCACTCCCTGGGCAAGGGCGAACTTCGAGGCGTTGAGCAGCTTCATCGCCAACCGGCGGCCGATCTGCATCTGGGTGACGTCGTAGGCGGTGTCGGCACCGAGCTTGGCACTGGCCGCCCAGTAGCGCACGGCGTCGGGACCGAACCCCGGCTTCGCCTCGGCGAGGATGTCCGAGGGGACGACGACGTTGCCCTTCGACTTCGACATCTTCTTGCGATCCGGGTCGAGGATCCATCCCGACAGGCCGGCGTGCCTCCACGGCGCGGCCTCGTTGAGGGAGTTGGCCCGGACGACGGTGGAGAACAGCCAGGTGCGGATGATGTCGTGACCCTGCGGACGCAGATCGAAGGGGAACACCTTCGAGAAGAACTCCTCGTCCCGGCTCCACCCCCCGAGCAGCTGCGGGGTCAGGGACGAGGTCGCCCAGGTGTCGAGCACATCGGGGTCGGCGGTGAAGCCGCCGGGAACATCACGCTGGTCGGCGGTGTAGCCGGCCGGCACCTCGGCGACGGGATCGACGGGCAGCGATTCGGGCACGATCGGGTTCTCGTAGTCGGGCTGACCCTCGGCGTCGAGGCGATACCACAGCGGGATCGGCACGCCGAAGTAGCGCTGACGGGAGACGAGCCAGTCGCCGTTGAGGTTCTCGACCCAGTTCTCGTAGCGAGAGCGCATGAACGTCGGATGCCATTCGATCTCGCGACCGCGGGCGATGAGGGCATCGCGCAGCTCGGCCGAGCGTCCGCCGTTGCGGATGTACCACTGGCGGGAGGTGACGACCTCGAGCGGCTTGTCACCCTTCTCGTAGAAGGGGACCGGGTGCGTGACGGGTTCGATGTCTCCGACCAGGTCGCCCGATTCGCGCAGCATCTCGGCGATGTCCTTGCGGGCGGTGAACGTCGTCTTCCCGGCCAGCTTCTCGTAGTTGGCCACCGCGTCCGGCCGCGGCGAGTCCGCGATCCACTCGGGCACCTCGAGACCGAGCCGGCCCGCGCGGTTGACCACGGCCCGGGTGGGCAGGTCGAGCTCGCGCCACCAGGTGACGTCGGTGAGGTCGCCGAAGGTGCAGACCATCGCGATGCCGGTGCCCTTGTCGGACTTGGCGAGGTCGTGGGCCCTGACCTCGACGGCGACCCCGAAGAGCGGGGAGACGACGCGGGTGCCGAAATAGGGCTGGTAGCGCTCGTCGTCGGGATGGGCGACCAGGGCGACGACGGCCGGGATCAGCTCGGGGCGGGAGGTGACGATGACGATCGGCTCCGCGTCGGTGTCGGCGAGACCGTCACCGCCCTGCGGGTGGAACTTCACCCGGTGATAGGCGCCCTCCTTCTCCCGGTCCTCGAGCTCGGCCTGGGCCACGGCGGTGCCGAACGTCACGTCCCACATCGTCGGAGCGTCCTGGGAGTAGGCGTGCCCGCCGGCGAGGTCGGTGAGGAACGCCCGCTGGCTCACGGCCCGGGACGTGTCATCGATCGTGCGGTAGGTGTAGGACCAGTCGACGGAGAGTCCGGTCGAGCGGAAGAGGTCCTCGAACACCTGCTCGTCCTCGGCCGAGAGCCGCTCGCAGAGCTCGATGAAGTTCTGCCGGGAGACCTTGACGAAGTCGCGTGAGTTCTTGGCCGGCTTCGCGGGAGGCTGGAAGTCGGGGTCGTAGGGCTGAGACGGGTCACAGGTCACGCCGTAGTAGTTCTGCACCCGGCGCTCGGTGGGCAGGCCGTTGTCGTCCCAGCCGAGGGGGTAGAACACGTTCTTGCCCTGCATCCGCTGGTAGCGGGCGATGATGTCCGTCTGCGTGTAGGAGAAGACGTGACCGACGTGCAGGGAACCCGAGGCCGTGGGCGGAGGGGTGTCGATCGAATAGACCTGCTCACGATCGGTGTCGACGTCGAAGGCGTAGACCCCGGATTCGGACCAGGCGGCGTCCCATTTGTCGCGCAGTCCTTCCAGAGCCGGCTTGTCCGGCAGGTTCACTGACTCGTGCGGCGAGTCCGAATAAGCAGGTGAGTTCATAACTGTTGATCTTCTCACCCCGCCTGCCTGTGGCCAAACCGCGCTCGCACCGGGCGCCCATGAGAAAATCGGACCATGTCGCCACTGGACAGGATCCGATCGGAGAACTTGCCGCCCACCTCGACCGCCTGGATGAATCCGGCCCGGTCCTTCGCGATCATCGCCGTGGTCGCCATCCATTCCCTCGGCACCGTGGTCGAGCAGAGCTTCTCCTCGATGGGGCCCGACTGGTGGCTCGCGAACATCGTCGATTCCGCCTGCCGCTGGTCGGTGCCGGTGTTCATCATGATCTCCGGGGCCCTGGCGATGGACCCCGAGCGGGGCAACGTGCCGCGGAAGTTCCTCAGCAAGCGCATCTGGCGGATCGGGATCCCCCTCGTGTTCTGGACCATCGTCTACGTCGCCTTCCGCCGGTACTACCTGCTGCCGCCCGACAGCGACTGGGACCCGTTCACCGCGATCCTCACCGGCTCGCCCTTCGTCCAGCTCTACTTCCTCTACGTGCTCGCCGGGCTGACCCTGCTCACCCCGTTCTTCCGCCTGCTCAGCGTCCACGGGTCCCGGCGGCTGCAATGGGGGACCGGGCTGATCTTCCTCGGCATCGGCATGCTCGATCAGTGGGTGAGCATGGTCGCCGAGGTGGGGGAGGCGAACATCGCCACCCGGTTCCTGCCGATGGCCGGCTTCTACATCCTCGGCTGGGTCCTGCGGGATGTCGTCATCACGGCCCGGCAGGCGGCGCTGACCTGGTGCGTCTTCCTCGGATCGATCGCCGTCACCGCCCTGTGGGCCGGCTTCGGGCCGGGGGAGAAGCCGTGGATGTTCCCCTACGAGTACCTCTCACCCGCAGTGGTGGTGATGTCCCTGTCGGCCTACCTGCTGCTCCACCACCACATGCGCCACGGCTTCACCGTCCTGCACGTGCTCTACCCGTTCTCGTTCGGGGTGTTCCTCCTCCACCCGCTCGTCCTCTATCCTCTGCGCAACCTCATCGGCCTGCCGGACACGCTGCCGGCGGTGCTGTTCCATGCGCTGGTGATGCCGCTGGTCTACACCCTCATCTGCGCGGCCATCACCTGGCTGGCGGTGAAGATCCCGGGAGTGCGCGCCGTGTTCGGCGAGGGCGGCCCCCGCAACCCCCACACGCGAGGCGAACCACGCCCGAGACCCGAGCAGCCCACGAGCTGACACCCGGGCGTGGCCCATGAGCCGACACGCAGGCGTGGCCCAGAGGCCGACACGGGGGCGTGGCCCACCTCGGCGAGTACGTACACTGAAGGACGATGACCAGGACCGATCCGAATCGACAGGGGAAGACGATGGAGACACTGAGAGCAGTTGTCACAGGAGCCAGCTCGGGCATCGGCGCGGCCACCGTGCGCCGGCTGCGGGACCTCGGCTGGGATGTCGTGGCCGTGGCCCGCCGCGAGGAGAAGCTCAGGGCCCTGGCCGAGGAGACGGGGGCGAGCTGGTTCGTCGCCGACCTCACCGACGACGCCGCCGTGGAGGCGCTGGCCGCCGAGGTGCTCGGCTCCGGGCCCATCCATTCGCTCGTCGCCAACGCCGGGGCCGCGTTCGGCACCGACTCCGTCGCCGAGGCCTCCGTCGAGGGGTGGCGCGACATGTACGACATCAACGTCCTCGGCGTCCTGCGGGTGGTCAAGGCGTTCCTGCCGGCGCTGATCGAATCCGGACGCGGCGACATCGTCGTCATGTCCTCGACCGCCGGGCACCAGGCCTACGAGGGAGGCGGCGGCTACGTCGCGGCCAAGCACGGCACCCACTCGATCGCCGCGACCCTGCGGCTCGAACTCTGCGGCCAGCCCGTGCGGGTCATCGAGATCGCTCCCGGGATGGTCGCGACGGAGGAATTCACCCGCAAGCGGGTGGGCAGCCAGGAGCTCGCCGACAAGGTCTATGAGGGAGTGGAGAACCCGCTCACCGCCGACGACGTCGCCGACGCCGTCGTCTACACCCTGACCCGGCCCCACCACTTCAACGTCGACTTCATGGTCCTGCGGCCGATCGCGCAGGCCGCTCAGCACAAGGTCGCCCGGCACCAGGGACTCTGAACCGTCGGCGCCGGCGGGGAGTGGTCGGACGGGGCGCCGACGGTATAGAATCGTGTGTGCATCGATCCGGCCATCACCGGGGAGCATCCGGAAGAACAGCGCCCACCCACCCGACCCCCGCCTCGGCGGTGGAGCAGGGGAGCGGGCACCCAGTAGAACCGGACGGGTGGACCCGTCATCGTCCGTCAATGAGCGATCCGCTCCGCGCCACCGCACCCGGTGAGCGCCGAGGCGGATAAGCGAGGTGGTACCGCGGCAACAGTCGTCCTCGCGACAGTGACCGCAGTGAACCCGAAGGACGCTCATGACGCAACCGATGTACCCCAAGGTCTCGACCTCCGGCTCGACCCTCAGCGCCTCGCCGGACTTCCCGGCGATCGAGGAGGCCGTGCTCGAATTCTGGAAGCAGGACAACACCTTCCAGGCGTCCATCGACCAGCGCGATCCCGGCGTCGACGGCGCCAACGAGTTCGTCTTCTACGACGGGCCTCCCTTCGCCAACGGACTGCCGCACTACGGCCACCTGCTGACCGGATACGTCAAGGACGTCGTCCCCCGGTTCCAGACGATGCGCGGGAAGAAGGTCGACCGCCGGTTCGGCTGGGACACCCACGGCCTGCCCGCCGAGCTCGAGGCCGAACGCCAGCTGGGCATCACCGACAAGTCCGAGATCGGCCGCATGGGCCTGGCCGCCTTCAACGATGCCTGCCGCTCCTCCGTGCTCAGGTACACGCAGGAATGGGAGGAGTACGTCACCCGGCAGGGCCGCTGGGTCGACTTCGACAACGACTACAAGACGCTCAACGTCGACTACATGGAGAGCGTCATCTGGGCGTTCAAACAGCTGTGGGACAAGGGCCTGGTCTACGAGGGCTACCGCGTCCTGCCCTACTGCTGGAAGGACCAGACCCCGCTGTCGAGCCACGAGCTGCGCATGGACGACGACGTCTACAAGTCCCGGCAGGACCCGGCCGTGACCATCGGCTGCAAGCTGCGGGACTCCGAGGAATGGGTCCTGATCTGGACCACCACCCCGTGGACGGTGCCCTCGAACCAGGCGGTGGCCGTCAACCCCGAGATCACGCTGGCCGCCGTCGTCCCGAGCGCCGACGGCGCGCCCGAGCTGCAGGGCAAGACCCTGATCCTCGCCGAGGCGCGCCTGTCCGCCTACACCCGTGAACTCGGCGAGA
>JAPSIC010000208.1 GCA_031179165.1 Brevibacterium sp.
CCCGACTCGACGTCGACGTCGACGGGCCCGACAACACGCTGCACGAGATCAACACCGCCGGCGTCCCCCAGGGCCCCGACAATCCCTACGGCAACGCGTTCACCTGGACGGACACGCAGCTGACCTCAGAGCTCGAGGCCAGACGAGAGGCCAACGGCTCCACCAACCGGGTGTGGGAGGTGCGATCGGCGCACCGGCGGAACCACGTCGGCAGACCGACCGCATACTGGCTGATCCCCGAGGGCCGCGGGCTGCTCGCCGCTCAGCCCGACGCGACCGTCCACGGCCGCGCGACCTTCGCCACCCATCACCTGTGGGGCACGCAGTACGCTCCGGCCGAGCTCTACCCGGCCGGAGACTACCCCAACGCGCATGCTCCGGGCGCCGGACTGCCCGAATGGACGAGCCGTGACCGCAGCCTCGACGGCGAGGACATCGTCCTCTGGCACGTCTTCGGTCCCACCCACATCCCCCGACCCGAGGACTGGCCGATCATGCCCGTCGACTACTCCGGCTTCTGGTTCAAACCGCACGGCTTCCTCGACCGCAACCCGACGATGGACCTGCCGGCCGAACCCGCTGCCGGCGGCCGGCACCAGGCGGGGGCAGCCGGCGATTCCTGCTGCGGCAGCACACCGTGAACCACCGCTCGTCAACCGACCACCGCTCTGCAGAGGAGAAACCCGATGAACACCTATGACAGCCTGCTCGCCGCCGTCACCACGGACGACCCCGAGGCTCGCGAGGTCCATGATCCGGCGACCGGTGAGCTCATCGGCCGCGCCCCGGTGAAGGGCCTCGAGTTCCTCGACGCCGCCCTCGACTCCGCGACCGCCGCACAGCCGCGGTGGGCGGGTCTCGAGGACGAGGAGCGCACGATCTACCTGCACCGGGCGGCCGACGCCATCGAGGCCGCCGCCGAACCGCTGGCGCAGCTGCTCTCCCGGGAGCAGGGCAAACCGCTCAACGGCCCCAATGCCCGCTTCGAGGTGGGTGCCTGCTCGGCCTGGACCCGGGCGGCCGCGGACACCGAGCTGCCCGGCGGCGTCATCCTCGATGACGAGTCCGGGCGGGCGGAGATGCACTACCGGCCGCTCGGCGTCGTCGGGGCGATCTCGCCGTGGAACTGGCCGATGATGATCTCGATCTGGCAGATCGCCCCGTCCCTGCGGATGGGCAACACCGTCGTCATCAAACCCGCCGAGACCACGACCCTGTCCGTCATGGCCCTCGTCGCGGTGCTCAATCAGGTGCTGCCCGAAGGCGTCCTCACCGTCGTCCCCGGCAAGGGATCGGTCGTCGGGGCGGCCCTGACCCAGAGCGACAAGATCTCGAAGGTGATGTTCACCGGGTCGACCCCGGTGGGCAAGCAGATCATCGCCGCCAGCGCCGACAACGTCACCCGGCTGACCCTGGAGCTGGGCGGGAACGACGCCGGCATCGTCCTGCCCGACGTCGACCCCGTCGCGATCGCCGAGGGGCTGTTCTGGGGCGCCTTCATCAACACCGGGCAGACTTGTGCGGCGCTCAAGCGCCTCTACGTCCACGACTCGGTCCATGACCAGGTGGTCGAAGCCCTGACCGAATTCGCGAAGACCGTGCCGATGGGGGTCGGACTCGACGAGAACAACCTCCTCGGACCCCTGCAGAACCAGGCGCAGTACGAGATCGTCGACCGCCTCGTCGACTCCGCCCGCACGGGCGGGGCCTCCGTGGTCCTCGGCGGGGACCCCGACCCCGATGCTCCCGGATACTTCTATCCGACGACCGTGGTCACGGACATCGACCCCCACGCGGCCCTGGTCGTCGAGGAGCAGTTCGGACCGGCGCTGCCGATCGTCAGGTACTCCGACATCGACGAGGCCATCCGGCTGGCCAACGAGCTCGAGGTCGGCCTCGGCGCCTCGGTGTGGTCGAACGACCGAGATGAGGCGAAGAGGGTCGCCGCCAGGTTGGAGGCGGGCACCGTGTGGATCAACTCGCACGGCGGACTGCACCCGATGGTGCCCTTCGGCGGGATGAAGCAGTCCGGCTACGGCCGTGAGTTCGGCGTCGAGGGACTCAAGGCCGTGTCGGAACCGCAGGTGATCAGCGGCTGAGTGGACTCGCTGCCGGGAGCGCGCCCGGCAGCCGCGTAACGAGATGGAGAGGGAGTCGGCCGATGCCGGCTCCCTTCCCCGTGTCTGCGCCGCACGAATCCGCGACGACCGGGCTCGTTGCGATAGTTCTGATTATGGATCAGACTTCCTTGCGATATCCGCAATCATCCCCTAGTCTCGTTGTCATGCCCTCCAGCATTGACGAGGATTCCACCGCGACCCGCGCCAAGCACGCGATCGGTGCCAGCGGCCTGTCCCAGAGGCAGCTCGCGGCCACCATCGGGATCGACGAGTCGAAGCTCTCGAAGTCCCTGGCGGGTCGGCGCAACTTCACCGCGTCCGAGCTCGTCGCCGTCGCCACCGCGACCGGCGTCACCGTGCAGTGGCTGCTCGGAGAGGACACGGGAGTCTCGGCCGCACCCCCGAAGCTCGCCTCCGGGCTGATCGACGCGGATGACCCGACACCGCGCCGACTCATCATCGAAACCGCTTGGGACCTGTTCTCACGGCTCGGCTATGACTCCGTGCGCATCGCCGACGTGGCAGAGGCGGCCGGGGTCTCGAGCGCCAGCGTCCACTACTACTTCCCGAGCAAGTCCGAGCTCTTCGACGCCACCTTGGGCTACTCGGTCAAGCTCGCCTTCGACCGCCAGATCGCCTGGCTGGGCGACATCCCCGACCCCAGGCGGAGACTCGAACGCCTGCTCGAGCTGCAGTCGCCGATCGGTCGCACGGCGCGCAGCGAATGGTCGATCTGGCTGCAGATGTGGAGCCGGCTGGCCCTGGAGAACGCATCCGTCCCCGACTACCACGCGAGCTACGACCGCTGGTCCCGGACCGTCCGCGCAACGCTCGAGGACGGGCAGACCCTCGGAGTCATCCGCCGTCGGGACAGCGCGGAGATGACCGACGAGCTCACCTCGCTGCTCGACGGCCTCGGCGTCAAGGTCCTCACCGGTGTGCTCGACGTCGCCACGTTCCGCAAACGCCTGAACGCCTATCTCACCCGATCCGTCTTCACCAACCCTGATAAGGAGTCATCATGAATCGCAAGGTCATCCTCACCTGCGCCGTCACCGGTGCCGGCGACACCGCCCACAAGAGTGAGCACGTCCCGGTCACCCCCGCGGAGATCGCCGCCGATGCGATCGCCGCGGCCCGCGCCGGCGCCTCGGTCGTCCACATCCATGTCCGCGACCTCGAGACGAAGCAGGGTTCGCGGGAAGTCGCGCACTATCGGGAGGTCGTCCGCCTGATCCGCGAATCCGATGTCGACCCGGTCATCAACCTCACTGCCGGGATGGGTGGGGATCTTGTCATCGATCCCCAGGATCCCACCTCGCAGATGCCCGGGACCGACCTCGTCAACGCTCTCGAGCGGCTGCCCCACGTCGAAGAGCTGCTGCCCGAGATCTGCACCCTCGACTGCGGCTCCCTCAACTTCGGCGAGGGGTCGAACATCTACGTCTCGACCCCCGACATGCTTCGCGAAGGGTCGAAGAAGATCCAGACCCTCGGCGTCCGTCCCGAACTCGAGATCTTCGACACCGGCAATCTGTGGTTGGCCAATGTCCTGGTCGAGGAGGGGCTCATCGATCCGCCGCCGCTCTACCAGCTGTGCATGGGCATCCCCTATGGCGCACCGGTCGACGCCCGGCTGCTTCACGCGATGGTCGGAATGCTTCCGCGGGGAGCCGAGTTCACGTCCTTCGCGATCGGTCGCGACCAGCTGCCCTGGGTCGCCCAGTCCGTGCTCGCCGGAGGGCACGCCCGCGTCGGCCTCGAGGACAACCTGTACCTGGCCAAGGGCGTCAAGGCGACCAACGAGTCGCTCACCGATCGGGCCGTGACCATCATCGAGAGCCTCGGCGCCGAGGTGGCCACACCGGCCGAGGCACGCGAGATCCTCAACCTCAAGGTGC
>JAPSIC010000079.1 GCA_031179165.1 Brevibacterium sp.
CCTCGTTGATCATCGCGGTCGCCGACCCCGAGTGGCATCGGATCGGGTAGCCGAGCATCTGCCCGATGTGGGCGAGCTGCACCCCAGGGGCGGCATAGGCTCCGGTGGCGAAGACACCGGTGCTGTTCGCCGTGCCGATGTGCTCGGCCATGCGGCTCAGGGCCGATTCGTCGAGGGTGGAGCGCAGGTGCTCGAGGAGTTCGATGTCCTTGTCGATCGCCGCCGCCAGGGTCCCCTGACTCCGATTGTGGATGTAGGCGCTGCGGGATGTCAGGGAGGCGAGGTAGCGGCTGCGGATCTCCGCCGAGAACGTCGGCCAGCCGGAGAACCCGAGAGCCTGGGCCGCCCGGACGACCGTCGCGACATTGACGCCCGCGGCGTTGGCAAGTGCCTGAGCGGAGCAGTAGGCGGCCTCCTCGGGGTCGGCGGCGATGGCGTGCAGGACCGCCTTGGTGCTCCGGGTCAGGCGCATGCCGGACTCGAAGGATGCGATCCAGTCGGTGAAGCTGTTCACAGTTCGGACTCCTGGTGCAAAGATCATTGCAGAATCATTAGGGTGGTTCCATCATCACACGATCGTCAGAATGGGAAGTGGAATGCACCTCGACAGAGCAGTCACGTCGATCACCAATGCGCGGATCCTCGACGTCGACACCGGATCGATCTCGGAGCCGAGCACCATCGAGATCGAGGACGGCACGATCACCGTCGTCCGGGCCGGAGGGCCCGCTGACGACGCCGGGGCCCACGACGCCGAGGTCTTCGACGCCGAGGGCCGCGTCGTGTCGCCCGGTCTCATCGACGGCCATGTCCATGTGCTCGCCTCGACGGCGAACCTCTCCGACCTCGGCGGGGAGTCGCCCTACTACCTCGCTGCGCAGGCGTCCCGGCTGCTCGGGGACATGCTCACCCGCGGGTTCACCACCGTCCGCGATGCCGGCGGTGCCGATTTCGGTCTCGCCGCCGCGGTCAGGGAGAACCTGGTCATCGGCCCGCGGCTGTTCTTCGGGGGCAAGGCGCTGTCCCAGACCGGGGGACACGCCGACATGCGGGGTCCGGGCACTCATGTGCTCGACCGCCACATGTGCTGTCCCAACATCGGGATCGTCTGCGACGGGGCCGACGCCGTGCGCAAGGCGGCCCGTGAGAACCTGCGCACCGGCGCCGATCACATCAAGATCATGCTCTCCGGGGGAGTGGCATCGCCGACGGACCGAGTCGACTCCACGCAGTTCTCGGATGAGGAGATCCGTGCGGCGGTGGAGGAGGCCGAGGCGGCCAACCGCTACGTCCTCGGCCACGCCTACACCGCTCGTTCCGTCAATCGAGGTCTGTCACTGGGCGTGCGCTCCATCGAGCACGGGAACCTCATCGATGAGAAGAGCGTGGAGCTGTTCCTCGAACACGATGCGTTCCTCGTTCCGACCCTCGTCACCTACGAAAGGCTCAAGGCCGAAGGCGCTCGGTTCGGCCTGCCCGAATCCAGCCAGAACAAGGTCGACGATGTCCTCTACGCCGGCATCGACGCCCTGGCCCTGGCGACCAGGCACGACGTCAACATCGTCTTCGGCTCCGACCTCCTCGGCGGCATGCACCCGCACCAGAATCACGAGTTCGTGATCCGTTCGCAGGTGCAGACGCCGCAGCAGGTGCTGCGGTCGGCGACGACGACGGCGGCGCGTCTGCTCGGCCAGGAGGGGCGCCTGGGGGTCGTGGCCGAGGGCGCTCATGCCGACCTCCTCGTGCTCGACGCCAATCCGCTCGAGGATGTCACCGTGCTCGGCGACGCCGAGGCGGCCATCCACGCCGTGTTCAAGGGCGGCCGGGCCGTGCGCAGGCCCTGAGACGGGAGGCCCGAGCGGCGCCGGGTCGACCCCTGCGCCTGCACGCCGGGGTGTCTCGGCGGCGAGACACCCCGCCGACCGCAACATCCACCCGTGCACGGCGGCGTTCTGCGGATTGCGGTGCGGCATGCGGAGCCAACGGTGGTGAGCATGCGCAAGGGGAGGAATTGCGGCCCGCGGGACCGGCCGTTCCGGCCGAGACGCTCCGACCGAGACGAACCGCTCGGGCCGAACCGCGCCGCTCCGTCCGAGCCGCGCGGGCCGAACCGTTCCGTCGGGGCACGACAGAGAGGAGCGGCACCCTCGAGGTGAAGGTGCCGCTTCCGTATTCACCAGTCGGATCAGCCGGCCCGAGGGCGGACGGCCGCCGGTCGGATCAGCCGAACCGAGTGCGGGGCCGCGAGGGATCCGGCGCCGGGTCAGACGTCGGGGACGGTGATGGTGCCGACCTCGTCGGGGACGATCACCTCGGCGCCGGTCTTCTCGGTGATCTCCTCGGCGGTGACGCCCGGCGCCAGCTCGACGAGGGTGAATGCCTCGCCGCTGACATCGAGGACGGCGAGGTCGGTGACGATGCGCTCGACGACGCCCTTGCCGGTCAGCGGCAGTTCGCACACCGGCAGCAGCTTGGGGGAGCCGTCCTTGGCCACGTGGTCCATGATGACGATGACGCGCTTGGCGCCGTGGACGAGGTCCATCGCCCCGCCCATGCCCTTGACCATCTTGCCCGGGATCATCCAGTTCGCGATGTCGCCGTTGGTCGCCACCTGCATCGCTCCGAGGATCGCGGCGTCGATCTTGCCGCCCCGGATCATGCCGAAGCTCGCCGCGGAGTCGAAGTAGGAGGCGCCGGGGAGCATCGTCACGATCTCCTTGCCGGCGTTGATGAGGTCGGGGTCGATCTCGTCCTCACGCGGATAGGGCCCGACGCCGAGCAGCCCGTTCTCCGACTGGAGCACGAGGTGGACTCCCTCGGGGAGGAAGTTCGGCACCAGGGTGGGCATGCCGATGCCGAGGTTGACGTAGCTGCCGTCGGCCAGCTCCTGGGCGGCGCGGGCCGCCATCTGGTTTCGTGTCAATGCCATGTCTGGTTACTCCTCAGCCCTTGTCGGCGCTCGGCTCGGTGCGGACGGTGCGTTTCTCGATCGGCTTGTCGGCGACCTGCTCCGGGGTCAGCGGCACGACCTTGTGGACGAAGATGCCCGGCAGATGGACGGCGTCGGGATCGATCTCGCCCGGCTCGACGAGCTTCTCGACCTCGGCGATGGTCACGCGCGCGGCCTGAGCCGCCGGCGGATTGAAGTTGCGGGCCGAGGAGTGGAAGACGAGGTTGCCGTGGCGGTCGCCGACGGCGGCCCGGACCAGGGCGTAGTCGGGGGCGAGGGACTTCTCGAGGACGTATTCCTGCTCGTCGCCGAAGGTGTCGAAGACGCGGATGTCCTTCGGCGGCGAGGACTTGACGACGTTGCCCTCCGAGTCGTACTTCCAGGGGATCCCGCCCTCGGCGACCTGCGTCCCGGCCCCGGTGATCGTGTAGAACGCGGGGATCCCGGCGCCGCCGGCGCGCAGCTTCTCGGCCAGGGTGCCCTGCGGGGTGAGTTCGACCTCGAGCTCACCGGACAGGTACTGGCGGGCGAACTCCTTGTTCTCACCGACATAGGAGGCGATGATGCGACGCAGACGGTGATTGGCGAGCAGAACGCCGAGACCGCGTCCGTCGACGCCGGCGTTGTTGGAGATCACCTCGAGGTCCTTCGTGCCCTGATCGTCGATCGCGCGGATGAGGAATTCGGGGACGCCCACGACCCCGAATCCGCCCACGGCGATCGAGGATCCATCGGCGATTTCGGCCACCGCAGCAGCGGGTGTGTCAACTACTTTGTCCATGAACCCAGTCTGCCACGGACCTCTCCGAGCGTGCTCGCCAGGTCCGCAATCCGCTCCTCGGGCAGGCCGGTGGCCAGCAGGACCTCGCCGCCCGCGAGGAGGTGGCCGAGGAACCGCGCCCACTCACCCGCCCGTGGTGTCGAGCGGGAGACGAGCAGCCCGGGCGGTCGCGACCCGGGGGCCGTGGGGGCCTCGGCCCAGGGAACCTCCTCGGCGCCGACGACGAGGGTGCCCGAGGCGTCGAGTCGACGTGAGGTGACGTCGGGATGGACCCGGATGGCGGAGTTGACGTCGATGAAGTCCTCGTCGACCGGAGTGCTCAGCGCCAGGGCCGGAGGGTTGTAGACGAAGATCTCCTCGGCGTCGACGAGGCGCTCATCGATCTCGAGCCCGAGGGGCACGAGGGCGTGGAAGGCCGTCCCGGGCACGGCGGGACCACCGAGGCCGCCGTCGTCACCGACGACGACTCGTCCGCCCGCCAGGAGGACGGAGAGGATCGCGACGAGCTCTCGCCAGTGCAGCCCGTCGGGCATCGGCACGTACAGGGTGAAGTCGGGACCGAGGTCGTGGTCGCCGAAGAGCCCGACTCCCTTGTTCACCCAGTTGGCGATGACCGGTCCGGTGAGGTCAAGACTGTCGTGGTCGGGCCCGCGCCACAGAAGGACGGGACCGCCGGTGCGGCTGATGGCGGAGAGATCCACGTGTGACCAGCTTTCATGAGTTAGGGGGAGGACCGGGAACGCTCAGGGCATCCGCAGCCCGATGTCGATGACCGCCCCGCGCGGGTAGGAGCTCTGCTCCCACTGCCAGCGGGTGGTGGCCGTGAGGTCCTCGGCGAAGAGGGCGGTGTGGGTGCGTTCGACGAGGGAGCCCAGGCCGACCATCGCCTCGAGCAGGGGAGGTCCGTCGGTCTGCGGGCTCGCCGGTCCGTCGGAGGGGCTGATGATGACGCGCGATCCCGCCCCCTCGATGCGCATCCGCCAGGCCTCGTGACCGGGGGTGCGGGCCTGACCGGTGCGCACGACCCGCAGCGCGCGCGAGACCCGCTCGAGGATGTCGTCCCCGCCGTCCCCGGCGGCGGCCCTGCCCGGCAGCTCGGTGACTCCGAGCCCGCGGTGGATCGCCTCGACGTGGCCATAGCGGAACCAGTCCTCGTCGAGTTCGCGGTTGAGCGCCTTCGCCCCGGCACCGCCGTTGTCGAGGTAGCCGCCGGCGCCGCGGACGAGGGCCATCGGGAGTCCGCGCGAGGAGCCCTTGACCAGGTCCGCGGCGGCGGCGATCTCATCGGCGACGGCGCGCACGGTCACGGTCTGGACCCGCCCGTCGTCGTCGAGTCGCCCCCGCTGGTCGTCGAGGCCCGAGAACCCCGAGAGGCCGAGAGCGAAGTCGCCGACCCCGATCCGCCAGGGCCGCGAGGTGGTGTCGGAGATGACGAGGCCGATGCGCACGGAGAAGGCCTGCTCGACCCGCGCCCGCAGCTCGTCGGCGGACCGATCCGAGTCCACCGGATGCAGCACGACCGCTCCGGCCGAGTTCGACTGGTCGAGGCCGGCGGCGGCCTGCACGGTGCCCGCATCGGTGCGCACCACCTGCACGGTGGTCCCCGAGGCGTAGGAGCGTTCGGCGACGAGGTGAGTCGAGGAGGCGGCGACGAGGTCCTCGAACTCCGCCCGCGTGTCCACCTGCCTGATCCGGCCCTCGGCCTTGGACACGACCTTCGAGGCGATGACGAGCACATCGCCGTCCTTGAGGTCGATCCGGTTCCGGCGCAGCGCATTGATGAGGATCGCGGCGAGGTCGGAGCCGACGCCGATCGCCTCCTCCACCGGCGGGGCGTAGACGGTGAGCAGCCGGTCGTTCATGACCGGTCCCAGATCGTGGCGGTGCGGCGGTCGACCTCCCCGAGGGCGGCCGCCTCGGCGACGCTGCCGACGACCCTGATCGACGGCAGCAGCCGACGCACGCGATCGGCCCCGCCGAGGCGGTCGCCGCTCGGGCGGTCGGTGCCGTCCCGGTCCCCGTCGAGGGCGACGACATGGGCCCGGGTGCCCTCGAGCGCGTCCTTGATCCCCGGCAGGGACAGCACCGCCTCGCAGCCGAGCTCGGGAGTCGCGTCCGTGCACACGAGCACCAGGTCCGCGGCGCGGATGGCCGCGAGGACACCGGGTGCGGCCTGGGCGGCGTCGAGGCCGCTGAGGACGAAGTCCTCGACGGCGGGCCGGCCCTCGGCCAGCCACCGATGGACCGGCCAGGCGGTCGACTCGACGATCGCGAACGTCTCCACGGCCTGGTTGCTCAGGGGGAGGATGTCGAAGTCCGGCTCGAACCTCTTCGCCATCGCGGCAGTCGCCTGGGCCAGGGTGTAGCCGAGATTGAGCAGGCGGGTCCGCAGCACGGCGGCGGCGAGGGTCCGCTCCGTCATCGGGAACCATTCGGCGTCGACCCGGTAGGCGAGCAGCTCCTCGACGGCGCCGCCGGGAACAGGCTGCGCGGCCGGCATCGTCAGGGCGTCGATGTCCGGGCTGAAGCGCAGACCGTGGACCGTGGCATCGGTGAGAGTGGAGGCGACGACCGTGAGCTCGTCGACCGGGGGAGTGGAATCCGCGAACCCTGTGCGGGCGATGACATCGCTGACTGCATCCACTGATTCGGCGGTGGCACCGAGCAATACGACTCTCATCCCTCCATAATCCCACCTGACTGTGATCTTTCCGAAATTCTCACTCTTCGATCAGGTGCGCACCATAGGTTGTGCTTTCGGGCGCCGTGCTCCGCTAGATGTGGGTTTCGGGCGCGTGTGCATGAGAAGGTGTGTTCGATTACCGCTCCGTGGCCCGCGCGGCCCCCGCCGGAGGGCTTGACGCGGCAGTAATGACACGCGTGTAATTTATACCTAAGGGGAACGCACCTAGCACGGATCCTGTGGATTCGAGCGTGCACCACGCGGAAGATCCTACCTTCTGCCGGTGCCGATGCTGGGGGTGAGAAAGGGGATGATCGTGCAGAGCGCACAGAGAAAGTGGCAGGAGAAGGAGGACTTCAGGCCGCTGCCTGGAGTGACCTCGCGAAGTGCTGAGGACTGGTTCGTCGAACCGGGCTCCCGGACACCGGAGACCCTGCCCGATCCGCTGGCGATCGATCCGAATGATCTGACGCCGCTTCCCACCGACGACGCCGCCGTCTCACCGCTGTCGCTGCTCCTCGGAGCCGCCGGCGACGGTGAGCTGTCGTGGCAGGACCAGGCGCTGTGCGCCCAGACCGATCCGGAGGCGTTCTTCCCCGAGAAGGGAGGGTCGACTCGGGAGGCCAAGCGCGTCTGCGCGTCCTGCGAGGTCCGCTCGGAATGCCTGGAGTACGCTCTGGCCAACGACGAGCGGTTCGGAATCTGGGGCGGGATGTCGGAACGCGAACGACGCCGGCTCAAGAAACGAGCCGTGTGAGACCTGCCGTGACCGTCGTCGTCACCACCGGCGACGCTTCCAGCAGGGTCGAGCTCGAAACCGCTCTCCGCAAGACCCACCCGGAGATCCCGATCGTGGACCTCGGGGGCCTTGCGGTGAGCGAGGCACTCTCGCTGCCCGCCGTCGCGGACAGCTCCCACCTGTGGTTCCTCACTCCCGATTCCCGCCCGGCCCCCGGCTGCCTCGACGAACTCCTCGACGCCCTCGGCGCCACCGAATCCATTGCCGCGGTCGGCCCCAAGATCATGCACTCCGGACGCATCGTCTCCGCAGGCGTGACGACCACCTCGGCGGGGGCCCGCTTCAACCCGGTCGGCACCGGTGAGATCGACCAGGGCCAACGCGACTCGGACATCGACACCCTGGCCCTCGACCTGCCCGGGATGCTCATCGCCACCGCCGACCTCGAGCGCATCGGCGCACCCAGCCGCCTCCTCGGCGCCTCCCATCGCGGCATCGAATACTCCCGTCGCCTGCGCGACCTCGGCCGTCGGGTCGTCCTCGCCCCGTCCGCGAGGCTCGAGATCTCGGCCGAGCATGCCGCACGCCTGGGCAGCTCCGCCCACCCGCCCGTGTCGAGGTCCCAGATCCGGTCCGAGCAGCGCTACCGGCTCAGTCTCGCCGCGCCCTGGCTGCCGGCCCTGATCTGCCTGCTGGTGCTCGGCCGGGCCAAGGACGCCGTCCTCGCTCTGCTCGCCAACGATGTCCGCACCGCCTCCTGGCACCTCTCCGCACTGCTCGGCCTCGGCGCCGACGCCCGATCCACGGCGAAGGTGCGCAGAGCCAACGTCCGCCGCAGCCGGCTGGCCAAGCGCAGCGGCAATGCCCATCTGGCACCCCTGTTCGCCGACCCCGACGAGCTCGCCGTCCAGCGTCGCAGCATGCATGCCGCCGAGGAGACCAGACGCGACCATGAACGACGCGGCCTCGCGACCCCCGACGAGGCCGACCTCCATCAGGTCGGCGACACCGAGGAGGAGATCGACTCGTTCTCCCGCCTCGAGGTCAGCGGCGGCCCCGGGCTGTTCCGGCAGCCGCTGACGCTGCTGCTCGTGGTCGCCGCCGCGATGAGCGGATTCCTGTCCCACCGGCTGTTCGGCCCCGGCCACCTGACCGGGGGAGCGCTCGGCTCGACCGACGTCTCGTTCGCCGACCTGATCTCCCGTCTGCTCGATCCCGTCGTCGACGTCTCCACCGGCATCGAGGCACCCGCCGACCCCTATCATGTGGTGCTGACCATCCTCAGCCTGCCGTTCCTCGGCAATGTCGACCTGATGGTCCGGACGCTGCTCCTGCTGGCGCCGATCCTCGCCGCGATCGCGGCCCACGCCTGTGCCCGCGTCATCGTCAGGAAGGCATGGGTCCGGGCCCTGGCCGGCCTGCTGTGGATCGCCGCGCCCGTGTTCACGACCGCGATCCCGGCCGGTCGCCTCGGCGTGGTCCTCGTCTGGATCACGGCCCCGCTGTTCGTCCTGGCCCTGCGGCGCACCCTGCGCTCGGGCTCGGTGGCGGCGGCGGCAGCCGCGGGCCTGCTGCTCTTCGTCATCGTCGCCGGCGTCCCCCTGCTGCTGGTGGCGGGCCTCGCTCTGACCGCATACCTGCTCGCCACCGGACGCGGCCTGCGACACCTCTGGCTGCTGGCGCCCACCCTCGCCCTGGGCTGGCCGTGGCTGCTGGGACTGCTGCGCGAGCCCGGCGCCCTCCTGGTCATGCCGGGGCAGTCCCCGGCCCCGCCTCCACCCCCGACCTACCTGCTCGCGCTCGGCTACCCGGGCCCGATCGACACCACGTGGGCGGGGACGCTGCTGCAGGGACTCGGGATCGACGGTGTCGACGCCGGAACCCTGGCGCTGTGGATGCCGCTGCTGCTCCTGCCGATGCTCATCCTCGCATTCCTCACCCTCACCGAGGCCCGCCTCAAGCTGTCGAAGCTGATGTGGGCGGTGGGCCTGTACCTGTCCGGGCTGCTGCTGGCCACCGTGCAGATCGTCCTCCCCGCCCAGGTCGGTCCCTTCCACCTCATCGGCTCCTACCCCGCGGCCGGGCTGACCCTGCTCAGCCTCGGCGCCGTGATGCTGCTGACCCTCGGCGCCGACCGGACCACGGCCAAGTCGACGAGCCGGCGGAGACTGCCGATGCGCTCACTGGCCGGGCTCGTCGCCGTCGCCGCGCTCGGCATGATCGTCCTCGAGGCCGGGACCAGCGCCGGGACCAGCACTGATTCCACGACCAGCGGTTCGCCCGGGGTCGTCCACGCCCAGGAGTCGGGCCGGGTCCCGGCCCTGGCCGCCGATCGGGCGGCGAGTGAGACCCGCGCCCGCACCCTGGCCCTCGACGAGGTCGACGGGGAGGTCCTCACCTCGCTGATCTCGACCGCCGACGACACGGTGGCCGGGACCTCGACGATCCACGCCGCCGAGGCGGTCGGCGGCTGGCCGTGGGAGCGCCGTCCGCTCCCCATCGCCGACGACCAGGTCCTCATCGCCCAGTCGGCGGCGGCGCTCTCGGCCGACGACGCCGTCGACGTCCGCTCCCTCCTCGCCCGTCTCGGCGCCGACTTCGTCCTCGTCGACGGAGGGGCGCGGAGCCTGCAGACCTCCGTGGCCGCGACCTCGGGCCTGGTCGAGGTCGGGCCGACCGAATCCGGTCGGCTGTGGCACGTCGACAAGCCCGCCAGCGGACGCTTCCTCATCCGCGAGTCCGACGGGACCCTGAGCACCGCGCACGTTCGCGGCGACACCGTCGACGTCCCGGCGGGCGGCGACGGCCGCAGCCTCATCGTGGCCACCGGCATCGACGATCTGACCGCCACCCTCGACGGGGTCGACCTGCCCCGGCCCGACACCGCCGATGACGACTGGGCGGCGACGTTCTCGCTGCCCGCATCCGGAGGCACCGTGGTCCTCGAGCACGGCTCACCGCTGTACGCCCCCGGCGTGATCGCGGGACTCGGTCTCGGGCTGCTCTGCCTGCTGGTGGCGATCCCGTTCGGATCCGGCCGACACCGTGCGTCCCAGGAGGCGAAGCCATGAGACATCTGCGCAGCGTCGTGACCTTCGCGGCCATCGCGGTTCCCGGGGTGCTCGTCGCCACCACCTCCTTCCTCACCCCGCCGACCCCGGGCACGCTCGACCGCAGCCCCGAGCAGGTGCGGATGCCGACCGCCGACACCCGGGTGATCTGCCCCGGTCCCCTGCTCGTCGACGACGAGGCCGAGGGCACCGACACCGAGTTCGTCGACGACTCCAACGTCAGCACCAGGGTCGTGTCCACCTCGGCCCCGGTCTCGGCCGCGGACGGCTCCGTGTCCGCGGCCCGGCTGCAGGTCGCCGACCTCGGCGGCTCGGCGGACTTCGACAATCCCGTCTCTGCCGGCTTCGTCTCCGGCGACGACCCGATCTCGGCGACGAAGCTCATCACCGGCTTCGCCCGGCCCGGAGCACCGGCCCTGACGACAGGGATGCAGTCGATCGAGGGCACGTCCGGTGACCTCACCGGTCTTGCCACCCTGACCTGCGCCGCGCCGGCCAGCAGCTTCCGGATCCTCGCGGGCTCCGGCGTGGCCGGGTCGAACTCCCAGCTGCTGCTGAGCAACCCCGGGGACACCCCGGTCAAGGCCGAGGTCACCCTGCTCACCCCCTCCGGGTCCCACGGTGAGCCGACCGAGCTGAGCATCAAGGCCGGACAGCAGCGGGCGGTGCGGCTGGCGGGACTCGCCGGCGGGGCCGAGGCCCTGGCCGTCGAGGTCGACGCCGAGGGCGGAGTCCTCGCCGGCTCGGTGCAGGAGACGCTGCTCGACGGGCTGACTCCCCGGGGCATCGACCTGGCGGCGGCAGGAGCCGGACCCGACACCCAGCAGGTCCTGACCGGACTCGACGGCACCGACGCGCGGGTGCGCGTGGCCAACCCGGGCGACGACATCGCCGAGCTCGGCCTCAAGGCCTACGGACCCGACGGGCAGATCGAGATCCGCCGCTCGTCGATGACCGTCGCCCCACGGGGCGTGGCCGAGGCCGACCTCGGCGACCTCGAGGCGACGAGCATCGTCGTCGACTCGGACCAGGCGGTGCAGGCGAGCGGCTTCATCGGATCCGAGCGCGACGGCGGCGCCGCCGACTTCGGCAGCGTGAATGCCACCGAGGCCCTGGCCGACACCCAGGTGATGGCACTGCCGCGGACCGGAACCAGCGAGCTCTTCGTCTCACCCGGACAGGGACAGGTGCAGGTGCAGGGAATGCTCGATGACGGCTCGCTCACCGATCCCCGCACACTCGAGCTCAACCCCACGGGCACCAGCGTGCTCAGCCCGGCCGAGCTCAGCTCTCAGGCGGTGCGGGCCGTGGTCATCAACGGGGAGTACGCCGCGGGCAGTCAGGCGAACGGGGTCCACGCCAGCCTCGTCACCACCACCGACTCCGGGATCTCCGCCGTGACGCCCGCCCCGGCGCCGGCCGGAGTCGCCTACCGGGACATCCGCCTGGAGTGAGCCGCGCGGTCGGCGTGAGATGCGCCGGACCGGTTGGGGACTACGCGTTGCGGAGGATGTCGACCTGGTCGGCGACCACCTCGGCGATCAGCGACTGCCGCTGCGCACTCGTGCTGTGGGACTCGATGACCCGGCGGTAGAGCACGATGTGGGTCGGGCGGTCCCCGCTGGCCGGGAACACCCGCCCGAAGCTCGGCTCGGTGGAGTTGACGGGTGGGACCGTGTCGATCGCGAGCACCACCTCGGCGAGCAGTTCGGGCTCCTGGACCTTCAGCCGCGCGAACTCCGCCGATGCCATCCGGGCGAAGCCGTCGGCCCGATCCAGCCGGGCGGGAACGTCGGCGCGGAACAGCGGGGACCGCAGTCCGCGCCCATGCCGATCGCGATGGCGTCTGGTGCTCATGGGAGAACATTCTACTGACTCCTCCGGCCCCGGCTGCCGGGGATCGCCGCGGACGCAGGGTAGAGTGTGGGACTGTGTCCGCTGTGAGAATATGTTCGAAAGTCAGCTGCTCCCGCAGCGCCGCCGCCACCATGACGTACGTCCATGCCGACGCCTGCGTCGTGGTCGGGCCCCTGTCGCGCCGGGCGGAACCGGGAGCCCATGATCTGTGCCTCGACCACGCCGCGAAGCTCACCCCGCCGGTGGGCTGGGAGCTCATCCGCATCGACGGCGGCCAGGCCCCTCCCGAACGCACCCACGACGACCTGCTGGCCATCGCCGACGCGGTCCGCGAAGCCGCCGGACGACCGACCGACTCTGCCGCACAGCGCGCCGAGGAGGCTCCTCCCGGTCGCAGGCACGGGCATCTGCGCATCATCGGCGAAGGCCGCCGATGACCCTGCACGAACTCCCCTCCGCACGCACCCGCGCGCTCGACGAGGCCTTCGGCGCCTATGACGTCCGCGGCCGGATCCCCGACCAGCTCGACGACGACATCGTCTTCGCGATCGGCTGGGCCACGGCCCGGATGATGGGCGAGGCCCATTCCACCGCCGAGGTGGTCGTCGGCCACGACATGCGCCCGAGCTCGGCGGGGTTCGCCCAGGCCTTCGGCGCCGGCGTCGCGGCGGCAGGATCGCGTCCGGTGCTGCTGGGCCTGTGCTCGACCGACCAGCTCTACTTCGCCTCGGGGATCTTCGACCTGCCCGGTGCGATGATCACCGCCAGTCACAACCCCGCCGACTACAACGGGATCAAGATCTGCTCGCCGCGGGCCGGGGGCGTCAGCCGCGACTCGGGTCTCGGCCGGATCAGGGACCTCGCCGCCCAGGCCCCGCCGCGCCACGACACCGACGATCCGCCGGCTCCCGGCTCGACGCCGGTCGGGCCGGGCATCGCGATCGACGAGGCCGCCGCCGCCGAGGTGCGCCGCCGCTACGTCGAGCGCATCCGCGGGCTCACCCGCATCGACGCGGTGCGCGACCTGACCGTCGTCGTCGACTGCGGCAACGGGATGGCCGGCAGGCTCATCGATGAGGTCTTCGGCGCCGACGCCGGGTTCGCCCCGGTGCCATTCACCGTCATCGGTCTCTACACTGAGCTCGACGGCACCTTCCCCAACCATGAGGCCAACCCGCTCAAGCCCGAGAACCTCCTCGACGTCCAGCGGGCCGTCGTCGAGCACGGCGCCGACCTCGGGATGGCCTTCGACGGAGACGCCGATCGCTGCTTCTTCATCGACGAACGCGGCGACGTCCTGTCGGCCTCGGCGGTGGGCGCCCTCGTCGCCGGCCGGGAGATCGCCCGCGCCCGCGCCGCCGGCCGGACCGAACCCGTCGTCATCCACAACCACATCACCTCGCGCAGCGTGCCGGAGACGATCGCCGCGGCCGGTGGCCGCGCCGTGCGCTCGAAGGTCGGGCATTCGGGGATCAAGACCCTGATGCGTCAGGAGCAGGCGGTGTTCGCCTGCGAGCATTCGGCGCACTTCTACTTCGAGGAGTTCTTCGGAGCGGACTCGGGGATGCTCGCCGCCTGCCACCTCATCGCGGCCCTGGCCGAACGGTCGGCCGAGGGCCTCCTCGCCTCCCGGCTCGTCGCCGAATACGACACCTACCACCAGTCGGGCGAGATCAACTTCTCCGTCGTCGACCCCGCGGCGGTGCTCGCCGACTTCGCCGCGAGCACCGTGGCGTTCCCCGAGTGCACCGTCGAGCACATCGACGGCGTCAGCCTGCAGGGCGCGGACTGGTGGATCAACCTGCGCGAATCGAACACCGAACCCCTCGTCAGGCTGAACGTGGAGGCCGCCGACGCCGCCCACCTGGCCGAGCTCACCACCCACGTCAGCGACTTCGTCACCGCTCATCACCCGTCACCACCCGCAGGAGGCACCGTGCTCGACCCCACCGACTTCAAGGTCGCCGACCTCGGCCTCGCCGAGGCCGGACGCCACCAGATCCGCCTGGCCGAACGGGAGATGCCCGGGCTGATGGCGCTGCGCGAGGAGTACGCGGGCAGCCGTCCCCTCGCCGGGGCCCGGATCGCGGGATCGCTGCACATGACGGTGCAGACCGCGGTCCTCATCGAGACCCTCGTCGACCTCGGCGCCGAAGTCCGCTGGGCCAGCTGCAACATCTTCTCCACCCAGGACGAAGCCGCCGCGGCCGTGGTCGTCGGCTCCGGCACTGCCGAGGCGCCGACCGGCGTCCCGGTCTTCGCCTGGAAGGGAGAGACGCTCGAGGAGTACTGGTGGGCCGCGGATCGGATCTTCGACTTCGCGGACGGGCCCAACCTCATCCTCGACGACGGTGGGGACGCGACCATGTACGTCCTCGAAGGGGCCAAGGCGGAAGCGGCCGGGGGAGCCCCGGTCGCCGGCGTGGACGCCCCGGCCGAGCAGAAGGTCTTCCTGGCCCAGCTGCAGGCCTCCCTGGAGGCCCGCCCGGGGCGGTTCACCGAGCTGGCCGCCGGGATCAGGGGCGTGAGCGAGGAGACCACGACGGGGGTCAACCGACTCTACCGCCTGGCGGAGGAGAACAGCCTGCCGTTCCCCGCGATCAACGTCAATGACTCGGTGACGAAGTCGAAGTTCGACAACCGCTACGGCATCCGCCACTCCCTGCCCGATGGGCTCAACCGCGCCACCGATGTCCTCATCGGCGGCAAGATCGCCGTCGTCGTCGGCTACGGCGACGTCGGCAAGGGAGCGGCCGAGGCGCTGCGGGGACAGGGGGCGCGCGTGATCGTCACCGAGATCGACCCCATCTGCGCCCTGCAGGCGGCGATGGACGGCTACCAGGTCGAGCTCCTCGACGAGGTCGCCGCCCAGGCCGACATCGTCATCACCACCACCGGCAACACCCGGGTCGTCGGCGTCGAGGTGCTCCAGAAGCTCAAACCCGGCGCGATCGTGGGCAACGTCGGACATTTCGACGACGAGATCGACCTCGCCGGGCTGGAGAGGCTCGACGGTGTGTCGAAGGTCGAGATCAAACCCCAGGTCCACGAATGGACCGTGCCCGTGCCGACCGAACTCGGCCTCGATCGGGACACCACCGACATCCTCGTGCTCTCCGAAGGCCGCCTGCTCAACCTCGGCAACGCGACCGGGCACCCGTCGTTCGTCATGAGCGCCTCGTTCTCCAACCAGGTCCTCGCGCAGATCGAGCTGTGGCAGCGTCACGACAGCTACGACAACGCCGTGCACCGGCTGGCGAAGGAACTCGACGAGAAGGTCGCCCGCCTCCACCTTCCGGCCCTCGGCGCCCGGCTGACCGAACTGAGCAAGGACCAGGCCGAGTACATCGGCGTCGATGTCGCCGGACCCTACAAGCCCGAGCACTACCGGTACTGAGGCACGGCCCGTCCCCGGAGCGAGGACTGCGACCGCAGCCGTGGGCGCAGCCTTAGGGGCGTCGGCGGCTGATCGATCATCCCGTGTCCCGCCGATCCTGCCAGGCAACCTGTCCGAACTTCCCCCCCCCCCCCGGCGGTGGGGACCGGGTTCCGCGGTCCGACGCGTCCGACTCCCCGTGCGGGCGGGGCGGAGCGCGCGAGTGTCGAGGTGAAAGAACACGTCCCGATGGGAGACAATAGGGGAATGAATGCTCGTATCCTCGTAGTAGATGATGACACGGCTCTGGCCGAGATGATCGGGATTGTGCTCAAGAGCGAAGGC
>JAPSIC010000080.1 GCA_031179165.1 Brevibacterium sp.
GGTTCCCGAACTTTCTCGAAATTTCTCCTGCCGATCTGTCGATCCGGCATAGTCTTGTTCGATGTAGTGCATGAGAGGGTCTCGACCGGGGTCCTCGCACATCGATATGACACGGGAGTCATCATGAAGTACATGCTCATCATGCGCGCAGTCGATCAGGCCGCGGTCGACGCCTACGAACAGACCGATTTCGCAGAGGTCATCGCCGCCATGGGAAAGTACAACGAATCCATGGTCAATGCCGGAGTCCTCGCCGACGGAGCCGGTCTCTCCGACGCCTCCGAGGGTGCCGTCGTCGACTTCAGCGAGGACGACCCGGTCGTCACCGACGGCCCCTACGGAGAGCTCCGGGAACTCTTCAACGGGTTCTGGATCGTCGATGTGTCCTCGAAGGAGGAGGCGATCGAATGGGCCAAGCGCGCTCCCCTGGGTGCGGGCGCGCAGATCGAAGTGCGTCGGGTCACCGGCCCGGAGGACTTCCCGCAGGACAACGAATGGATCCAGAAGGAACAGGAATGGGTCGCCGAAGGGAAGCTGGCAGGAAACTGACGCGCATTCCCGCCAGGGAGCCCGGGAGCCTCGGGACGGAGGCTGCCGGGCTCTCCGCCGACGCGATCCGCCGGACCGTGGAGGCGACATGGCGGATCGAGGCGGCGAAGATCATCGCCGCCCTGAGCCGCTATGTCGGTGACTTCGGTCTCGCCGAGGACCTGGCACAGGAAGCCGTCGCCGAGGCGCTCCAGACCTGGCCGCGGTCCGGGGTCCCCGCCAATCCGGCGGCGTGGCTGACCACGGTCGCCAAGCGCCGCGCGATCGACGCCTGGCGCCGCCGGGAGAGGTTCGACGAACGCGTGGCCATGCTCGCGAACGAGCTCGAGATCGGCCAGAACGGGGAAGCCGATGACCTGCCCTGGGATCCGGACACCATCGACGACGACGTTCTCCGCCTCATCTTCATCGCCTGCCACCCGGTGCTCGGCCGGGAGGCGCAGCTCGCCCTCACCCTGCGAGTCGTCGGCGGTCTGACCACCGAGCAGGTGGCCAGGGCGTTCCTCGTCCCCGTCTCCACAATGCAGCAGCGCATCGTGCGCGCGAAGAAGACCCTCGCCGCCGCCGAGGTCCCCTTCGAACTGCCCCCGGCGAACGAACGCGCCCACCGCCTGAGAGGTGTGCTCGGGGTTCTCTATCTCATGTTCTCCGAAGGGCACGTGGCGACGTCGGGCTCCGATTGGATGCGTCCCGAGCTCGCCATGGACGCTCTGCGACTGGCCCGCGTCACCGCGGGCCTCCTGCCGAGGGAACCGGAGGTCCATGGTCTCGTCGCCCTGATGGCGTTCACGGCCGCGCGCTTCCCCGCCCGGCTGGGCCCGAGCGGTGAGCCGATCCTCCTGGCCGATCAGGATCGCGCCCGGTGGGACCGGTCCCTCATCCGCCTCGGCGACCGGGCGCTGCGCACCGCACTGACGCTTCGCGAAGCCCGCGGCGCCTACACCATTCAGGCGCAGATCGCCGCCTGTCACGCCGAGGCGGCCGGCATCGGCGACACCGACTGGACGCGGATCGCCGCCCTCTACGACGACCTCGGCCGTGCCGCCCCTTCCCCCGTCACGGAGCTCAACCGGGCGATCGCGATCGCCGAGGTGGACGGACCGCAGGCGGGTTTCGCCCTCGTCGACGCACTCGCCTCTTCGGGCGCACTCGCGAGATTCCACCTCATCCCCAGCGTCCGGGCCGAGCTGCTCTCCCGCCTCGGTCGAGCCGAGGAGGCCCGGGCCGAGTTCGAGCGCGCCGCCGACCTGGCCGCGAATGAGCGCGAGCGCGACGTCCTCAGGGCCAAGGCCAGGCGGGCGAGAGAGGCATGAACGCATGGCCGCGGGACCGTTTTGTGTCCGGCGGGGCCTCTCGACTAGACTGATCGCTGGCTCCCCGTGCGGCGTCATCTTGTGAACTCCCCCAGGGCCGGAAGGCAGCAAGGGTAAGCGAGCTCTGGCGGGTGCACGGGGAGTCCTCTATTCCCACATCACAATTCCACAACATCCCTCCGAACCTCCGTCGCAGGTCAGGACGGGTCCGCCGGGCCTTTGACGAAGAGCCGCAACCCAATACTGCGTTTTCCTGACTACCCGCGTCATGAGCATTCATTACCATGGAATGCAGCTCTCATTTCTCTGGTCGAACGAGGATCCCGGTATTGTCACCCACGAAACTCCATGGGGCCGTTGCTGCTCTCTCCGCACTGGCGCTGCTCGCCGCGTGCACACCTTCGAGCTCCACCCCTGACTCCACCCGCGATGAGGCGGCGACCCCCCAGGCCTCTCCCACTCCCGTCTTCCGCATCGATGTCGTCGACGACGCGAAGCCGGCGGACGAGGTGAGCACGGAAGGGACCCAGTCCCCGACGAACACGGCCACTGCTCAGCCGACGGGCGATGTGGTCACGTCGGGCTCCGAGGTCGATCTCCGGCCCGGCAAGCGCATCAGCTTCAGCGTCGAGGGCGCCGAACTGTCCGCGATCGGTCTCAGTGACGTCGACCATCCGCGAATGCGCCCCGACCCCGGAGTGTTCTTCGACGCCTCAGGTGCCGTTCTCGAGGCCGATGACGAGGGCGCGAGCGCCGAGCCCGAGTCCGAGGAGAGCGGAACCGAGAAGGACTCCGCCGGTGCCGAGGCAGGCGCGGCACCCGCCGAGGCGGCCCGCTGGATCTCCGAATACGATCTCGTCGCCGACAGCAGCTATGAGCTCACGGCCACCGCCACCACCCCGGATGGGCAGGAGCACGAGTTCTCCTCGACGGTGGACGTCAAGAGCACCGATGCCTCGCCGATGTCCGTGCGCACGACCATCTCCGACGACCAGACCGTCGGCGTCGGCGCTCCCATCATCCTCAACTTCTCTGCGACGGTGGCGAAGAAGTACCGGGACGACGTCGAACGGCGGCTCTCGGTCGAGGTCACGGACGAGGACGGGAAGAAGCGCTCGGTCGAAGGGTCATGGGCCTGGCTGCCCGACGACCCCGAGTCTCGTCTGCACTTCCGCCCCAAGGAGTACTGGCCCGCCCATTCCCAGGTCTCCGTCGACGCCCCGCTGGAGAACGTGCCGACGGCCAAGGGCCGTGTCGGCGGGAACGACCTCACCCTCGACTTCGAGATCGGTCGCGAGCAGATCGTCGAGGCCAGCGCCAAGACCCACAGGATGATCGTCACCCGTGAGGGCAAGGAGATCATGAACTTCCCTGCCTCACTGGGATCGCCGCAGGCACCCTCGTACAACGGGATCCACGTCGTCATGTCCAAGCACTCGAACTACACGATGACCTCGGAGCGCTGGGACTACGAAACCCCGACCCAGTGGGCGGTCCGCATCCACAACAACGGCGAGTTCGTCCACGCCGCACCCTGGTCGACCGGGGCCCAGGGGTCACGGAACGTCTCGCACGGCTGCATCAACCTGAGCACGGCGCGAGCCAAGGAGTACTACGACACCGCCATCTACGGCGACCCTGTCATCATCAAGGACTCCTCGGTGGATCTGTCGACCGAAGCCAGCGACATCTCCGACTGGGTCTACGAATGGGACGACTGGAAGAAGCTGAGCGCGCTCGACTGAGCGCACCCAGCTCCCACCTCGGCGGTGACCGGGGCCAGGACCTACTGCTTGGCCTTCTCGACGGCTTCGTCGATCATCGGGACGTAGCGCTCCAGGGCCCAGGGCACGGTGAGCGGGTTGATGATCGATGACCCGGTGACGAACGCCTGGTCCTCCGGGGCGACCAGCGCGCCGGATTTGATGGCCGGGATGTTCGCATACACGCTCTGGGACTCGATCTGCTTCTTCGTCGCCTCGTCCGAGTAGAAGGTGAAGATGAGGTCGGAGTCCTTGAGCTTGTCGGCGTTCTCCAGCCCGATGAGCGCGGAGTCGGTGCCGGGCTCGTCATAGTCCTGTCTGAGGTCGTCGATGACCGGGTCGGGCGTCAGGCCGAGGGCGGAGACCATCGCGACCCGCTGCTCGTCCGGGTAGAAGACGCCGAGCGTGCCCGGGCCGTTGTTGTAGACGTAGGAGAAGGTCAGGCCCTCGTATTCGGGGCGTTTCGCCTCGGCGAACTGCTTCTCGATGTCCTCGACGAGCTCCTGAGACTCGGCCTCGTGACCGAGCGCCTTGCCGATCGTCGTGATCTGCTGATCCCACTCGATCGTCCACGGCTGCTCCGGATAGGCGACGGTCGGGGCGATCGCGTCGAGCTGCTTGTACTGCTCGGGCGTGATTCCCGACCACGGGGCGAGGATGACGTCGGGGTCGAGCTCCGCGATCTTCTCGACGTCGAGTTCGGTGGCGCCCTGGAACTGCTCGGGCAGCTTGTCGCCGGCCTTCGTCACTGCCTCATGCACCCAGGGCAGATAGCCGGTGTCGTCGCTGCCCCAGGGATAGGACTCCATCCCGACAGGGGTCTTGCCCAGAGCGATGGCGGTTTCGGCCGATCCCTGGCCGAGGGTGACGACGCGTTCGGGCTCCTCTTCGATGACGGCCTTGCCCAGTGCGTGCTCGATGGTCACTGGGTCGAAGCTCGAGTCCCCGGACTCCTCGGGTGCGGGCTCATTCTGACTGCACGCACCCACGGAGAGGGCGAGCGCTATGACCGCGCCTGCTGCAGCGGCTCGGCGGACGAGTTGAACTCTCATTCTTGCCTTTCGTCGATGGGAACCGGGACCATTCCCGGTTGACATAGGCAAGGCTAACTTAACTTGCCGCGGATGGTGAAACTCGGGTGCCGTCTGCTCACAGCAGAAAGACTCGCCTCCGGCCGTGGACGCTCCTATGCTCGCTGCATGGACGTTCATCAGCCGCCATTGCTGCGCGAGGCCCTGGGCCGAGTTCTGCGACTGCGCAGAACCGAGTTGGGGCTGACCCTCGCGCAGGTGTCCGAGCGTTCCGGGATCTCCATGCAGTACCTGTCCGAGGTCGAGCGTGGTCTCAAGGACCCCTCCTCCGAGGTCATCGAGGCGATCTCGATGGTGCTCGGGCTCGTCCTGCCGCAGGTTCTCATGCTCGCGGCCGTGGGCATGCAGCGCGGTTCCCTGCAGTTGGAGCTGGCACACCTCTCGTCGACGATCGGTCGGCCCTCGATGCCCGCCACCGGTCAGGCCCAGCTGTCGCTCGTGGCGTGAAGCACCCGGGTGCGACGCGCATCGCACCCGGGTGATCCGGATCTGCCGCTACCTCTTTCCGCGATCGGGCTGGTTGGCTCGCAGGACCTCGAGCCGTGCCCGGTAGTCCACCTCGTCGATGTCCCCCTGGGCGAACCTCTCCGCCAGGGTCGCCTCCGCGCCCGCGGTCGGAGCGGAGCCGAATCGAGAGCCGCCGACCTCACGCCAGCGACGGCGATTGAGGGAGACGACGAGCGTGACGATCAGTCCGATGACGAGGATCCAGAAGATCGGGATGAGAATGAAGAACGGCCATGCGAAGTCGGGTCCGTGGTCCATGATGCCTCCTTGTGAGTGGGGGTTGACGGCATCCATCCTTCTCCTCCGCCGGCCTTGGCGAATCCCCCACCGGGTGACACTGTGACTGCTCTCCCGGGATGCGTCCTCGCACGCCGCCGAACGCGTCCTCGCACGCCGCCGAACGCGTCCTCGCACGCGCAGACTCAGCGGTCGAGCCAGCCCGGGGACACCAGTCCGCTCTCGTAGGCCATGACCACGAGGTGGACGCGATCGCGGGCGGCGACCTTCGTCATGATCCGCGAGACGTGCGTCTTCGCGGTCAGCGGGGACAGCACCAGTTCGGCCGCGATCTCCTCATTCGACATCCCGAGCCCCACCAGGCGCAGGACCTCGCGCTCCCTGTCGGTGAGGACGTCGAGCTGCTTCGTCGGTTCGGCACGCAGGCCGAGCGACATCCGCGACAGCAGATACCGGGTGATCTCCGGCGACAGCAGTGCGTCTCCGGCGGCGACGACTCGGACTGCGCGGATCAGGTCGACGGGCTCGGTGTCCTTGAGGAGGAATCCGCTGGCCCCGGCCCGCACCGCCCGCACGATGTACTCGTCGAGACCGAAGGTCGTCACCAGCACCACCCTGACGCCGTCGAGGGCGGGGTCGGCGGCGATCTCCTCGGTCGCCCACAGCCCGTCCCCGCCCGGCATCCTGATGTCCATGAGCACGACGTCGACCGGTTCGGCCCGGATGCCCGCCAGCAGCTCCTCGCCTCCCGAGGCCTGAACGCGGACTCGGATGTCGTCCTCGGCGTCGAGCAGCGCCGCGAATCCGGCCCTGACCAGCTGATGGTCGTCGGCGATCGCCACCGTGATCGTCATGTGCTCCTGCTCTCCATGGGTGGGTGGGCCGCGCCGGGGTGCGAGCGCGGAAGGCGGGCGATGACGGTGGTGCCGCCATGCTCCCCGCTCGTGATGGTGAAGCTGCCGCCGAGGAGTTCTGCCCGCTCCCGCATCCCGAGGATGCCGCCGCCCTTCCGGTCGCTGTCCCTGCCGTCGTCGCCGATGCCCCTGCCGTCGTCGCCGATGGTGATCTGCACGAACGAGCCCTGATACGAGATCTCGACCGTCGCCGCGCTCGCATCGGCATGCCGGACGACGTTGGTCAGGGCCTCCTGCACGATGCGGTAGCCGGCGGCGTCCGCGGCCCGGGAGATGCCCGACTGCCCGTCCTCGTCCCGGCGATCGACCAGGCGGATGTCGGGCCCTCCGGTCATCGATTCGATCAGCGCCGGCAGATCGTCGAGCCCGAGGACCGGCACCAGGGGCGCCGAGCGCATCGTCTGCAGCACCGCGCGGACCTCGTCGAGGCCGTTGCTGCTGATCTCCTTGATCGCCGCGAGCGCGCGTCTGGCCTGGTCCGGGTCCCGGTCGAGGAGGTGTTCGCCGACCCCGGCCTGCACGTTGATCTGGGACAGTGAATGCCCGAGGACGTCGTGGAGCTCCCGCGCGATCCGGATCCGCTCGGCCGCCGCCGCCTCCGCGTGCCGACGTTCGACGCGTTCGGCTGCGGCTCTCGCCGACTCCGCGCGGTGCCGCAGCAGCGCGCCGATGCCGAGGGCGGCCACGAGTCCGATCGTCGCCATGACCACCCGCCACACCGGCCATCCGATCGAGAAGAGCGGGTCCAGGAGGAGTGCACCCGCCCACAGCCCTCCCGCCGAGGCGACCGCCCAGACCCAGCGTCCCCGCGCCATCGCCGCGACGAGGGCGAAGAGGAATGCGGCGTAGAAGGGGGTGACGTCGGGACCGCCGAGATGCTGGGCCCAGTCCCCGGGACCGCCGGACCCGGGACCGCCGCCGAGGCCGCCTTCGTTCCAGCCGTCCCCGGTTCCCGGCTCCTGCCCCGGCGTGTAGCCCGGGGCGGGCCGCATGCCGACCGCGTCGGGCCCTGCTGCCCGAAGCACTCCGCCTCCCCCGGGCTCGGCTGAATAGATGATGAGCGAGAAGGAGGCGGCCCAGACCAGGAGATCGAGCAGGGTCAGCGCGGCGAGGATGGCGACCCGCGGTCCCGGCCACCGCTGTGCGAACAGGAACACGAGTGGCGAAACCACCGCGACGCCGATCCGGGTGACGGCGCCGACCGAGCTGACCCCGTCGTTGAGGGAGAGCACGAGGGCGAACGGCAGCTGCAGGAGCAGAGCCAGCACGGACAGCAGGACCAGGCGCAGTCGGTTCCGGCCGCGCCGGTCCTCGCCGGGCGCCTCGGCTGCTGATCGGCTCATCCTTCGATCCTAACCATTCGCAGGTTGCAGTGGAGTCCGTCAGCGGGAGCATCACCGTGACCTCCCTCGGGAGTACGGCCGGTTCAGAGGATCTGGTCGAGGGCAGCGGACCGGGCAGTCGGTCAGAGGATCTGGTCGATGAGGCCGAACTCCTTCGCCGCCCCCGCCGTCAGGACGAGGTCGCGATCGAGGTCGGCGTGGATCTGCTCGACGCTGCGGCCGGTGCTGACGGCGAGCATCTGCTCGACCTCGCGGCGCTGTCGCACGATCTCGTCGGCGGCGACGATCAGGTCAGGGATGGTGCCGCGGGCCGCCTCGGCGTGGGGTTGGCGCAGCACCGCGCGGGCGTGCGCGAGCATCGACCGGTGTCCGGGCTCGCCGGCGGCCAAGAGCACTGCCGCGTCCGCGGCCACCTGGCCCACGCAGGTGGTGGCGACAGGGGCGCGGACATGCTGCATGGCGTCGTAGACGGCCGTCATGGCGGTGAGAGATCCGCCCGGCGAGTTGATGTACATGTGGATCGGCAGCTCCTGGCTCGTCGACTCGCAGTGGAGGAGCTGGGCGATGACGGTGTTCGCGACGCCGTCGTCGATCGGCACGCCGAGGTAGATGATCCGGTTCCCGAGCAGGTGGGAGTAGACGTCGACGATCTTCTCACTGCTGCCCGACCGGTCGACGACGTGCGGGATCGTGTACTGGCTCATGCTGTCACTCCGTTCATCGAGGTGGGGGCGCAACGGCCGATCGAGCCGAGCAGGTCGGCGGGTGAGTCGACGATGCGGTCGATGAGCCCGTAGTCGAGTGCGCGCTCGGCCGAGAACCATTTGTCGCGCAGGGAGTCGGCGAAGATGCGGTCGTAGCCCTGACCGGTCGCCGCGGCGATCCGGTGGAGGACGGAGTCGCGGACCTCGCGCAGGTCGCCGGACTGCAGTTCGATGTCGGCGGCCGCGCCACCGATCCCGGACGAGCCCTGGTGGAGGAGGATGCGGGCGTGCGGCAGGGCCAAGCGTCTGCCCTTCGTGCCCATCGTGAGCACGAACTGCCCCGCCGAGGCGGCCCACCCGAAGGCGATCGTGACGACGTCGTTGGGCACGGCGTCGATGACATCGGCGATGGCGTGCATCATCGGGACCGATCCTCCGGGCGAGTTGATCCAGAGGAAGATGTCGGCTCTCGGGTCCTCGGCGCTGAGCAGGATGAGGCGGGAGACGATCTCCATCCCGTTCTCGTCGCGCAGCTCTCCGTTGAAGACCACGGAGCGGTAGGCGTAGAGCATTCGGTGGGATTCGGGGATCGGGGTGATCGCCGAGGGGTCCTCGGCCTCGGTCCAGGTCGGCGGGACCTGGCCCACGGCTGGAGGGACTGGGCTGCTGGAGGTCTGTGTGTTCATGCCGATCACACTGGCAGGTGATCGGGAGCAGGTGAAGCGGTTTCTGCCCTCAGCGGTCAGGCTCTGCCCACAGCGGGACCGCGCGGACTCGCACGCAGACTCCCACTCTGCCACGCCCGGTCGACCGGGCTGGTCAGCCCTCCTGGGGCCAGCCGTTGGGCGTGCAGCCGTCCAGGCCCTTCGTCTGCTGCTGCATGAGCGGCGCCGGCTCCCCCTTGCCGGGGCACGACTCATGCCCGTGGCCGAGCGCGTGCCCGACCTCGTGGTTGATGAGGTACTGACGGTACTGGGTGAGGTCGTCGAACTCGTCGGTGGCGCTGACCCACCGCTTCGCGTTGAGGATGACATTGGGCCCGTTGCGGCAGGAGAGCTCACCCATCGTGCGCAGGGGCAGGCACATGTCGTCGACGGTGTCCGGGGCCGCGATGCTGATCATCGTGTCCTGACCCTCGTCGACCAGTTCGATCGCGACGTTGTCGAGATCCTGCCATCCGCGTTCGTCCTGCAGCGTCTCGATGATGAAGGTCGCCGCCTCGTCGGCGTCGATGGGGAGGTTGTCCTCGACGCGAACGGCGACGGTGAACGTCTTCCCCTCATCGCGGTTGGGACCGATCGCCCGCGACGGCCTGTCCCATTCCCCGCTGCCGTGAGTGGGGACATCGTCCTCGGTCACCTCTGCCGCCGTGGCCGTCGGGCTCGCCACCTGCGGGGCGGCGAGCGTCTCGGCCGAGACCGGAGTCGGCCGGGTCTCCTCCTGCGGGTCGGCCGCCGGGGCGCACCCGCTCAGCGCCACCAGAGCGGCGGCGAGCATCGATGCGGCGACAGGGAGCGACTGCTGGGGAGGTATGGGCACAGGACGAGTCTAGCGTTTCCGGGGATTCCGGCTCGTGCCCAGCCCGGATGGAGGCTCAGAATTCGATCTCCCCGCCCGGCCCGCGCAGGCGTGCGTGCAGCCGGTGCTCGGGTCCTTCGATCACCTCGGCGTCACCGGCGCCGAGCGTCTCCAGGGCTCTGCGGGTGGCGTCGACGTCCGGGGTCTCGATCGTGAATTCGAGGAGTTCGACGCTCGGGAGGTTCGCCTCGGCGGGGTGGACCGAATCGAGCCAGTCGATGAGGAACGGCTGCGTGCCCTTGTCCGGCAGCGGGGCGCGGCTGGTCAGCCGCCACTCGAGCAGGGTGCCGTCCGTGGTCTCCCGCGACATGTCCATCACCTCGCCGAAGTCGACGCCGTCGGTGTTGGCTCCGGCGACCTTCGCCGCGAACGCCGGCGGGTGGATCGCCCAGGTCTGCAGTGTCAGGCCCGTGGCCAGGTGCGCGTCAAGGGGCAGCCTCCCGTCCTGCGGCCGCTCCTGCTCCGGGTCAGGACCGAGGATCTCCAGATACGTGTGGGCTCCGGAGGTCCAACCGACCGGAGCGAGTGCGACCAGGAAGTTCGCCGTCCCCCTGCCGGGATGCCGCCCGCCTGCGACTGCGCGGACACCGGTGCGGCGTTCGAACTCGGCAACACCCTCCTCGAGCTCGGGCACGGTCACGATCAGATGATCGAGGTGCGCCGGGATGCGCTTGGGTCGGTCGGTCGAGTCGTTCAGATCGTCCATGATCCACCAGGTCCTTTCAGTGCGGCGTGCAGGGACTCGGCGTCGCCTGCCTCCACGTCGATCGTAGCGTCAAGGAATCCCAGGACGCTGCGGGTCTCAGCGACGCGGGGCGTCGTCGCCCAGAACGCCTGGAGTTCCACGCGCGGCAGCGCCCGATCGGTGGGATGCGGCGAGTCCCTCCAGTCGATGAGGAAGGGCTGGATCCCGCCGAGGGCCAGTGGCGAGCGCCGGGTCAGCCTCCACTCGAGGACCTCACCTGCCGGGGTCCGCCTGGTCATGTCGTGGACCTCGCCGAGGTCGACGTGCGGTTCGTCCGAACGCAGTGCGGCGGCGACCACGCTGTCGAAGTCGGGCGGGCGGATCGCCCATCTCTGCACGGTGGGCGCGGAGATCCCCGCGAGCCTGCCGGCGGCGAGCCGGGGGTCCTGCGCGGGGTCGGGGCCGATGATCTCGAGGTAGATGCGGCGCGAGCCGAGGTCTGCCCCGTCGCCGAGTCCGGGGTCGAGTCCGAGGTCGAGACCGAGCAGGGCGTTGGCGGTGCCGAGACCCGGGTGCGACCCACCGGGAACGGGATGAACCCCGAGGATCTCGGCAAATTGCTCAACACTTGCGGCGAGGTCCGGGACGGCGATGACGAGGTGATCGAAGTGCTCGGGGATCAACATGTCTCAATATTAAGCACGCGGTTGACCGCACGCCCGCGGTGCGCTTAACTCGAAGCATGCAGAAGCACCCGGACACGCGAATGTGCTGGCGCCGCCTCCACATTGACTTGAAGCTGGTCACCAGCTCTAATTGTTGAGCTAAATACCTCCAAGTCAGTCCGCTCGGGATGCGCGCCTTCCTCGCCCCCGACGCTTCCACCACCCGAGGGAATCCACAGGTTCCCGCTGCCCCGAAGGACCACTCTCCATGACGGACCTCCGTCCCCCCGCCTCGGCGAGCACGATCGACCGCCGCAGCATTCTCAGCCTCGGGCTGGGACTGGGCACTCTCATCACCCTGAGCGCCTGCACACCCACCGACGACGCCCCGCTGACCGAGGGCACCCCGGTGCAGGGCGGTGTGCTCAAGTACTTCGAACCGCAGACCTGGACGCTGCTCTATCCGCCGTCGGTCGGGTTCTACCCCAACGGCGGGATCATGAACAACATCTCAGCCAGGCTGCTGTGGCAGGACCCGGAGACGCTCGAGCTCCACCCCTGGCTGGCCACGGAGCTGCCGCAGGTCAACGCGGACGCCACCGAGTACACGTTCACGATCCGCAACGGCGTGACCTACTCCGACGGCACCCCGCTGACGCCTGAGAACGTGGCGAAGAACTTCGACCTCTTCGGTCGTGGAGACGAGGCCAGGACGCTGCCGGTGTCGGAGCAGATCTCGAACTATGCGCGCAGCGAGGTCCTTGACGAGTCCCGGGTCCGGTTCCATTTCAGCGCCCCCACCCCCGGCTTCGCGCAGGCGGTGTCGACGATGAACGCGGGGCTCCTGTCGGATTCGACCCTCGACCTCGACGCCGAGGGCTTCGGGCCCGGCGGGGCACTGAAGATCCACACCTGCGGACCGTTCCGCATCACCGCCGAGACGATCGGCACGAAGCTCTCCGTGCGCGCCCGCGAGGACTACGACTGGGCCCCGCCGCACCTGACGCACCAGGGCCGGCCCTACCTCGACGGCATCGACTACCTCGTCAACAACGAGTACTCGGTGCGCATCGGCGCGGTCCTGTCCGGTCAGGCCGACGGGGTCCGCGACGTCCAGGCTCCCGACGAGGCCAGGGTCGAGGAGCAGGGGCTGCGCCTCTACGCGAAGCCCACCAACGGGATCAACAACGGCATCAACTTCCGGTTCCGCCACCCCCTGCTCTCCGACATCCGCGTCCGCCGGGCGCTGATCGCCGCGATTGACCGGGAGGAGGTCGTCGACAAGCTCTTCACCCCCAACTTCCCACTGGCCACGGGCGTCGTGGCCAAGGGAGCGATGGGCTACAAGGACCAGTCCGGGTCCTGGGAGCACAACCCCGCCGAGGCGAACCGTCTCCTCGACGACGCGGGCTGGAGCCGGCGCAACGCCGAAGGCTACCGGGTCAAGGACGGACAGGTCCTCGCCCTGGTCGTCAACACCGCCCTGCCGCAGCCGCGCTCGAACGAGGTCCAGACGCTGATCCAGCAGCAGCTGCGCCGCGTCGGGGTGCGACTGGCGATCAACCCCGGCGACCAGAGCAAGCAGACCCTCGACGCGCTCAGCCTCGACACGATCCAGATCTACCACTCGATGGTCGCCCGCGCCGAGTTCGACAACCTGCGCAGCAACTACGCCTCCGTCAACCGTGATGTGTTCCTCAACGGAACCGGACGTGACGACGCCGAGGACTCGACCGTCGACCCCGAGATCGACCGGCTCCTCGATGAGCTGGCCACCGAACCGGTGGCCGCGAAGAGGCAGCGGGCCGCCGAGAGGTTCCAGGACTACCTCGTCGAGAAGGCCTATGTGCTGCCGTTCTTCGAGGAGCCGCAGGTCTTCTCCTTCCGCCGTCGGGTCCACGGCTTCGAAACCGAACCGGTGGGCCGCCCGTCCTTCTACAACACATGGTTGGCAGGTCAGTGATGCTCGATGTGAAATACCTGTTCCTGCGCCTGGGCCAGGCCGTCCTGGTCCTGCTGCTGGCGTTCACCGCGGCCTTCGTGCTGCTCAGCCTCATCCCCGGCGACGGGGTCACCGCCCGCTTCGCGGATCCGGCCCTGGGGCTGTCGGCCGAGCAGATCGCCGACATCAGGGAGCAGACCGGCGCCGACGCCCCTGCCCTCAACCGCTACCTCCTCACCCTCGTCGGCTTCCTCACCGGGAACTTCGGCTTCTCCGTGCAGACCGGCGCGGCGGTGTCGACGATCGTCGCGGCCGCTCTGCCCTCGACCGCGGTGCTGGCGCTGTCCGGGTTCCTCACCGCCCTCGTGTTCGCGGTGACCATCGCCGTGCTCGCCACCTACGGGCCGACCTCGGGACCGCTGCGCTGGGTGCGTCGGGTCCTCGACTCGACCCCCAGCCTGTTCATCTCGATTCCCGTGTTCTGGTTGGGCATCCTCCTCATCCAGGTGTTCTCCTTCCAACTCGGGCTCGTCTCCGTCGTCGAACCCGGCTCCGCCGAGGCGCTCGTCCTGCCCACGCTGACCGTGGCGGTCCCCCTGTCCGCCCCGATCGCGCAGGTCCTCATCCGCTCCATCACCGAGGTGAAGACCTCCCCCTTCGTCAAGGTCACCCAGGCCAAGGGCGCCTCCGAACCATGGATCCTCGTCCATGCCGTCGCCCGCAACGCGATCCTGCCGGGCCTGACGATCATCGGGCTCATCTTCGGTGAGCTCGTCGCCGGTGCGGTCGTCACCGAGACGGTGTTCGGGCGCAACGGCATCGGGCAGATCACCGCACAGGCGGTGACCCACCGCGACAACCCGATTCTGCTCGCCGTCGTCGTCATCGCCACCTTCGGCTACGTGCTCATCAACCTCATCGTCGACCTGCTCTACCCGGTCATCGATGTGCGCCTGCGCGGCACCCGCACGGCCACCCCGACCCAGGTCGGCACCGTCGAGGACACCGCTGCCGAACCCGTCACCGGCAGCTTCGCCGGTGTCGCCACCGCGCGAGGAACGACCCCTGCGCCGATCGCAGGAGAAGAGGAAGCATGAGCACCATCTCCGCACCGACGAGCCGGACGACCCGCCTGGGCCGGGCGGCACGCGACTGGTTCGGACCGGGCACCGTCATCTCCGGCCTGGTCCTTCTCATCGCGGTCCTCTGGGCGCTCTTCCCCGCCCTGTTCACCCACTACGACCCCAACGACGGCGGGGACACGGCCGCACTGCTCGCGCCCAGCCTCGAGCACTGGTTCGGCACCGACCAGACCGGTCGCGACGTGTTCACCCGCGTCGTCTACGGCGCCTCCCAGTCGCTGCTGGCCGCCCTCGTGGCCGTGGGAGTCGGGCTGATCCTCGGCTCGGCCATCGGCCTCATCGCCGGCACCCGCCGCGGGTGGATCGACGACGTGCTCATGCGCTTCATCGACGTGCTGCTCTCGATCCCCGCGATCCTGCTCAGTCTCTCGATCGTCATCGTGCTCGGCTTCGGCACGATCAACGCGGCCGTCGCCGTCGGTGTCACGGCGATCGCCCAGTTCGCCCGGCTCTCCCGCTCCGAGGCGGTGCGGATCAACACCAGCGACTTCGTGGCCGCGGCCTACGGATCCGGCGGCTCCTTCTTCTCCGTCCTGTTCCGGCACGTGCTGCCGAACTCGATCTCCCCGGTGCTGTCCCTGGCCGTGCTCCAGATCGGCTCCGCGATCCTGCAGATCTCGACGCTCGGGTTCCTCGGTTACGGCACGCCGCCGCCGACCCCCGAATGGGGCCTGATCATCGCCGAGGGCCGCAACTTCGTCGCCACCGCCTGGTGGCTGACGGTCCTGCCCGGCCTCATCGTCATGGCCATCGTCCTGGCCACCCATCAGATCGGCAACACCCTGCGAAAGGCCACGTCATGACCGCTTCCGCTCACACCGCCGCCTCTGTCGCCGGCACAGCCGTCGCCGAGCAGCCTGGCACCGTCCGGTCGGGCACTGGCGCTGCGGGCACCGTCCAGCCGGATTCCGCCCCGGGTTCGGGACATTCGACCGGCTCTGCTCCTCTGCTCACCGTCAGCGGGCTCCAGGTCGACTACTCCCACCGGCGCCGCCACGCCGCGGACGATTCCGGGCCGGCCGTCGACGGCGTCGACCTTGAGGTCCGCCCCGGGTCGATGACCGCCGTGGTCGGGGAGTCCGGGTCGGGCAAGTCGACGACCGCGAATGCGGTCATCGGCCTCCTCCCGGAGACCGCGCGGATCACGGCCGGGCGGATCCACCTCGGC
>JAPSIC010000081.1 GCA_031179165.1 Brevibacterium sp.
CCCTGCTGCGGGCGATCGCAGACGATTTGGAGTCCTGATGTCATCACTGTTCCGCGAGTGGATGGCCGGCCTGCGGGCCGAGCCGACGAGCGAGACCGCGGCCGACAAGTCCGCCGCGCCGGCCGAGAATGACGCGCCGGCCCCGACGACGCGCGCGCGTTCGGCGCGCTCGGCCTCGGAGAAGGTCGTCCTCGACGCTCAGCTGGCTGCGGCCATCGACGTCGCCAGGAACGCCATCGCCGAGGTGGCCGGCAGCGCCGTCATCGGCGAGCACCTCAAGGCCGAGGCCGAGGGCACCCGCTTGGTCACCCACTACTTCGTGTGCACCGATCCGGCCTATCGGGGCTGGCGGTGGGTCGCCGTACTCGCACGGGCTCCGCGGTCGAAGAAGGTCACCGTCTGTGAGACGGCGCTGCTGCCCGGACCCGACGCCCTCGTCGCCCCCGAATGGGTGCCGTGGGAGCAGCGGGTCGAGCCGGGTGACCTGACCCCGAAGGACACGCTGCCCAAGATCGAGGACGACCCGTACCTGCAGCCCGGGTTCGGGCAGGTCGAGGAGACCACCGACGGCAACATCGACGAGATCCCGAACTTCGAGTTCGGGCTCGGGCGCAGGCGGGTGCTGTCCCCGGAGGGGATCTCGGCCGCTGCCGGACGGTGGGCGGAGTCCGAGACCGGGGCCGACAGCGAATTCGCGGCGCGCGCCTCGGCGCACTGCTCGACCTGCGGCTACCTGATGCCGATGGCCGGGTCGCTGCGGCAGAAGTTCGGCGTCTGCGCGGGTCCGCTGTCGCCGTTCGACGGCCGGGTCGTCGCCCTCGACTTCGGCTGCGGCGCGCACTCCGAGACCGATGTGAAACGGCCCGAGGCGGAACCGCCCGAGGCCGTCATCGACGACTTCGCCGGCGAACTCGAGTTCCAGGAGGGCTGAACCACCAGATGGCGCACACGTTCCGGTCACTGGCTGAGCCGAACTACCGACATTGGTTCGCCGGTGCCCTGGTGTCGAACACCGGAACGTGGATGCAGAGGACGGCGCAGGACTGGATCGTCCTGACGTCCCTGACCGACAACAACGCGAGCGCCCTGGGCGTGACGATGGCCCTGCAGATGGGTCCGCAGCTCATCATGTTCCCGTTCGCTGGAGCCCTGGCGGACAGGTTCTCCAAACGCAAGCTCCTCATGGTCACCCAGTCCCTGCTGGGCACCGTGGGGCTGATCCTCTTCGCCCTCGTCGTCACCGACCTCATCGTGCTCTGGCATGTGTACGTGCTGGCGCTCATCCTCGGCGTCCTCTCGACCCTCGACAATCCCGCCCGGCAGGCGTTCGTGTCGGAGCTGGTGGGGGAGAGGCTCCTGCCCAACGCCGTCAGCCTCAACTCCGCCTCGTTCAACGGGGCCCGGATGATCGGTCCCGGGGTGGCCGGAGTGCTCACCGCCGTGATCGGCGCCGCACCCGTGTTCTTGCTCAGCGGCCTGGGGTTCGGCGCGACCCTGTTCGTGCTCATCCGCCTCGATCGCTCCCGGCTCCACCCCTCGGGCCGCCGCGGTCGGGGCGGCGTGTTCGGCGGCTTCAAGTACCTGCGCCAGCGCCCGGACGTCGCTATCGTCCTCACCGTGCTGTTCCTCGTCGCCACCTTCGGGTTCAACTTCAACATCTACACCGCCACGATGGCGCACCTCGAGTTCGGCAAGGACGCCAGCGGCTTCGGGCTGCTCAACTCCATCATGGCGATCGGATCCGTGGCCGGTGCCCTCGCCTCGGCGAAGCGGGAGAAGCCGCGGCTGCGGTTCATCTTCGCCGCCGCCGGAGGGTTCGGTCTGGCCGTCGGGCTGGCGTCGCTGATCGCGAACTACTATCTCTTCGCCGCCTCGCTGGTGCTCGTGGGATTCGCCTCGCTGACGATGATGACCTCGGCCAACGCCTACGTGCAGACGACGACTCCGGCGAACTACCGCGGGAGGGTGATGGCGATCTACGCCGCCGTGGTGATGGGCGGAACCCCGATCGGGGCTCCTCTGGCCGGGTGGGTGGCCGACACCTTCGGCCCGCGGATGGCGATGATCGTCGGCGCGAGCTCGGGATTCGCGGCGTTCGGAGTCGGCCTGCTGTGGATGATCGTCGCGAAGAACCTGCGCCTGAGCTATGACCCCCGCTCCCGGATCCGCCTGCACGTCAGCTACGAAGGCCGCCCCTGACCCCGGCCGCTTCACCCATCGCGCTTCGGTACAGTGGAGGGGCACCCGAAGTGGTCAGGGCAGCCGGGCCCCTTTGTGGTGACCAGGTCGGCCGGCGCTGTCCAGCTCGACCGGCGTTGACCGGGTCGCCCTGGCCCATCCTCGGCGCTCTTCACCCCGCAGGCCCCTCGAACAGATCGGACGCAATGTGAGCACGGACATCCTCACCACGACCCTGGCCGGACTGGCGGTGCTCGTCGGCTGCCTCGGAATCATCGTGCCCGTGCTGCCCGGCTCCATCCTGATCGGGCTGGCGGTGCTCGTCTGGGCGTTCGTCATCGGCACCCCGACCGCCTGGATCGTCTTCGCGATCGTCGCCGTCCTCATCGCCGCCGGCATGAGCGCCGCGCTGGTGCTCACCGGGAGGAAGCTCAGGCAGCTCTCGGTCCCCAACTCCTCGGTGCTGGTGGCGGGCCTGCTCGGAGTCGTCGGGTTCTTCGTCATCCCCGTCGTCGGACTGCCGATCGGGTTCGTCGGCGGACTCTACCTGGCCGAGCACCTCCGGCTGCACGATGCCAAGGACGCCTGGGACTCGAGCTGGGCGTCGATCAAGGCGATCGGGATCGGCACCGCGATCGAACTCGGCCTCGCGCTGCTGGCCACGGTCACCTTCGGCATCGGCGTGCTCATCCACTTCCTCTGAGCGCCGCGGCACTGCGAGCCGAAGGCAGTCCGTACCCCTGTACGTTCGACCCCGCTGCGCAGATCATCCCCGCAGGAGCAATTCACCTCGGGAGGCGCAAGTCAACCCTGCGGCGGCAATTCATCGGGTTCGCTTCGCGTCCGATACCACCAGCGCCATGTACAACCCCTGCAGAGGTTGTTCATGGCGCTGGCGGTAGGAATTGCGAACGAGGCCCCTCGTAGCTTCCCGGGCCTCTCGCCGCCAGCTGAGGACCAGCGCTCAGCTCAGGGCGTCGATGACGTAGTCGAGGCAGCCGAGCAGTGCCTTGACATCCCCCAGGTCGACCGAGACGAAGGTGGCGATGCGCAGCTGATTGCGGCCGAGCTTCCGGTAGGGCTCGACATCGACGACACCATTGGTCCGCAGCACCGAGGCCACGAGGGCGGCGTCGACCGACTCGTCGAAGTCGACGGTCACGACGACGGAGGACCGGTCCTCGGGCGCGGTGACATAGGGAGCGGCGACCTCGCACGCCTCGGCCCAGTCATAGACATGGCCGGAGGTCTCGCGGGTCCGCGCGGTCGCCCACTCGAGGCCTCCGTTGCCGTTGATCCACTCGATCTGCTCGGCCAGGAGCAGGAGCGTGGTCACGGCGGGCGTGTTGTAGGTCTGGTTCTTGCGGGAGTTCTCGACCGCGGTCATCAGATCGAGGGAAGCGGGGATCCACCGGCCGGAGTCCTTGATCTCCTGCGCCCGCGCGATCGCCCTGGGCGACATGATCGCCACCCACAGGCCGCCGTCGGAGCCCATGTTCTTCTGCGGGGCGAAGTAGTAGACGTCGGTCTCCCTGATGTCGACCGGAAGCCCGCCGGCCCCGGAGGTGGCGTCGATGAGGACGAGTGCGTCCTCGTCGAGGCCCTCGGGGCGGACGATGGGGGTGGCGACGCCGGTCGAGGTCTCGTTGTGCGGCCATGCGTACACATCCGCGGTCGGCGCCTCGGCGCCCCCATTCGCCGAGGTGGGCCCAGCGGTCGCGGCGAATGCCGCGGGGGAGGGAACGGCGGAGGTGCCCGGCTCCGCCGTCAGGATCAGAGACTCCTCGAGGTGGGGAGCGTCGTTCGTGGCCTTCGCGAACTTCTGACCGAACTCGCCGAACGTCGCATGCGCGGCGCGCTCGCGCACGAGGCCGAAGGCCGCGACGTCCCAGAAAACGGTGGACCCACCGTTGCCGAGCACCACTTCGTACCCGGCCGGCAGGCTGAACAGCTCGGCCAGCCCGGAGCGGATGCGACCCACCAGGTCCTTGACCGGGGCCTGGCGGTGGCTGGTGCCCAGCACCGTCCGGGAAGCGGCGCTCAGCGCCTCGATCTGAGCGTGGCGGATGCGGGCCGGACCGGACCCGAATCGACCGTCGGCGGGCAGGAGTTCGTCTGGGATCGTCAAATTCGTCGCAGTCACGATCGACATTCTACGGTGCACCGGCCGACCGGCATGCTCACGTCCGGGCGCGGTCGTAGAGTAAAGGCATGAGTGAGCCCGTCGACCGTCTGCCCCAGACCCGTGTGTCCTACGAATCGCCCACCTTCGACGACCCGGGACCCACACCTCTGGACCTGTTCCGGAGATGGTACGACGAGGCCGCCGAGCACATCCGCGAACCGAACGCGATGACGGTGTCGACCCTCGACGAATGGGGACCGACATCGCGGATCGTGCTCCTCAAGGGCGTCGACGCCCCGGGTTTCGTGTTCTTCACCGACTACGACTCCGACAAGGGTCGTCAGCTGCGCGCCGACCCGCGGGTGGCCCTGAACTTCCCGTGGCACGACATGCACCGCCAGATCCGTGTCCGCGGCCTCGCCGAGGTGGTCGCCCCCGAGGACTCCGACTCCTACTTCGCCATGCGCCCCCGCGGCTCCCAGATCGCTGCCACCGTGTCGCGGCAGTCCCGGATCGTCGGCGACCGGGCCCAGATGCGGGCCGAGTACGATGCCGCCGCGGCTCGCCTCGAGGGCCGGGAGGTGCCCCGCCCGGAGTCCTGGGGTGGATTCAGGGTCCGCGCCTTCGAGATCGAGTTCTGGCAGGGGCAGCGGAACCGGTTCCACGACAGGTGGGTGTTCCGTCGCAGCGACGGCAGCCACGAACCGGCGGCGCTGTCTCAGGCATCGGCCTGGACCCCAGTACGCCTCTACCCCTGAGCAATCTTGAGCCACCGGACGAAGGAGTGACCATGACCCAGACCGCTCAGACCACAGCAGCATCGCAGTACGGACCCGACGCCGTGTTCGACAACCTCATCGGCGGCGCGCGCCGGGGCTCCGAGGACCGCAGCCTCAACCGCAACCCCTCCGACCCCTCGGATGTGCTCGGCCGGTACGCCCGCGCCGACGAGGCCACCGTCCGCGACGCGGTCTCGGCAGCCCGGGCCGCCGCCGCAGGCTGGGCCGATTTCCCCGCCCAGCAGCGCTTCGCGATCCTCGATGCCGCCGGCACCCGCATCGCCGAACGCGCCGACGAGCTCGCCGACCTCCTCGCCCGGGAGGAGGGCAAGCAGCTGACCGAGGCCCGCGGTGAGGTGATGCGGGCCTCCCAGATCTTCAAGTACTTCGCGGGGGAGACCATCCGCAACACCGGCGAGATCATCGACTCGGTCCGACCCGGACTCGTGGCGGAGATGACCCATGAGCCGATCGGCGTCGTCGGCGTCATCACCCCGTGGAACTTCCCGATCGCCATTCCCGCCTGGAAGATCGCCCCGGCGCTCGCCTACGGCAACACCGTCGTGTTCAAACCCGCCGAGCTGGTGCCCGGCAGCGCCTACGCGCTCGTCGACATCCTCGTCGAGGCCGGGCTGCCCGAGGGGGTGCTCAACCTGGTGATGGGACCCGGCCGCGTCGTCGGCGAAGTGCTGACCACCTCCGCCGAGGTCGATGCCGTGACGTTCACCGGCTCCGTCTCCGTCGGCCAGGGCGTCATCGCCGCGGCCAGCTCCCACGGCATCCGGGTGCAGTGCGAGATGGGCGGGAAGAACCCGCTCGTGGTGCTCGGCGACGCCGACCTCGACGCGGCAGCCGAGGCCGCCGTCAACGGCGCCTTCTACTCCACCGGGCAGCGGTGCACCGCCTCGTCGCGGATCATCGTCACCTCCGACGTCCACGACGAGTTCGTCGCCCTGCTCAAGGAGAAGATGGCGGCGCTGACGGTCGGCGACGCCCGCGCCGAGGGCACCGTGATCGGTCCGGTCGTGTCCCAGTCGCAGCTGGAGCAGGACCTCAGGTACATCGACCGGGCCCGCGCAGAGGGCGGCGAGGTGATCGGCGGCGAACGCGTCGACGCCGGCACCGACGGCTACTTCCTCAGCCCCGCGCTCGTCACGGGAACGAAGCCCGCAGACACGATCAACACGGACGAGGTCTTCGGTCCGGTCGCCTCGGTGATCGAGGTGGCCGACTACGAGGAGGCCCTGGCCGTGGCCAATGACACGGAGTTCGGCCTGTCGGCGGGCATCTTCACGTCGTCGCTGAAATACTCGACCCACTTCAAGCGTTATGCCCAGGCAGGGATGGTCATGGTCAATGCGCCGACAGCAGGGGTGGACTACCACGTGTCCTTCGGCGGCCGGAAGGGGTCGAGCTATGGGCCGCGCGAGCAGGCCCGAGCTGCGCGCGAGTTCTACACCGTGCACAAGACCGCGTACATCAACGCGGGCTGAGTCATGGAGCACTGGCGACGTGACCGTCGCTGCGTGAGCCCGAGACGGAAAACGGCCGAGGTCAGGCCGCGATAAGATTGATTGCGAATCGCAATGGCCGCGAGACCTCGCGCGGCCCGAAGTGGGGTCGCGCGACCGCATGGAGGCATGCCTGGTCGGGGCGACCGGAAGACGAAGAGTGGAGTAGCTGGTCCTAAGTGAACGACCTCATTGATACAACCGAGATGTACCTCAAGTCGATCATCGAACTCGAGGAACAGTCGATCGTGCCTCTGCGTGCTCGGATTGCTGAACGTTTGGACCACTCCGGTCCGACCGTTTCACAGACCGTGGCCCGGATGGAACGCGACGGGCTGCTGCACGTGAGCAACGACCGTCACCTCGAGCTCACCGCCGAAGGGCGACGCATCGCCACCGAAGTGATGCGCAAGCACCGGCTGGCCGAGCGGCTCCTCGCCGATGTCGTCGGACTCGAATGGGAGCTCGTCCATGACGAGGCGTGCCGGTGGGAGCACGTGATGAGCGAGCAGGTCGAGCGCAAGCTGATCAAGCTGCTGCCCGAGATCTCCTCGGGCCCGTACGGCAACCCGATCCCGGGCCTCGATGTCATCGGCGGAGAGGCGAACTCCACCTCCGAGGTCATCGACCTCGCCACCGCGGTGGCCCGGGACGGGGCGAAGCAGCTGCGCATCGCCTGGCTGGCCGAACCGCTGCAGGTCGACATCCACCTGCTCCAGCAGTTCCAGGTCGCCGGCGTGCTGCCCGAGACCGATGTGGAGATCTCTCGCAACGGTGAGTACATCACCGTCCATGTGCCCGGCGCGCAGGACGTGCTCGACCTGCCGCTCGACACCGCCTCGCACGTGTTCGCCTACAAGAACAAGTGACGAACGTTACATTTTTAACCGCTTCGTGACAAAGCGGAGATCCGGACGGTCCGGGGAGTGGGCGACCACCCCCGGACCTCGTCGTGTAACCCCCGAATGTTACAGAGACATGAATCTCATTCACCGTAAAATAGCCCGCTGACCTGCGGATCTATGGAAAACCTCAGGGTTGGCCTCCTGCTGTCGTGATGAAAATGTGACAATCGATCACTGATTGGTTACAGTTGTGGAGGTCGCCACGAAAGTGACGACTTCGCAACGAGAACCGAACGCCGCGCTCGATGTGAATACCGAGGACCGAAAGCGGCGGTTGGACTTCCAGGACTTCCAGCAGGTGATGAGAGGGAAACGTGGCAACTAAGCAGCATGGCCGCCGCGCCGCAGAGGCGAAGGTCAAGACGCCTCTGACCGAACTGACCGAGATTCTCAATGCCAACTCCGCCGTCTTCGGACGTCGCGCAGCCGTTGTCGCTGCCAGCGGTGGCCTGCTCACCGCTGCGGTTCTTCCGGCCGCAGGACAGGGTGCAGACGAGAGCGTCGCCGTCTCCCAGGAGACCGAGGCCCAGGTCGAGTTCCAGAATCAGTCGGCGACCGTCGTTGCAGATGCCAAGGCCGAGAAGAAGGACGAGAAGGCATCGTCGTCCTTCAGCGCCGACATCCAGCCCGTCACCGCGAAGCCGGCTCCCGAGCCGGAGCCGGAACCGGCCCCTGTCTCCGACGACAGCACCTCGGACGACTCCTCCAGCAAGACCAAGAGCAAGAGCGAGGACAAGGGCGGCAAGTCCGATTCCGACGCCGGCTCGATCGACGGCTCCAAGGCCGAGCAGGTCATCGGCTGGGCAGAACGCGGAGTCGGCGTGCCCTACGTCTACGGCGGCACCTCCCAGAGCGGCTGGGACTGCTCCGGCTACACCTCCTGGGTCTACGGCAAGGTCGGCGTCGACCTGCCTCGCACCTCGAGCGCACAGAAGGCCGCGGGCAAGGTCGTCTCCAAGTCGGAGGCCAAGCCCGGCGACCTGATCTGGCACCCCGGCCACATCGGCATCTACGCCGGCGACGGCAAGATGTACGACGCCGGCTCCCCGGGATCGGGCACCTCGAAGCGCAGCTACAGCTGGATGGGCGACGTCACCTTCATCCGCGTTCTCTGATCTTCGCACTCCGGAACTCCCCGCCACGCGCTCGACGGTCCTCGAGCACGGCGGGGAGTTTCTGCATTCTGCGGGCCCGGAGTTGAACGGGCGTCGAAATCTCACTGAATCAGGCGGTATGAATTCGATCACAGGGCATGTCCGGCGTTACCCTTAAGAAGATTGAGTTCCTTGAGCGATGGGAAGACCCGATGGGACATGGTCGAATATTTCGGATAACCGTTCCAGGTTCTGGTGCGGAATACATATCTGCGTTCAGTTCCATGTCCAAGGCGTTGTGTTGCGGCACGACGCCTTTTGCGTTCCCCGGCGCCGGTGCTCCCGAAATCCTCGAGCCCGTCCCCGCACCGGAGCCGTCCGATCGTCACGACATGACCATGAGGTGCACGCCATGAAGACTCTCGTGCTGAATGCAGGATACGAACCGCTGTCCGTTGTTCCGTTCACCAGAGCCGTGGTGCTGGTGCTGACCGGAAAAGCGACAGTTCTGGCGGCGGAGGACTCTCCCGTCAGATCTCAGCACATGAGCCTCGACCAGCCCTCGGTCATCCTCCTCACCCGCTACGTCAAACCACCCCGCGACCGGCGGGTCTCGCTGTCACGACGCGGAGTGCTGCGCCGTGACAACTACCGCTGCGCCTACTGCTCGAAGCCGGCGAGCACCGTCGACCATGTCCTGCCCCGATCCCGCGGGGGAGTCAACAGCTGGGAGAACCTCGTCGCCTGCTGCCGGGAGTGCAACAACCGGAAGGGCAATCGCACCCTGAGCGAGCTCGGCTGGAAGCTGAGCTTCCGTCCGAAGGAGCCGCGGGTGGGTCAGTTCTGGATGCGCGGGATCGACAAACCGGTCGACCAGTGGCGTCCGTTCCTCGCCCTCAGCGACGCGGCCTGAGAGCCTCCGCGAGACGGGCCCGACCCGCCCGAGCCCGCGAGCTCGATCGTTGGCGATCGGTGCCCATCCTGTGACCAATTTCGAATATCGATGTGACATGCTTGACGCACCCTCTTCCGATCTGTTCTAGGGTGGAAGACGGAAGGTTGCTTCAACACAAGGAGCTTGCGATGAACGAGCAAGACCGCACGCAGGACGCCGACACCGGCCCGGCCGGTGACACCGAGGCCGTGATCGTCGGCATCGATGGATCCCCTCCCAGCCGCAACGCGCTGGCCTGGGCGATCAATGAAGCGAAGTCCCTGAGCAAACCGATCCGTCTTGTCGGTGCGTACACGATTCCGAGTGTGGCCGCCGCCGCGATCGACGTCTCCTACGTCCCCATCGACGACACCTCCATCCGCGCGTCGGTGACGAACACGCTGAAGGAGGCCGCCGCCGAGGTGAAGGCGGCCGGGGTGCCCGTCGAAGCGGTGATCGAGATCGGCGATGCCGCAGGTGTGCTCATCGACGAATCGAAGACCGGCTGTCTGGCCGTCGTCGGATCGCGCGGCCGCGGCGGTTTCGCCGGCCGTCTGCTCGGCACGGTGTCCAGCGCCCTGCCTGCCCACTCCAAATGCCCGACGGTCGTCGTCCCGACCTCCTGGCAGCCCGGAGGCGAGAGGACGGCCCATCCCACCTCCTCGCGGCCCATCCGGCATGACGGCGCCGAGGTCCCGGAGCACGATCCCGACGCCGAGGCGATCGAGGGTCTGCGCTTCGACGGCAAGGTCGTCGTCGGCGTCGACTCGCTCGGCGCCGACTCCCCGGCGCTGTGGAAGGCCGCCCGCCTGGCGGTGCGCCGCGGTTCTCCGCTGCACATCGTCGCGGTCGTCACGACCACGGTCATCGGCCCCGAATGGCTGCCGAGCACGGCCGACCTCGAGCGACTGATCAACGAGGCCGCCGACAAGCTCGTGATCGCCAAGCAGCGTCTGAAGGAGGAGTTCCCGAACCTCGACGTGACGTGGACGCTGTTCGATGGTCAGCCCGCCGAGGTGCTGGTCCGGGCCTCGGACACCGCCGAGGTGCTCGTCATCGGCTCCCGGGGCAGGGGAGGCTTCGCCGGCCTGCTGCTCGGCTCCACCTCTCAGTCGGTGCTGCCGTACTCACAGTGCCCGACGATGGTCGTCCGGGTCGCTCGCGATCAGCACAAGCGCCGACACGGTCAGACCGACACCGAACCCGGTCTCTGAGGGCTCAGCGGCTGCGTCCCTCCAGCCTCGGCGCTCCGAGCCGGGCATGAACCCCGGGGCTGAAGTGGACGAGCGGGGCGCTGTCGAGCATCGGCAACCCGGACTCGCCGGGGACCGACAGCAGGCTGCCCTCGACCTCCGCCCGGCTGAGCCGCCAGGGTTCATGGGCCGCGGGCACGCGGCACGCCCGGCCGAGCCGAGTGGTGTAGGCGTTCCACCGGCCGGTGAGGAAGACGTCGAGCGGGGACTGGTTCCTGATCGGGTCCCCGACCACTGTGCTCAGTTCGCGTCGATGGGGCCCGTGCCCGAAGGAGTAGCGGACCGTTTCGGTTCCCGTTCGCAGCTGTGACTCGACCTCGCTGTCGCCGGGCCGGTACCGATAGGGCAGGCCGAGCAGGTTGAGTCCCCACACCATGAGTCGGCGGGGGCAGTCGAGGGTGAAGAACCACAGTCCATCGCGGCCGTGTCGGTCGCGGACATAGGTGCGGATGTTGAGTTCGACGAACGTCGACCAGCCAGGCACCGCCGGCAGGACGCTCGGCCGCACCTCGCGCATGATCAACGGAGTGAGGCTGACCCAGGCACTGCCGTCGCAGACGTCGGGTTCGAGGCCTGCGGGCAGGAGCCGAGCCAGCTCATCGGCTCCTGCCCGATAGTGGAGGAAGGTGACGCGGTCCCAGACCTGGGTGCTCAGCGGAACCCGCACCCGATGGTCGGGGGTGAGACCGCTCATGCCACCTGTCCCCGTCGGCTCATGCGCTTCTCACTCCTTCTTGAGCTTGTCCTGGACGGTGCCCGCCGCCTTCTCCACGATGTTGGGCATCTCGGTGGTGCCGAACAGACGCGAATCGGGGTGGGTCGGAGCAGGCATCGGCGCCGAGGTGGTCGGCCCGTCGTGATAGCTGAACGTGCCGTTCCCGTCAGGGGCAGCGCCTGCCGCCCAGCGTCCCTGGCCGGCGTCCTCTCCGTCGGAGAAGTTCTGGTACTGGTACGAGACGTCGGTGTGTTCCTTCGACTGGGGGAAGTTGCTGGGCACCGGCAGCATCTCCGTTCCCTCTTCCTTGAGCTCCTCGATCGCCGCCAGCCACTGGTTCTGGTGCATGGTGTCTCGGGCGATGAGGAAGGACAGGAGGTCACGCACTCCCGGGTCGTCGGTCATGTGGTAGAGGCGTGAGACTTGCAGGCGCCCCTGCATCTCGGCGTTCGCATTCGAGGTGAAGTCTGCCAGGAGGTTGCCGCTGGCGGTCACGTAGGCACCGGACCAGGGGTTGCCGTTGGAATCGACCGGGCGCGCTCCGGCTCCGGACACGATCGCGTGCTGCACATCGGTGCCTCCGACGATCGCGGCGATCGTCGGATCGGATTGGACGGCGTCCTCGGTGATGCCCAGTGGAGTCTTCTCGAGGAGCTGGGCGATCATCTTCGCCAGCATCTCGACGTGGCCGAACTCCTCCGCCGCGATGCCGTAGAGAAGGTCCTTGTACTTTCCGGGGATGTGGATGTTCCAGGCCTGGAAGCTGTACTGCATGGCCACGGTGATCTCACCGTACTGGCCACCGAGGACTTCCTGGAGCTTGCGCGCGTAGACGGCGTCGGGGGACTCGGGCGTGGCATCGTACTGGAGTTCCTGCTTGTGGAAAAACATTACTTCTCCTTTGCCGATCGAGGGTCGACACGGCCACGATCCCGGCGATTCCGGAGATGACCATTCGGCCATCGGCCGTGCTACGGCACACAGTAGCGACAAGGCACCTGACCGACAAGAGTTTTCAGGGACTCAGATGCATGTCCGTATCCGACGGACCTGGCGCTGAGTCGGCGGGGGACCTATCGTGTGATCCATGGCCCGAAGCACCGTGCGCATCGCCGCCGCCGTCGCGGTGTGCCTGCTCCTGCTCGGCTGTGCCGCTTCTCCTCCGACTCGCTCGCACCCGCTGCCGGAGCCGACAGAGGGCGCGATCCGCATGGCCGCCGTCGAGGACTCGATCACCGCCGGTGACAGCATCGACCTCAGCGGTGGCAGGCCGGGTCCGCAGTCGTGGGTGAGTTACGCGGTCGGTTCCGACGTCGAGTTCGTCGGCGGGTGGGCGGAGTGGGGAGCGACGACGGAGCGCATGGCCGAGGCGCTGCGGGGGCCGCTCGACGCCGATGTGCTCGTCATCCTGGCAGGCACGAACGACGCGGGATGGGTCGAGCACCAGCAGATCGGTGCCAATCTGGAACGAATTGCAAAGAACGCGGAAGTCGGCACGGTGCTGCTGTCATCGGTGCCGCCGATCGATTCCTCGGGCGGGCGCATCGTCGAGTTGAACGCCTACTTCGAGCGCTTCGCCGCCCAACAGGGATGGTAGTGGGTGGACGCCGCCGCCGGGCTGCGCAGCGGAGACGGAGAGGGCTTCGCTGAGGGGATGAGCTATGACGGTGTGCATCCGACGGAGCAGGGCGCCCGCGTGCTCGGGGAGGCGATCGGCGAAGCGGTCGTCGAGACTTCACGTCATCCTCGCTCAACGAGGTGACCCCGAAGTCAGACTGTGCGCCCCCGGCGCGATTCGAACGCGCGACACCCGCTTTAGGAGAGCGGTGCTCTATCCCCTGAGCTACGGGGGCAGTCCGGTCGGTCGTCGACCTGATGTGGTCCAGGTGCCGAGCACCGGGTTCGCGCGACGATTCGGCCGCGCAGATTTTGAACCACGACCACCCAGTGTAGCGTAGAAGAAACCTCGATGTTCCACGGTGCGCCAGCACCCATTCGGAGACGATTCTCGTTAGGGTCGAACTGTGCCAGATTCCGTTGTAGACGATCAGTACCCCGAGCTCGGCGAGGTCTACGCTGAGTGGAAAGAGCAGGCCGCCCACCTCGGCGGTCGCGACACCATGCTCCATTTCCGGGACTCGCGCGACGGCAGCATCGATCTCTCCGGTGCCCACCCCTCCGGTCTGGCCCAGCTGCTCGCGGGTCGGGCAACCCGCCTGTCCAGTCTGATCCGGGACCACGAGATCCTTGCCGACGCCCGACGTCGAGCACGATCGATCAGGTCGAAGGCCGAACAGCTCGACAACGAACGCGGCATCCGGACGGCTCACCTGGCGATCGGCTTCGCCTCGTGGACGGAGAAGGACTCCAAGTACAAGTTCAACGCCCCCGTGGTCATGCGCCACATCACCCTGGTGCCACGGGGATCCCGGGTCGAGGACTTCGAGATCGTCCTGGGCAATGAGATCACGATCAACCCGGCGCTGGTCCACCACCTCGCCGAGGCGTACGACCTCGAAGTCCCGGTCAGCGAGTGGGTCGACGCCACGGGCGGACCGCACGGATTCGATCCGGGCCCTGCCCTCGACCGTCTGCGCGACCTCGCGCAGTCCGTTCCGGGACTGCGGATCAATCACCGCTTCGTCGTCTCGACGTTCGCCAACATCGCGACTCCGTTCACCGCCGACTACCTGCCCACCCAGCATCCGGTGCTGCGCGCCCTGGCCGGCGACGAGGAGATTCGCCGGTCCCTGGGCGGACAGTCGTTCGCGAAGAAGGCGACGACCCGGGAGAAGCCGACGGCCGAACCGGGGTCGGTTGCCGAGCCGAAGAAGGCTGCCGAGTCGAAGACCGAGCCGAAGAAGGCTGCCGCGTCGACGCGGGATGGAGCGCCGAGCGAGGACATATCCGCGAAGAAGGCATCGTCCGCGGATGCCGCGACGGCGGACGAGGACGAGTTCGGCGAGCCGACCGTTCGCATCGGCCCGCTGGAGGAGGTCGACAGCACCAGGGTGTCCGCCGACACGGCGACTGCCGTCGACGCGAAGGCCGCTGCCGGCACCAAGGCGCCCACCGGCTCGAAGGCGCCGACCGGCGCGAAGGCAGACGCTGAGGAACCGTCCGCCGCCGGGGGGCAGGCGACGGGTGAGGGACCGCAGTCATCCGACGCCGCGCAGTCATCCGAGGCTCCAGCAGCCCCTGAATCCGCCGGCGGGGACGCCGACGAAGCGGCGTTCGACAAGGGACGATCCGACAGCTCCACTGCGGCCAACCACGCCGAGGCGGGCGACACCACCGCCGAGCCCGAGAGTGCGGCGGAAGCCGACACCACGCCCGAGGCCGAGGACGAGGTGGTGCCGGCCGCACTCCAGGAACCCGTCACCCCTCTGCCGGACCGCAAGCCGCAGGAGGAGTTCCTCGTCATCGACGTCGACGGTGACCAGCAGGCCGTCGTCGACGCCGCCGTCTCCGGTCGGTCGGTCGTCGTCGACACGCCTCCCGGCACCGGCGCGACCCAAGTCGCCGTCGCCGTCGCCACGACTCTGGCGCACACCGGCAAGAGCGTGCTGTTCCTGGCGCAGAACTCCGATGCGCTCGACGACTTCTCGTCGCGCCTCGGCGAGGTCGGACTCGGCGATTTCGCCGTCGACAGCCGCGAGGGCTCCGACCACATCAAGAAGCAGCTGATCGGTCTCATCGCCTCGGCGGAGAAGGCCGAGCGGCCCAACCTCTCCCAGCTGCTGTCCGAGCTCAACGAGCAGCGTGAGACGCTGGCCGAGCACGTGACCTCACTCCATCGCAGGCGGAAGCCCTGGGACGTCTCCGTCTACGAGACGATGCAGCATCTGGCCGAGCTGACCTCGGGAGATGACGCACCGCAGACATCCGTGCGCTTCGGTGAGGACATCCTCGGCGCCAGTGACGATCGGCGCAATGCGCTGCGCGCGAAGCTCGGAGAGCTGGCCGGTCTCGGCACCTTCACCCTCGACGTCGAGGACACGGTGTGGTTCGGCGCCGACCTCAAATCCGTCGAGGAGGCCGAAGCCGCCCGCACCATCGCCGAGCGACTCGGCCGGACGATCCCCGACCTCGTCGAGGCGGT
>JAPSIC010000082.1 GCA_031179165.1 Brevibacterium sp.
GTGGAGGTAAGGGGACTCGAACCCCTAACCCCCTGCTTGCAAAGCAGGTGCGCTACCAATTGCGCCATACCCCCGAAAGCGGCGGTCTCACCGCTTCAGCACCTGCCCATCCTACTCTGCCGGGCGCCGGCAGGACAATCGCCGGCTCTCAGCTCTCGAAGGTCTCGTCCAAGGCACAGGAGATGTCGGCGACGAGATCGGCCGGATCCTCGAGACCGAGGGACAGCCGCAGGTGCCCGAATCTGCGGAACTCCTCGGGATAGTTCTCCGATCCTCCCCGGGCGTCACCACCGACATGGACGATGAGGCTCTCATCGTGCCCCAGCGACACCGCCGAGGTGATGACTCGAAGATGCGAGACGAACCGGTTCTGCGTGTCCCTGCCACCATCGACGGCGAAGGCCATCATGGCTCCGTATCCCCGGCCGCCGAACTGGTGAGCGGCGAGCTCGTGCTGCGGATGCGAGCTCAGCCCGGGAAAGCGGACGTAGGCGATCCGCGGGTCCTGGTCGAGGAACTCCGCGACGGCCATCGCGGAGTCCATCTGCTGACGCAGCCGCAGCGGCAGGGTGACTGATCCCCGCATGATCAGCCAGGCGTTGAACGGGGAGATCGTTCCGCCGACATCGACCATGGCCTCGGATCTGAGTGTCGAGATCAGGGACCTGGACCCGATCACCGCTCCGCCCATGGAGTCACCATGCCCGTTGATGAACTTCGTCAGCGAGTGGACGACGAGGTCGGCCCCGTGGTCGAGAGGCCGGAACAGAGGAGGGGGCGTGAAGGTCGAATCGATCGACAGCAGAGCGCCGACGGAGTGCGCGATCTCCGCGATCGCGGAGATGTCGACGACTTTGGTGGTCGGGTTGGCGATGGCCTCGGTATGGATGAGCTTCGTGTTCTCACGCACGGCCGCTCGCACCGCGTCGGCATCCGTGAGATCGACGAAGGTCGCCTCGATCCCGTATTTCCTGGGCAGCAGTTCGGCCAGCAGCTTCCACACGGCCTCGTAGGTGACATCGCCGACGATCACGTGATCACCCGAGCTGAGGAAGGTGAAGAAGACACTGTGCAGGGCGGCCACACCGCTGGCGAGGACCGCCGCATCCTCACCGCCCTCAAGTGCGGCGAGCTTCTTCTGCAGGCCGATCTGGTTGAGCCCCGAGTTCCGGGTGTAGGAGAGCACCTCGGTGTCCGACCAATCCATGTCGGACGGATCCTCGGGCAGGCGATAGGAATTCGCCATCACGATCGGCGTCCGGATGGCGCCCGAACCGTCGATCTCGTTTCCGCCGTGGACGGATCGGGTGGCGAAGGACAGGGAGCTCAGATCACTCTTGTCGGGACGCGGCGCTTCCGTGCGTCCGCCGTCGGGATTCCCCATCGCCGGCTCAGACGGTCTTGCGGATGCCGTCGAGCAGTGGCTTGAACACCAGCCCGCCGAGCAGGGCACCGATGATCGGGAACACGAGGAACGCCCACAGCTGCACGAGCGATTCGCTGCCGCCGTAGATCGCGGCCGCGATCGACCGGGCCGGGTTGACCGAGGTGTTCGACACGGGGATCGAGATGAGGTGGATCAGGGTCAGGCTCAGCCCGATCGTCAGCCCAGCGGCAGCGGGAGTCGACCGAGGGGCGGTGGCTCCGAGGATGACGATGACGAACACGGCGGTGAGGACGATCTCGATGAGCGCCACCGACAGGAGCCCATAGCCGTCGGGGGAGGCGGCACCGTAGCCGTTGGAGGCGAAGTTCTTCAGCTCCGCACCTTCGCGTCCGTTGGCAATGAGGAACAGCAGGCTGCTTGCGACCACACCGCCGACGATCTGCGCGACGATGTATCCGGGCACGTCCCTCCAGGCGAAGCGACCGGCCGTGGCCAGTCCGATGGTGACGGCGGGATTGAAGTGGCCGCCGGAGACCGGTCCGAAGGAGTAGGCGCCGACGACGACGGTGAGCCCGAACGCCAGGGCGACGCCGAGGAAGCCGACGTGCTCGCCCGCCAGGACCGCCGTGCCCACGCCGCCCAGGACCAGGAGGAAGGTGCCCAGCGCCTCCGCGCCCCAGCGGGCTCCGGTGCTCGGCAGTTGGGAATCGATGTCCGCTGTGTGTGCTTCGGTATTCATTTCTTGTCCTTCGAGAGGGAGGCAGAGATCGGGGACGCCTTCACTCAGACACAGGCATGTCCGCTGTCCTGCAGGTCTCCTTCAAACTAGCACCGAACTGCGGCCGTGATCGGCTGATTCACCGAAAATCTGCGTGAACACCCCGTCGGCGACCGGTCATCGGTATGGTCACCGCTCCGAGCTCAGCGATTCCGACCCCTTCCGCGCCTGCCCGCCGAGGGCTTCGATCTGGAGGGTCAGGGCGGCGATCGTCTCCTCAAGGGCATGGATGTGAGCAACGGTGGCCGACTGGTTCTCCTCGGCGTCCGTCGACACCCGCTCGACGATCCAGGAGGCCAGCGTGCCGGTGACGACACCGAGCAGGGCGATCCCTCCCAGCATGAGGCAGACCGCGAGCATCCGGCCCACTCCGCTCACCGGTGCCATGTCGCCGTATCCGACGGTGGTCACGGTGACGAAGGCCCACCAGATGGCGTCGGGGAAGGTGTCGATCGCCGATTCGGTGCCGCGTTCGGCGTCGAGGACGGCGAGCGCCGCAGCATAGACGAGCAGCGCCGACGCCGAGGCGGTGTAGATGAGGATCCGACCGCGGACGGCGGTGCCGACGGTCCGATTGAGGATGTGCAGGACCGTGATGGCGCGCAGGACCCGCAGCGGCCGCAGCAGCGGCAGGGCGATGACGGCGAGGTCGAAGACATGGTGACGGAACCAGGTCCAGCGGTCCTCGGCGAGGACGAGGCTGACGACGTAGTCGATGACGAAGACGAGCCACGGGACGACGACCAAGGCCAGTGCGATCTCGGCGCGGGTCCCGGTGGGCTGTCCTATCACCTGCCAGCTGTAGGCGCCGAGGAAGACGAGCGCAGCCACCACGAGTGGCCATTCCATGATGTGCTGCCAGCGTTCTGAGTTCACGACGACGACTCTAGTTCAGGTGCGTGTCGGCTCACCACGTCCACGGTCGTGAGGACGGACCGGCCTGTCCTCACGACCGTGGGGCCGCTCACGCGATCGCTGCGAGCAGGTCCCTGCACGCCTGCTCACATGTGCGGCAGGCATCGGCGCAGATGCGACAGTGCTCGTGATGGTCGGCGTGGCTCTCGCATTCGCTGCCGCAGGACCGGCAGGCCTGAATGCAGGCTTCGAGCTGGGCCCGAGTCAGGTTGGCGTCGTAGCCTGTATGACGGGACAGCACGCGAGCGGTGGTGGCGCAGATGTCGGCGCAGTCGAGGCCGGAGCGGATGCACTTGCCCAGCTCCGCCACCATCTCCTCGCTCAGGCAGGCGTCTGCGCAGGCGGTGCAGGCCTGTGAGCAGGCGACCAGGGCGTCGACGGTGCGGGCAAGGAGATCCCGGTCGAGGTTGATCTCGGCGGGATGGGAGTTCATCATCTCGACGGTCTTCATGGCTTCCTCCCTTGTCGGTCGGCTGCGGCGCCGTGCGGACCGCGGCGCCGCGCTTGCCCTTTCGATCGTACGCGCCCTGCCGAGACATCGCATCGATTCCATTGACGCTGCCCGGCAGCGGTGCTTCACTGAGACGATGAGTTGGGCTCTGGACGTCGACTACCTCGTCGTGGGAGCCGGCGCGGCGGGGATGGCATTCACGGATGCCCTCATCGACCATGCCGATGTCCGGGTCGCCCTCATCGACCGACGTCCTGCCCCGGGCGGCCACTGGTGCGATGCGTACCCCTTCGTCCGTCTCCATCAGGCGTCGGTCTTCTACGGTGTCGCCTCCACGCGCCTCGGAGGAGGACGGCTGCAGACGGAGTGGCCGGAGGCCGGGCTGCAGGAACGGGCCGACCGGGACGAGATCTGCGCCTACTACCTGCGGGTCCTCCACGATCGGCTGCTCCCCTCCGGCCGGGTCGAGTTCTTCGGCGACAGCGAGTACCTCGGAGACCGGCGCGTCGTCGCCCGCGGGTCCGATGGGCCAAGCACGGAACTCGTCGTCCCCGAGCACTGCCGGATCGTCGACGCCGCGTACCTGTCGCCGACGATCCCCGCCACCACGCCGCCGCCGTTCACCGTCGCGGACGGTGCCCGCGTGATCCCGGTCAACGAGCTGCCGCGGATCGCGGATGAGCCCGGGCAGTATGTCGTCGTCGGCTCGGGCAAGACCGCCACCGACGCCATCATCTGGCTCCTCGGACGCGGAGTCGACGCCGCTGCCATCCGCTGGGTGCGACCGCGCGACCCGTGGATGCTCAACCGGGCCAGAGTGCAGCCCGATCCGGCCGTGTTCCTGGGCATGGGCGCGGACATCATGGATGCGATTCTGGCAGCCGGGTCACTCGACGATCTCTTCCTCGGCCTCGAATCCGCCGGCATCATGCTCCGGATCGACCGGGGAGTGCAACCCACGATGGCTCGCACTCCGACGCTTGCCGTCTGGGAGCTCGAGCTGCTGCGCGGCGTCGATGACGTCCTCCGGCACGGGCATCTGCGCCGTGTCGACCGGGGGCGTCTGGTGTTCGACGACATCGCTGCGACCATCGACCGTGATGCGGTCATCGTCCACTGCGCCGCCGAGGGTCTGCGGCGGCCCCCACTGGTGCCCATCTGGCAGGCGGATGCGATCCGTCTGCAGCTGACCCGGCCCGGATTTCCCTGCTTCGCAGCGGCCCTCATCGGCTACGTCGAGGCGACCAGACCGGACGACGCGGAGAAGAACAGGGTCTGTCCCTCCTCGCCCTATCAGAACACCGTGGCCGACTGGGCGGACATGACCATCCTCGGAACCCGATCCGCGATGGCCTTCGGGGCCGAGCCCGATATCGCGGCCTGGGCGAACGAGGTGAGCCTCAATCCTGCCCGGGTCCCGCCCGGTCGGGCTTCGTCCCCGGGCGTCGCCGAGGCGAAGGCGCGGCTGCAGGCATCGACGGTGCCCGCCCTGGCGGCGCTGGGTCGGCTGCGCCTGGCCCACAGTCCAGGCGCATGAGGACGCGCCGGACCCCGCCCACCTCGGAGCGGGTGTCGGCGACCTTCGTGAAGCCCTCCTGCTCGAACATCGACCTCAGTCCCGGGTAGGTGAAGATCGGAGCCATCTTCTCCGTCGTGTCCAGTGGGCAGCCCTCGATCACCTCGGCGCCGTTGTCCCGGGCGAAGTCGATCGCCCCGCGGAGGAGGAGCTGGCCGATGCCGCGACGGCGACGCCCGGCCCGGGTGCGCAGGCAGAAGATCGACCAGGGTTCGACGTCCTCGATCCGGGGGAAGATGTCGGGGTCGGAGAGTTCGACGACCTCTTCCCGCGGTGCCACCGATGCCCAGCCGACCACCTCGGAGCCGAGGTAGGCGAGGATTCCGGGCGCCGGTGTCCGTCCGCACAGATCCCGCATCGTCTGCCTTCGTTCGGCGGCGCCGAGTGCCGCCGATCGCGCGCTGCCCAGGCGATAGGTCAGGCACCAGCAGGCGACCGCGTCGGGTCGGCGTTTGGGTCCGAGCATCGTCTCCACGTCGTCGAAGACATCGGTGCCGGCCGGACGGATCGTCAGCGTCATGAGCGCGTCCTCTCAAGCTGGGGAAGGGAGGGGAGACGGTCGGGGTCGGCGAGGACGTCGAGCGAGGTGATGGTCCCGTCGACGATGGTGAATGCCATGACGGAGACCACTCTCGAGCCGTGCACCGCGGCGAGTCCGGGCATGCCGTCGATGAGGACGGGAATCGACTGGGCAGCGAGCCTGCTCAGCTGCACCGCCTGCGCCGCGATGTCATCCGCACCGGCGACGACCTGGGTCCGTGCGCCGTAGTCGGCCCGCAGCACCGCATCCTCATCGAGCAGCTCGAGGAGAGTGCGCACATCACCGTGCTCGACCGCGTGCCGCCAGGCGTGGACGAGGCTGATTCCGCGGCGGTGGTCGGTCCGTGCCGGTTCGTCGCTCTGCCGGAGTCGTCGTCTGGCGCGGGAGGCGAGCTGACGGGCGGCCTGCGGGGACCGGTCGACCACCTCGGCGACGGTCTCGAAGGGCTGGCCGAACACGTCGTGGAGGATGAAGGCGATCCTCTCTGCGGGGCTGAGCGTCTCGAGCACCATGAGCAGGGCAACGCTGATCCGATCGGATTCGATCACGGCGTCGACGGGATCCGGAGCGGGATCGACGGGTTCGTCGGCCCACGGCTCCACCTGCCAGGAATGCTCCCGAGTGCGCCGAGGCGAGCGGAGCAGATCGAGGCAGACCCGGGAGACCACGGTCGTCAGCCATGCATGCAGGTTCTCGATCGCCGAGGCGTCACTGCGCGTCAGCCGCAGCCACGTCTCCTGCACGGCGTCCTCGGCATCGGCCGTGCCGCCGAGGAGGCGGACGGCGATCGCGTGCAGCCGTGGACGCTGCGCCTCGAACTCCTCCGACAGCTCCATGTCACATCTCCTCGCACTCGCTCGTCAGGGTGGTGACGGTCAAGCAGGCCGTTGTGTGACGAAGGAAGGATGAACATGACCGACAACCCGATCCTGGTGACCGGCGGCACGGGGAACATCGGCACCCGCGTGGTGCGCAAGCTGCGCGAGGCCGACCGTGAGGTGCGCATCCTCACTCGTCGTCCCCACTCTAACTCTCCGGGCACCGAATACGTCAGTGGTGACACCCTCAAGGACCACGGCCTCGCCGAGGCGGTGACCGGCGTCGACACCATCGTCCACCTCGCCGGCGGGGCCAGGGGAGACGACGTGGCGACGGGCAATCTCGTCGCCGCGGCGCGCAGGGGCGACGTCAAGCACCTCGTGCTCATCTCCGTCACCGGGGCCGATCGGATGCCCATCGGGTACTTCCGTCGCAAGGCGGCGGCCGAGGACATCGTCATGGGTTCTGGTCTGCCGTGGAGCCTCCTGCGGGCCGCCCAGCTGCACGACTTCGTCGTCCCGATCGTGCGGTCCCTGTCGGCGCTGTGCCTCGCCCCGCGGGAACTGCGCTTCGAACCAGTCGACGGCGATGAGGTGGCGGCTCGCCTGACGGCCCTGGCCCTCGGCGTTCCGGCCGGGCGTGTTCCCGACATCGTCGGCCCGCAGGTCCAGGAGGTGCGGGACCTGATCACCGCGTACAACCGAGTGCTGGGGCGCCACCGGCCGATCCTGCCCATGCCGCTGCTCGGAGCGGTCGGCCGTGCCTATCGTGGTGGGGCCAATCTCGCCGACGGCTCGGCCCTGCGCGGACAGCGCTCATGGGAGGAGCACCTCCGGGACCAGCGCGAGGCCCTGCTCCCGGGGCAGAGGTGAGGAGACGACGTCCAGGGTTAGTCGTGCACGCCTCTCTCCCGAGAAAAGGCGCGGAGCTACCTGCACCCTCCTGCGGGCGCCGTCGAGGCCGCAGAGCGAGAAACGGTGCCTCTGCGCATATTTTCATGTTAATACCTATTGACATGAAAATGGTGTGGGCCGATACTGAGAGACATGAGCAATCGTGCTTACCGGATGACTGCGCGAGCTGAGACCGTGGAAACCACTCGCCTCAGCATTCTCGATGCCTACGTTGAGCTCTCCTCGGAACGGTTGTTCGCCACAATCTCGCTCAATGACGTGGCCCAACGCGCGGGTGTCAGCGTGCAGACGGTTCTGCGCCATTTCGGCTCCAAGGAACGGCTGCGAGAAGAAGCAGCCGATCATATGGCTGTGGTCGTGGCGGCAGAGCGAAGGGTTGCCGACGGCACCGTCGATAGTGCCGTCGATGTGCTCGTCGCACATTACGAGAAGCGGGGGTTCATGATGCTGATGATCCTCGCTCAAGAGAGGACGGATGCATTCGCAGCGGAGATCGCCAAGACCGGACGTGAGGTTCACCGCCGGTGGGTCAGGAGCTCATTGGCTCCGGATGCCGACGAGAACCTCCTCGACCTTCTCGTCGTCGCCACCGATCTGCACACGTGGAAGCTGCTTCGCCACGACCGCGGCAGGAGCGTCTCAGGTACCCGATCCGGAATCAAGCAGTTGGTCTCAGCGATCCTCGCCATGGCCGGAAAGGATTGACGTGCCCAGTATCCTCTTCGTCACATGGGACGGCGGCGGCAATCTGCCTCCCACGCTCGCGGTCGCGAGCGAGCTGTCCGCGCGTGGTCACTCGGTCACTATACTGGGCCACCCCGGTCAGGAGAGGCCGGTGCGGGAAGCGGGCCTGTCGTATATTCCCTATCGCCATGCGGACATCCGGCTGCGCGAGATCGGACTCTTCGCCGATCATGGACATGGGGATGATGCCCTCTGGTGGGTGGAGCAGAATCGGCCGGATCTTGTCATCGTCGACTGCTTCCTCTTCGGAGTCATGGACAGCCTGCTGAGCCGTGGCCAACGCTACGCAGTGTTCGTCCATCTCTTCGATGCCTATCTGCGGTCGGCGCTTCGCGGTCCGCTCGGACTCCTACTGAGACTCAAGGGCGCTCGGGGGCAGCATGCCCTCAACGGGTCCATCGGCACGGTCGTTGCAAGCTGGGAACGACTTGATCCTCACCACGGGGACGTTGTTCATGTCGGTCCCATCGTCCACGGCGTCCCGTCCTCTCATCCGCTTCCACCGACTGTTCTCCTCAGTCTGAGCACCTATCCCTACGCACACCTGGCCTCCCTGTGGCAGCGCCTGTTCGATGCCGTCGACGGTATGCCCATCCGGGTCATTGCCACGATCGGACCGCGGGTGGCCCGCGAGAGGCTCAGGATTCCGGAAGGCGTCGAAGTCCACGAATGGGTGCCACACCACGAGGTGATGCCGACTGCCTCCCTTGTCGTCACCCATGGCGGCCATGGCACGGCCATGGCCGCGCTCGCTCATGATCTGCCGATCCTGGTCCTGCCCTTGGATCTGCGCACAGACCAGCCCGCCGTCGGCCGGGCCATTCAGGCAGCCGGAGCGGGTCGAATGATCAGCCGGCGCTCGAAGCCCGAGCGGATCCGATCCGCGATCACCGAACTCCTGGCAGACGGATACTCACAGGCCGCAGCTGGGCTCGGTGCCGAACTCAGGCCCCTCAACGGCCGTGCGGCAGGAGCCGACGCCTTCGAGTCGATCGTGGACTCCTCTGTCACCTGAAGCGACTGTGACCTGGGCTGACTGTGATCTGCACGCGAGCGGCCCGGAGACGAGGAATGCCCCGCCAGCAGGCGGGGCATTCCTCGATATCTGATTCTGTGGAGGTAAGGGGACTCGAACCCCTAACCCTCTGCTTGCAAAGCAGATGCGCTACCAATTGCGCCATACCCCCGAGCGGGCATTCACCCTACACCGAGTCGGTGTACTTCGACCATTCGGCCTGGGCACTCTGATTCCTGTGCCGCCACCGGAAGAACACTCCCAATCCCACCAGGGTGAGACTGCTGAGAATCCACTTCTTCATGATCCTCCTCGAAAGGATGTGGGCCTACCTGGACTTGAACCAGGGACCTCTTCGTTATCAGCGAAGCGCTCTAACCGCCTGAGCTATAGGCCCTTTCCGGGGGTGAACCCGAAGTAAAAATATACCGAACGCGCATCGGCAAACACAAATCCGGCGGTCGTGACTCCAGTCACAGGCCGCCGGATCGTGGTCAGGCTGATCGGATCAGTCGTCGGTGAGCGTCAGGTGGAACCCACCGGCGATGAGGGAGCCGATGTTGTAGAGGAATGCCGCCAGGGTCGACAGCGCCGTCAGTAGCACGATGTTGATGACCGCGATGATGAATCCGGCGGCCACGACCCGACCGAAGGCGAAGATCCCGAGGAGCCTCTCGGCGGACTCGGCACCGGCCAGCTCGGTCATGGTGGCTTCCATCGAACCCATCACCCCGGTCGCCTGGAGCACGACCCACAGGACGATGAAGGCGACGATGGTCGCGATGCCGATGGCCACGGAGATGAGGAATGACATCTTCATCACGGACCACGGGTCGATGGCGGACACGGTCAGGCGAACGGTCCGGGGACCCTTCTTCTTGCCTTTGCCCTTGCCGTTGTCGACCATGTTCTTCACGCCCATCTTGACGCCGCCCGAACTGGCGCGCACGGTCTTGGCGGCGGCGCCCATCTTCGAGGTCGCCCCGTTCCCATTCGCCTCGCCGGACCGGGATCCGGTCGACTGCGAACCGGCGGTCGACTGCGAACCGGCGCTCGGGCCGGACCCGGTCGTCGGGGAGCCGGCGGACGGTGCAGGACCCGACCCGGGCTTCGGTGCCGATTTGGGCGCAGGAGGGGCGACCACCGTCGGAGGTCCGCTCGACTTCGCGGACCCTCCCGAGGAGACGGGCGCCGGCGACTGCCCGGTCTGCCCCGCCGACTGCCGCGGCGCCGGGGACTGTCCGCCCGAGCCGGTTGCGGAACTGGGTCCGGAGCCGGTCGCCTCGTCGGTCTTCGACGAACCTGCGGTCAAGCGAGTCGAGCCGCTCGAAGTTCTGATGATCTTGCCTGAGCCCGGCTTCTTGTTCTCGCTCACTCTTCCACATCCTCGCTGCCGGCCTGAGGCGCTGCGACCTCACCCTCCGGTCCGTCTGCTTCGTCTTCAACTACGGTTTCGGGTCCACGGGTCACTGCGATGATACGGTCATTCTTGCCCGGCTTCGCGAACACCACACCCATGGTGTTGCGTCCCTTTGCAGGAACTTCGTCGATGTTCGACCGGACAACCTTACCGCGTTCCATCACGACCAGGACCTCCTCACCCTGTTCGACAATGAGCCCGCCCACCAAGTCTCCGCGTTCCTCAGTGATCTTGGCAACTCGGATGCCGAGGCCGCCGCGGCCCTGCAGCCGGTACTCGTCGACGGGAGTGCGCTTGGCGTACCCGCCCTCGGTGACGACGAAGACGTAGCGATCCGGCTGCACGACGTCCATCGTGAGCAGTTCGTCGTCGTCACGGAACTTCATCCCCGTCACCCCGGAGGTGACACGACCGAGGGGGCGGATCGTCTCGTCATCGGCGGCGAAGCGGATCGACATGCCCTTGCGCGAGATCAGCAGCAGGTGGTCCTCCGGGCCGACGATCCGCGCCGAGACCAGCTCATCGGGCTGCCCGTTGTACTCGCGCAGGTTGATCGCGATGACCCCGCCGGTGCGGTTCGAGTCGTACTCGCTCAGACGCGTCTTCTTCACGACCCCCGAACGGGTGGCGAGGATGAGGAACTCGGCGTCGTCGTAGTCGCGGATCGAGAGCACCTTGGCAATCGTCTCGCCCGGCTGCAGCGCGAGGAGATTCGCGACGTGCTGGCCCTTCGCGTCGCGTGAGCCCTCGGGGATCTCATAGGCCTTGGCGCGGTAGACGCGACCCGTGTTGGTGAAGAACAGCAGCCAGTTGTGGGTGGAGGTGACGAAGAACTGCTCGACGACATCGTCGCCGCGCAGTTGGGCGCCCTTGATCCCCTTGCCGCCGCGGTGCTGGGCCCGGTAGAGGGTGGTCTGCGTCCGCTTGGCGTAGCCGCCGCGGGTGATCGTGACCACGACCTCCTCTTCGGGGATGAGGTCCTCCATGGACACGTCCCCGTCGAATCCGGCGAGGATCTTCGTCCGCCGGTCATCGCCGTAGCGGTCGACGACCTCGTCGAGCTCCTCGGACACGATCTCACGCTGGCGGGCGGGAGTCTCGAGGATGTGCTTGTACTCGGCGATCTGGTTCTCGATCTTGTCGGCCTCCTCCTGGATCTTCATCCGTTCGAGGGCGGCCAGACGGCGCAGCTGCAGATCGAGGATCGCATTCGCCTGGATCTCGTCGACGTCGAGCAGCTCCATCAGGCCGGTGCGCGCCTCGTCGGAGGACGGCGACCGGCGGATCAGGGCGATGACCGCGTCGAGGGCGTCGAGGGCCTTGAGGTAGCCGCGCAGGATGTGGGCGCGCTCCTCGGCCTTGCGCAGCCGGAACTTCGTCCGCCTGACGATGACCTCGATCTGGTGCCTGACCCACAGGCGCAGGAACGAGTCGAGGCTCAGCGTGCGCGGAACGTTGTCGACGAGGGCGAGCATGTTGGCGGAGAAGTTCTCCTGCAGCGAGGTGTGCTTGTAGAGGTTGTTGAGCACGACCTTCGCGACCGCATCGCGCTTGAGGACGATGACCAGGCGCTGACCGGTGCGCCCCGAGGACTCGTCACGCAGGTCGGCGATTCCGGCGACCTTGCCGTCCTTGACGTAGGAGGCGATCTTCGCGGCCAGGGTGTCGGGGTTGACCATGTACGGCAGCTGGGTGACGACGAGGCAGGTGCGGCCCTGGATCTCCTCCACCTCGACGACGGCGCGCTGGGTGATGGATCCGCGCCCGGTCCGGTACGTGTCCTCGATGCCCTTGCGACCGAGGATGGTCGCACCCATCGGGAAGTCCGGGCCCTTGACGATGCCGAGGAGCGCCTCGAGCGCCTCCTCCTTGCTCGCCTCGGGGTGGGCGAGGAGCCACTGCGCTCCGGCGGCGACCTCCCGCAGGTTGTGCGGGGGGATGTTCGTGGCCATGCCGACGGCGATGCCGGCGGAGCCGTTGACGAGCAGATTCGGGATCCGGGAGGGCAGGACCACCGGCTCCTGGTTGCGCCCGTCGTAGTTGTCCTGGAAGTCGACGGTCTCTTCCTCGATGTCACGGACCATCTCGAGGGCCAGGGGTGCCATCTTGCACTCGGTGTAACGCGGAGCCGCAGCGCCGTCGTCCCCGGGCGAACCGAAGTTGCCCTGCCCGGCGATCAGCGGGTAGCGCATCGTCCAGGGCTGGACCAGGCGGACCAGGGCGTCGTAGATCGCCGTGTCGCCGTGCGGGTGGTACTGTCCCATCACGTCGCCGACGACGCGGGAGCATTTGGAGAAGTTGCGGTCGGGCCGGTAGCCGCCGTCGAACATCGCGTAGAGCACGCGGCGGTGGACCGGTTTGAGTCCGTCCCGGATGTCGGGCAGAGCACGTCCGACGATGACGCTCATCGCGTAGTCGAGGTACGACCTCTGCATCTCCAGATTGAGGTCAACCTGTTCGACCCGGTTGGTCTCGGTCCCGATTTCGATCTCGTCAGCCAATGTGGGCTCTTTCCTTGCTTCTTCACCGCGCCCGCGAAGAGGGGACGGCACTGGAGTGTATGGGTGAGTGTGCCCGTCCCGCCGCGGCTCTCACCGGCGGCGGGACGGTGGGGATCAGATGTCGAGGAAGCGGACGTCCTTCGCGTTCTCCTGGATGAACCGACGCCGCGAATCGACGTCGTCACCCATGAGCACGGTGAAGATCTCATCGGCGACGATCGCATCGTCGAGCGACACCTGCTTGAGCAGCCGATGGTCGGGATCCATCGTGGTCTCCCACAGCTCCTCGTAGTTCATCTCGCCCAGACCCTTGTAGCGCTGGATCGCCAGGTCCTTGGGCAGTCGTTTGCCCGCGGCCCGTCCCGTCTCCAGCAGCCCGTCGCGCTCCTTGTCCGTGTAGGCGAACTCGTGGGGGGCATTCGACCACTTGATCCGGTACAGGGGCGGGGTCGCCAAGTACACGTAGCCGTGCTCGATGAGGGGCTTCATGTACCGGAAGATCAGGGTCAGCAGCAGAGTGGTGATGTGCTGGCCGTCGACGTCGGCATCGGCCATGAGCACGATCTTGTGGTACCGGAGCTTGTCGAGGTCGAACTCCTCACCGATGCCGGTGCCGAAGGCGGTGATCATCGCCTGGACCTCGTTGTTGCCCAGGGCCCGGTCGAGGCGGGCCTTCTCCACGTTGAGGATCTTGCCTCGCAGCGGCAGGATGGCCTGCGTGTTGGGGTTGCGGCCCTGCGCGGCGGAACCGCCGGCGGAGTCACCCTCGACGATGAAGACCTCGGAGATCTCCGGGTCCTTCGACTGGCAGTCCTTGAGCTTGCCCGGCATGCCCGAGGACTCGAGCAGCCCCTTGCGCCGGGTGGCCTCGCGGGCTTTGCGGGCGGCCAGCCGGGCCTGCGAGGCCTGGATGGACTTGCGGACGACGTCCTTGGCCTGCGAGGGGTTGGACTCCAGCCAGTGCCCGAGCTCGTCCCGGACGACTCTCTGCACGAAGCCCTTGACCTCGGAGTTGCCGAGCTTCGTCTTCGTCTGGCCCTCGAACTGGGGGTCGCCGAGCTTGACCGAGATGACGGCGGTCAGCCCCTCCCGGATGTCATCGCCGGTGAGGTTGGGGTCCTTCTCCCGCAACAGCTTCTGCTCCCGCGCGTAGGCGTTGATCAGGGAGGTCAGAGCCGTGCGGAACCCCTCTTCATGGGTACCGCCCTCATGGGTGTTGATGACGTTGGCGTAGGTGTGCACGGATTCGTTGTAGGCCGTCGTCCACTGCATCGCGACCTCGAGCGCCAGCGTCTCCTCCGGCTCCTCGGCTTCGAAGACGATGACGTCGGGATGGACGACTTCGGCCTTCTTCGTCGAGTTGAGGTACTGCACGTAGTCGAGCAGCCCGTGCTCGTAGAGATAGGTGGCCTCACGCGGCTTGGCCTCGGACTCCGGGCTGTCGTCGATCTGGACGTTGTCGTCGTCGACCTGCAGGTGGCGTTCGTCGGTGATGCTGATCTGCAGGCCCTTGTTGAGGAACGCCATCTGCTGGAAGCGGGCGCGCAGGTACTCGTAGGAGAACTCGGTGGTCTCGAAGATGTCGGCGTCGGGCCAGAAGGTGACCGTGGTGCCGGTCTCGTCCGTCGGCTCCCCCCGGGTCAGCTCTCGGGTGGGCACGCCGCGGCGGAAGTCCATGGACCAGACGTGACCGTCGCGCTTGACCTCGACGTCGAGGCGCTCCGAGAGGGCATTGACGACGGTCGAGCCGACGCCGTGCAGGCCACCGGCGACCGCATAGCCGCCACCGCCGAACTTGCCGCCGGCGTGGAGGATCGTGAGGATCACCTCGACGGTGGGCTTGTTCTCCGTCGGGTGCATGGCCACGGGCATCCCGCGGCCGTTGTCGACGACGCGGACACCGCCGTCGGCGAGGACCGTCACCTCGATGTGGTCGCAGTAGCCGGCCATCGCCTCGTCGACGGAGTTGTCGACGATTTCCTGCACCAGGTGATGGAGACCGCGTTCCGAGGTCGATCCGATGTACATGCCGGGACGCTTGCGTACTGCTTCGAGACCTTCGAGTACCGTGATATCCCCGGCATCGTAATGGGACTGATCCTCGGTCGTCATATGACTCCTTGTCCAAGTGAACGCTATCGGCCTCCTATTCTACCGCGCCGAGGCGTGAAATGCCCGTAAGCGGCCTCAGAGGGCGGTTGTGCGGATTTTTGGACCGCCGACAGTACCCCCGGACAGCCAAGGGTCGCGTACGCGCCGTTAACGGCGTTCTGTCGTTTCCGTCCGGAAGAGTCGGCCGCCGGATCGACTGCCCTCGGATCCTGCCCGGCGATCAGCCGTAGGTGTCGCGCGGTCCCCGTCCCGACACGCTGCGCCGGCCCTTCTTGAAGCTGCGGCCCTGCGGCCCGCGGATCTCGATCTCGGTGATCGTCCGCGATCCCAGTCCCGCCTCGAGCGCGTCGAGGATCGTGGGTTTGAGGACTCGCAGCTGGGTCGCCCACGTCGT
>JAPSIC010000209.1 GCA_031179165.1 Brevibacterium sp.
GCTGCCCCGGATCCTCCTGGTCAGCACCGGCGATGAGGTCGCCGGAGACGCCGGTGATGCGGGCGACACGGGCTCGGCGCGGATCCACGACGCGAACGCGATCACCCTGGCCGCACATCTGCGCCGCATCGGCGCCGAGGTGGACACCCTCACGGTCCCCGACGATCCGGAGCTGCTGCTTCAGCGGGTGGGCGCGACCGGGGCCGACCTCGTCGTCTCCACCGGCGGCATCTCGAAAGGCGCCCACGAGGTCGTCAAGCTCGCCGCAGCGGTCGATGGGTCCGCGGCCATGGACTTCACCGTGGTGGCGATGCAGCCCGGCGGCCCGCAGGGCTGCGGCAGGCTCGCCGGGCGCCCCTGGGTGGCCCTGCCCGGTAACCCCGTCAGCGCCCTGATCAGCTTCGAGATGTTCCTCCGGCCGGCCCTGCTGGGCCTCGAGGCCGACGAGGAGCCGCGCCCGGTCGAGCATCACCGTCTCCGGGCCGGGCTCGACGAGGCACCGCCCGGCGGGAAGCTCCAGATCCGGCGGGCCGTGCTCACCGACGCCGGCCTCGACCTCGTCGGCGGATCCCGCTCGCACCTGCTCCACAGCTATGCGCAGAGCACCCACCTCGTGTTCGTCCCGCCACGCGAGGCCGACCCCGACGCTGCGGGGGCCGGGGGCACCGGCCCCGGGAACTCCGGCGCCGGCCCGGGCGCGGAGGATATGCTGAAGACCTGGAGGATTCAATGACACTTTCGCACATCGACGATACCGGTGCCGCCCACATGGTCGACGTGGGGGACAAGGACGTGACCAAGCGGCGCGCCGTGGCCACCGCCCTGATCACCACCCGCCCCGAGGTCATCGACATGATCGCCGAGGCGGGCCTGCCCAAGGGCGACGCCCTGCCCGTGGCGCGGATCGCCGGGGTGATGGGAGCCAAGCGGACCAGCGACCTCATCCCGCTGTGCCACCCCCTGCCGCTGACCGGCATCGACGTCGACTTCGAGCTCGAGACCGATGCCGTGCGGATCCGCGCCGCCGTCAAGACCGTCTCGAAGACGGGCGTCGAGATGGAGGCGCTGACCGCCGTGTCGGTGGCGGCGCTGACGATCTTCGACATGATCAAGGCCGTGGACCACCAGGCCGTCATCGGTGACATCAAGGTGATCGAGAAGTCCGGCGGCCGCAGCGGCGACTGGAGACGCGACGGATGAGCGTCGTGCGCACCGGAATCGTCGAGACCCCGATCAGCACCGGCGAGCTCGAACCGCTCGTGGCCACCGCCGAATGCGGCGCCGTGGTCAGCTTCTCCGGCGTCATCCGCGACCACGACGAGGGACGCGGGGTGCTGCGCCTCAACTACGAATCCCATCCCGTGGCCGGCGAGCAGCTGGCCGAGGTCGCCGCCGACATCGCCCGCCGGCACCCGGGCGTGCGCCTGGCCGTGCTCCACCGGGTCGGCGAACTGACGATCGGCGACGTCGCTCTGGCCGCGGTCGTCGCCTCCGCACACCGGGCCGAGTCGTTCGCCGCCTGCTCCGCGCTCATCGACGAGGTGAAGAAGCGGGTCGCGATCTGGAAGCACCAGCACTTCACCGACGGGAACGACGAATGGGTGGGAGCCCTCGAATGACCGCGGGCACGCCGGGATCGAGATCCCGATGAGCGAACTGCGCATCGCGGAGGCCGCCCGCTTCCTCGGGGTCAGCGACGACACCGTGCGGCGCTGGATCGGCGAGGGCCGGCTGACCGGAGGCCGGGACGCCTCCAACCGGGTCGTCGTCGACGGCCGGGAGCTCGCGGCGATGGCGGCGTCGGGCAGCGCCGCCCTCGACGATCCCTCCGGGGTGCTCAGCTCGGCGCGCAACCGCTTCACCGGGCTCGTCACCGACGTCGTCGTCGACGGAGTCATGGCCCAGGTCAGCCTCCAATGCGGACCCTACAGGGTCGTGTCCCTGATGTCGGCCGAAGCCTGCCGGCAGCTGGGGCTCGAACCCGGCCGCGTCGCCACCGCCTCGGTCAAGGCAACGATGGTCTCGATCGACACCCCACCGAACTGACGAAACTTTTCCGCAGATGCGGGATTTTGACCGGTCTGAACTCGCATCTGCGGGCTAGGATGGGCGGATGAAGTTCGTCTCCGCGGCCTGTGCCCTGTCCCTGCTCGTCCTGTCCGGATGCGGAGCAGGAGGGGAGCCCCGGCGGACCCTGACGGTCTTCGCCGCGGCCTCGCTGTCCGAGGTCTTCACCGACATCTCGACGGCGTTCGGCGAAGCCGCGCCCGACGTCGACGTCCGGTTCTCCTTCGGCGGTTCCGCCGACCTCGTCGCCCAGATCTCCGAGGGCGCACCCGCCGACGTCGTGGCCACGGCCGACGAAGCGACGATGGACACGCTCCAGGACGCAGGGCTGCTCGCCGGCGAGCCCGGGGTGTTCGCCGCCAATTCCCTGACCCTGGCGGTCGGGGAGGGCAATCCGGCGTCGATCCGATCGGCGAGCGACCTCGACGCCGCGAGCCTCGTCGTCTGCGCCCCCCAGGTCCCCTGCGGCGCCGCGACCCGCAGATGGGCGGAGTCGACCGGGATCGCCCTGGACCCGGTGAGCGAGGAGAACTCCGTCACCGATGTCCTCGGCAAGGTCCGCGCCGGGCAGGCCGATGCCGGCATCGTCTACGTCACCGATGTCCGGCGCGCCGACTCGGAGGTCGACCGGGTCGATCTCGCAGGCGCCGAGCTCGCCGCCAACCGCTACCCGGCCGCCGCCGTCAAGGACGGCAACCGGACCGACGCCGAGGAGTTCGTGAGGTTCCTCCGCTCGGAGAAGTCGCGGCAGATCCTCTCCGACGCCGGGTTCGGTACCCCATGAGCCAGTCGCGGCCGCGCATCAGGCACCACTCCGGGATGCCTGGATGGCTGGGGGTCCCCGCCGTGCTCGGGGTCGCCTTCCTCCTCCTGCCCGTCATCGGTCTCGGAGCCCGGATCGACCCCGCCCACCTCGGCGAGGTCCTCCTCGCCCCCGAATCCCGGCTGGCGATGGGCCTGTCACTGGCGACCTCGGTCATCGCCGCCCTGATCTGCCTGCTCATCGGCTTCCCCCTCGGCTGCCTGCTGGCCTCCCGCCCGTTCCCGGGCCACCGGATCCTTCGCACCCTCATCCTGCTCCCACTGGTCCTGCCGCCCGTGGTCAGCGGTCTGGCGCTGCTCTACACCTTCGGGCGCACCGCCCTCCTCGGCTCGGCGCTGGAGGACCTCGGACTGGGACTGGCCTACACCAGCGCCGCCGTCGTCTGCGCCCAGGTGTTCGTGTCCATGCCGTTCATGGTGATGTCGGTCGAGACGGCCGTGGCCGCGCGCGGGCACGACCACGCGCTCACCGCCGCCGAGCTCGGGGCCCGACCCAGCCGGGTGTTCTTCACGATCACCCTTCCGCTCCTGCGGCAGGCGACCATGACCGGGTCCATCCTGTGCTTCGCCCGATCGCTGGGGGAGTTCGGGGCGACCCTGACCTTCGCCGGTTCGCTCCCCGGCGTCACCCGCACCATGCCGCTTCAGATCTACCTCGTGCGTGAGTCCGATCCCCGCTCCGCGATCGCCCTGTCACTGCTCCTCGTCGTCGTCGCGGTGGCCATCATCGTCATCGCCTACCGCTCACCGCACGCGCCCGCGCTCAGCCGCCTCCGCCGCGCACCGGCCGGAGATCGCGCGCCGGGCGCGGACGGGGCCGCCGACGCGGACACGACCGCGCCCGGCCGGCCCGCAGCCGAACCGACGACGATCGGGCCCACCCAGGACGGACCGGCCCCTGCGACTCCGGCAGACCCGTCACCTGGCATCCGCTTCCGCGCACGGCTGTCCGAACGGGGGATCGACGTCGACCTGCGGCTGCCCGGACCCTCGACGACGGCGCTGATCGGGCGCAACGGCGCAGGGAAGTCGAGCC
>JAPSIC010000083.1 GCA_031179165.1 Brevibacterium sp.
GAGTGACCGGGGCTGTTCACCGCGAGTCTGTGGAGTGGTTCACACTTCGGGCCTGCGATTTCGCATTGCGGTCGCAGTCCAGGTAGGCTGATCTGCGGAGGATTCGCCTAGTGGCCTATGGCGCTCGCCTGGAACGCGGGTTGGGTTAACGCCCTCAGGGGTTCGAATCCCCTATCCTCCGCCACAGGAAACCCCCGGGAGACCGGGGGTTTTCTCGCGTCTGCGCGCGGAGATGCCTCGTGCGCTACACGACGATCGTTCCCGAGACGACGACCTCGGCCCGCCCGCCGACCCACACCGTATCGCCCTGAGCGCTGATGTGGACTCGCCCTCGGCGACCCATCGCCGTGCCCTGGGCGGCGACATACGGTGTCGCGGCACGACCGTCCCTGAGCAGCCATTGTGCGACCGCGGCATTGAGGCTGCCTGTCACCGGGTCTTCGCGCAGCGGCTCCTCGCCCTCGGTGAAGAACGCGCGGACCTCGAACTGCGCGTCCGAACCGGGTTCCCGGGCCCCGATCACGCCGATGTCCCAGCGACCCGGGTGGGCCGCAGCGTTGGGACGGAGATCGAGAACCGTGCGGGCACTGTCGAGGAGCACCCCCACCCAGCCGGGACCGTTGTCGAGCCACTGGGCGTCGACGACCTGATCACGTTCGACGCCGAGGATGTCGATCAGCTCATTGATCAGTTCCGGATCGACCGGACCCGACCGGATCAGGGCAGGGGCGGAGAACGCCAGCCGTTCGTCCTCGACGCCGATGGGAACCAGGCCGACTCCGCATTCCTGCACGACGACATCGGGCCGGGCCGGAGTTCCACCGGCATCGAGCCACGCCTTCGCCGTCCCCAGGGTCGGATGCCCGGCGAAGGGAAGTTCGGTGCTGAGGCTGAAGATGCGCACCCGGTAGTCCGCGCCGGGGGTGGTGGGCGGGAGGACGAAGGTGCACTCGGACAGGTTCGACCACACCGAGAACCTCCGCAGCGTCTCATCGTCGAGGCCCTCCGCATCGAGCACCACGGCCACGGGGTTGCCCGTGCAGGCGTCTTCGCCGAATACATCCACCTGTCGAAATCGTCGTTCCATGTTCGGGACATTACCCGAGATGGATGATCATGGGCGCCAGAGCCGTCGAACTCCGAAACGCCGCTGTTCCTCTCCAGACACGAAACCGCTCCCCGCGCAATCGCGGGGAGCGGTTCGGACAGCGCCCGGTCAGCTCAGGGCGTCGATCAGGGCCTGGTTGAAGGCATCCAGGTCGCCGGGGTTCCGGGAGGTGATGAGGTTGCCGTCGATGACGACCTCGGAGTCGACCCAGTCGGCGCCGGCGTTGCTGAGGTCGGTCTTCAGGGACTGGTAGGAGGTCATCTTGCGTCCCTTGACCGCGCCCGCCTCGGTGAGGATCCAGGGACCGTGGCAGATCGCGGCGACGGTCTTGTTCGCCGCGACGAAGTCCTTGACCAGCGCGACCGCCTTCTGGTCGGTGCGCAGGGAGTCCGCGTTGAGCGTCCCGCCGGGCAGGACGAGTGCATCGAAGTCCTCAGCCCTGGCTTCGCCGACGGGAAGGTCGACATCGAAGACGTCGCCGTGCTCCCAGTCGCTGTTCATCGCCTGCAGTGTGCCTTCGGACGGTGAGATCAGGGTGGTGGAGACTCCGGCCTTCTCCAGCGCTTCGCGGGGCTTGGTCAACTCGACCTGTTCGACTCCGCGAGTGAGCAGAAGGGCGACCTTCTTGTCCGAGACTGCCATGTTTCCTCCTTCTATCCGAGTGCACCGTACTCTTCGCACAGCACAGGGAATCGAGGGATTATTCCGTCTCGGGTCGGCGCCCGTTGCATCACCATTCGCCGCCTCGGCGACGCCCGTCGACAGCTCAGCCGACGGCCCTTCGGACGAGTTGGCGGATCCGCTCGGTGGCGTCCTCGGTCACGTCGATCACCGCGAACGACACCGGCCACATCTCACCGTCGTCGAGGTTCGCCGTGTCGTCGAAGTTGACGGTGCCGTAGCGGGTCTTGAACTTCGACGCGGGCTGGTAGAAGACGACGACCTTGCCGTCTCGCGCGTAGGCGGGGAAGCCGTAGAAGGTCTTGGGGTCGAGGTCCGGCGCCTCCTCGCTGACGATCTTGTGCAGCGCGGTGGCGACCGCCTTGTCGGTGCCGGTGAGCGAGTCGATCGCCTTGACGCAGGCTTCCAGTTCCCGGGCCAGCTTCGCCGCCCCCTTCAGCCCCTTCGTCGATCGCAGCTCTTCCGCCCGCTGCTTCATCGCGGCGCGTTCTTCGTCGGTGAATCCGGTCTTCGTGTCGGTCATTGTCCGTCTCCTTGAGAGTTCGTGTCGTCGGTCACTGTCCACAGTATTGGCTCCGGGTCGCAGAAACTTCTCGATTCCTGCTCAATGACGTGCTCGGCGCTCACCCCTTGAGGTCGAGGTCCTTCTCATCGATCCCGGGGAACATGACCTCGTACTGGATCATGTCATCCCTGTGGTCGACGAGTTCCACGGTGCCGAAGTACGTCGTGTCCTCGGCGATGACATCGCATGAGACGAGGAAGCCCTCCCAGTTGTCGACCGTCATGTCGTCATCGCATTTCGTCTCCTTGATCTTGAGTCCGAACTTGTTCGTGAACAGGTCGACGAGGTCGGCCTCGAGGGATGCGGCGGGGATCGTGCCGTTTCCGTTCTCGTCGACCTTGATCGCATCGTCACTCGCCCAGGAGCGTGTCTTCGCCTTGTCCGCCCACAGGTCGTCGGTGTCGGATGCGCTCGCCGAGGTGCTCGTGCCCTCCGGCTCGCCGGTCTCCGTGGCCTCTGTCCCCTCGGCCTCAGCCCCCGCGGTGGGTGGGGCGGTCGCCGCCTCGGTGGCGGGGTTCGCCGCGGTCTCGGACCCGTCGGCGCGGGCATCCGAGGCGTCCTCACCGCTGGACTGCCCGGGGAGTGATCCACATCCGCCGAGCGCGAATGCCGTCGCGATTCCGACGACGGCCGCGGTGCTTCTGACGACGGCCGCGGTGCTTCTGGCGCTGGTCGAGGTGCTTCTGACGATGGATCTGACACGCATTCGAGTTCTCCTGCTCAAGGGGTTTCTGCCTACAGACCAAGGTTGCCAGCAGAACCGGAGCTCAAACCGCCCGAACGTGTGCGCATCCCGTGACGGATGTGTCCGTTCGGCCACATCCGCCGTTCGGCCACATCCGCCGTTCGGCCACATCCGTTCCGTCGGCTCATGAGCTCACCCCGGCTTCTTGTGTGTTCGCCGTGGAAGCAGCCGACGCCGGTCGCCGGAGCGGAGGCGCGGAATATTCTGGAGAGAAGTTCGGCCGAGGATGTCGAAATCGCCTCAGCGGCTCCGTCCCAGGGGTGTCAGCGACAACGAAGGCCGAATCCGGCCACGTCAGAGGAGAAGATCATGACCAAGTACCTGATGCTCAAGCACTACCGTGGAGCCCCCGTCCCCGAGGGCTTCGTCCCGATGGACCAGTGGACGCCCGAAGAGGTCAGCGCCCACATGCAGTACATGAGCGACTTCGCCACCAAGCTCCAGGAGACCGGAGAGTTCGTCGACGCCCAGGCGCTCTCCCCGGAGGGGACCTTCGTCGCCTACGGGGGAGAGGGCAAGCCGCCCGTCACCGATGGTCCGTTCCCCGAGACCAAGGACCTGATCGCGGGGTGGATGGCCATCGACGTCGACTCCTACGAACGGGCCGTCGAACTCGCAGGTGAACTCTCCGCCGCCCCCGGGAAGGGAGGGAAGCCGATCCACGAGTGGCTCGAGCTGCGCCCCTTCCTCGAAGCACCGCCGACCGTCACCGACTGACCGAGCAGCGAGTGATCACCGACGAGCAGCTGCGTGACCTCGTCCCCGCTGTGATCAGCATCCTCTGCCGTCGCGGAGCCGACTTCGCGACGGCAGAGGATGCTGTTCAGGAGGCCCTGGTCGAGTCGATCACCGCCTGGGCGAGTGACCCGCCCAGGGATCCCAAGGGGTGGCTCGTCACCGTCGCCTGGCGCAAGTTCCTCGATCTGGCCCGGTCGGACGCCGCCCGGGCCAGGCGGGAGGAGCGCAGTGAGAGCCTGGCCGAGGGCGGCCCGGTCCCCGCGTCCGAGGACACCCTTGAGCTCTACTTCCTCTGCGCCCATCCGGCGCTGAGTCCGTCCTCGGCGGTCGCGCTCACCCTGCGCGCCGTGGGTGGTCTGACCACCAGGCAGATCGCCGAGGCCTACCTCGTCCCGGAGCCGACGATGGCTCAGCGCATCAGCCGCGCCAAACGCACGCTGGCCGGGAAGCGGCTCAACCGCAACGGCGATGTCGCCTCCGTCCTCCGGGTCCTCTACCTCGTGTTCAACGAGGGCTACTCCGGGGATGTCGATCTTGCCGCCGAAGCCATCCGGCTCACCCGTCAGCTGCGGGTGATGACGGATCACGCCGAGGCGGCCGGACTCCTGGCGCTGATGCTGCTCCATCATGCGCGCAGGCCCGCCCGGTTCGCATCCGACGGGAGCCTGGTCCCGCTCGCCGACCAGGATCGATCCCGGTGGGACACGACGGCGATCGGCGAGGGCATCGCCATCCTGCAGACCGCGCTGGCGCGCGACGAACTGGGCGAGTTCCAGGCCCAGGCCGCGATCGCCGCGCTGCACGCCGACGCACCCTGCGTCGAGGAGACGGACTGGATGCAGATCGTGGAGTGGTACGACGAGCTCGTGCGCTTCACCGACAGTCCGGTGGTCAGGCTCAACCGTGCGGTCGCGGTGGGGGAGGCCGATGGGCCGTTGGCAGGACTGGCCGAGCTGGTCCACCTCGACGAATCGCTGCCCCGGTACTTCGCCGTCGAAGCCCACCTGCGGGAACGTGCCGGAGAGCGTCGGGCCGCTGCCGCCCTCTATGCGCGAGCGGCCGCCGCAGCCTCGAACACCGCCGAACGCGACCACCTGACGAGGCAGGCCGCGCGCCTGAACTCCTCCCGACCGTAGGCTCCTCGCGGCCAGGCCTTCTTCGCGGCCGTAGAATCGACCCACCACCCACAGTCGCCAGGAGGCCCACATGGCACCGATCACCGCGAACGACCCGGCCGCCGTCACCGTCGCCGACGTGATGTCGGCGCTCGCCGAACTCGAGGACCCCAAGGCCCGGGCGGTCAACGAGAAGCACGGCGACAACCACGGGGTCAACCTCACCCGACTGCGTGCGCTGGCCAAGGAGCTGAAGAAGAACGACGAGCTCGCCCTCGACCTGTGGGCCACCGGTGACACCGCCGCGCAGCTCGTCGCCACACTGCTCATGCGCCCGCGCGGCCACGACGCCGAGAGCCTCGACGAGATGCTGCGGACAGCGCGCGGTCCGAAGGTCCAGGCCTGGCTGGTCAACTACATCGTCAAGAAGTCTCCCCACGCCGAGGTGCTTCGGCGCCGCTGGCTCGACGATCCCGACCCGGTGGTCGCCTCTGCGGGGTGGACGCTGACGAGCGAACGAGTGAACAGGAATCCCGACGGACTCGATCTGCCCGGACTGCTCGACGTGATCGAGGCCGAGATGAAGGATGCGCCGGAACGGCTGCAGTGGGCGATGAACGAGACGCTGGCCTACATCGGCATCGAGAACCCGGAGCTGCGCGAGCGCGCCATCGCCATCGGAGACCGGCTCGAGGTGCTCAAGGACTACCCGACGCCGCCTGGCTGCACCTCACCCTTCGCCCCGACCTGGATCACGGAGATCGTGCGCCGCAGCGCCGAGAAGTGACCTAAGCGCCGAGAGGCGACCGCGGCGCCCAGAGGCGACCTGAGCGCCGAGAGGCGACCGCGGCGCCCGGAGGCGACCGCGGGCGAGCGCTCAGGCGCTCGCCGCGACCGTCGCGGCGAGCTCGGTCGCCGCTTCAAGGTGCTCGGGTCCGACCTCGCCGGTGAACACCAGGGGCGGGAAGGCGAGCTTCCATCCGAGCCCGGTCGTGATCTGCTCCATCGCACGCTCGGCACCGGTGGTGTCATAGCCGCCGTGGATCCAGTACGAGAACGGCCTGCCGGCCGTCGGCTCCCGCACCGCGTAGTAGGTCGTGTCGAAGAAGTGCTTGAGCGCCCCGGAGATGTAGCCGAAGTTCGCCGTGGTCCCGAGGACATAGGCGTCGGCGGCGAGCACATCCTCGGCGGTCGCCTCCAACGCCGGACGGACGACGACGTCGACGTCCTCGAGCTCGGGCAGCCGGAGCCCGCTCAGAGCCGCCTCGGCGATTCTGCCTGTGGCCGTCGACGGCGAGTGGTGAACGAGCAGGATGCTGACCATTCCTCCACGATAACGCGATTACAGTGGAGTCAGACGTCGAGAAGGGGGAGTTCGTGGCAGTCATCGTCGATCCGCTCAGGGGCCGGGTGCGCCCGGCCCCGAGCCATTCGGACGCGGAGATCATCAACGTCCTCACCGGCCTGGCCCCGGCGCGCAGCACCGCCGGGCCGCCGGCGACGCCGACGGTCAGCACGGTCCCCGTCTCCGGATGGGCGGTGCTGACGGGGGCGGGGATGAGCACGGACTCCGGCATCCCCGACTACCGCGGTCCGGATGCCGAACCGCGCAAGCCGATGACCATCCAGACCTTCCTGTCCCACCCCGCCCAGCGCGCCCGCTACTGGGCCCGGTCGTGGGTCGGCTGGCCCCGGATGCTCCGCTCCCGCCCCAACCCCGGCCATCTGACGCTCGCGCGCCTTCCCGTCTCAGGGATCATCACGCAGAACGTCGACGGACTCCACCAGGCCGCCGCCGAGGTGGTCGATGATGCCTCTCCCATCGTCGACCTGCACGGGAGCCTGGATCGGGTCATCTGTCTCGGATGCGGGACCCTCTTCGACCGCAACTGGGTTCAGAACCGGCTGACGGAGGAGAACCCCCACTTCGCGAAGACCGCCGGCCTCGACACGATCGATCCCGAAACCGCTCCCGACGGGGACGTCGAACTCGAGGAGACGGCCCACTTCCGGGTCGTCGACTGTCCGAGGTGCGGCGGCATCCTCAAACCCGATGTCGTCTACTTCGGCGACTCGGTGCCGGCGGCCCGAGTCGAGGAGGCGAACCGGATCTGCGACGAAGCCGGGGGAATCGTCGTCCTCGGAAGTTCACTCGCCGTGCTGTCCGGCCTGCGATTCGTCCGCGCGGCGGTCAAGGCGAGCAAACCGGTCGTCATCGTCACCGACGGGCCGACGAGGGGCGACGAACTGGCCGACTTCCGATCGGTTTCGCGGGTCGCGGACTTCGTCGGCCAGTGGGCCCGACGCGCAGCCGCGGCCGGTGCACTCAGACGAATCCAAGGCGACGATGAAAGGCTTCGGGTATGAGCAGACTGGCACGAACCGAACGATTGCGACTGGTGTCCGCGGCACGCCGGGCCGGTGAGGACGCCCCCACCCTGTGCGAGGGCTGGACCACCCGGGATCTGGCCACCCATCTGGTCATCCGCGACCGTCACCCGGTCGCGGCCCTCGGGATCTTCCTGCCGGGATTCGACGACAGGCGTGAGAACCAGGAGCAGTCCTACGCCGAGATGCCGTACGCGCAGCTGCTCGGCCTCGTCGCCTCCCCTCCGCGCTGGAACCCGGGGGCGTGGCCGGGTGGCGAGAAGCTGATGAACACGGCCGAGTTCCTCGTCCATCACGAGGACATCCGCCGGGCCGAGTTCGAATGGTTCCCGAGGCGTCTGTCCCGGGCCGAGAACAAGGAGGTCTGGGCGCAGTGCCGTCTGGCGCTGATTCCCTGGGCGGCGAAGTCCGGAACCCGCGTCGAGATCGTCAGCCCCGGCTTCGGCACCCACAGCGCCGGTCGGGCCGGGGGAGTCCGGCGTCGAGCCGCCGACGGTGCCGCCTCCACGACGGTCATCACGGGTGAACCGGTGGAGATCCTGCTCTACCTCATGGGCCGCGAGTCGCACGCGCTCGTCGACGTCAGAGCGGCCGAATCGTCCTGACCGTGGGGAAAACCCGAAGCGGGCGGAGGGTTTCTGTCATTCCCCACCCACTCCGGCGTTCCTAGGCTGGGAGCAGCAGCCCGCGCCGGATTGCGGGCACCAGTCGAAAGGGACGATCATGACCGACGCACACGACCAGTATCAGCAGCCCTCCCAGAACCATCCCCTCCCGCCGCAGTCCTACCCACAGCAGTCCTTCGAGCACCAGCCCGGTCGGGCGCAGGAGGATCCGGGCAAGGTGCTCGGAATCATCTCCCTCGTCGCGACCCTGTCGACCTTCGTCGGCTTCAACTTCATCGGCCCGATCATCGGCATCGTCACCGGACATCTGGCTCGCACCAACTCACGTCAGGCGGGCCTCGCCGACAACGAGATGGGCAAATGGGGATTCATCCTCGGGATCGTGTTCATCTCGCTGGCGGCCCTCGGCGGTCTGCTCGGACTCTCGATCGGCGCCTTCGCCGGCCTGTTCGGAATGCTCGGAGCCTGACGCTCAGTAGCCCACCCAGGCTCCGCGCTCCTGCTCGAGGACACGGGGGTGGAGCAGGGTCGAGGCCTGCGGATCGCCCACGGACTCCCGGTCACGATCGGGAGGGAACGTCGTCGAGGCGGCCAGCACCTCGGCCGTGGCATACCGGAGATCGGCGGGCGCGTCCGCCGGCAGCGACACCGTCGGTTCGCCGACCGTGTCCGGATCGGCGGCGAGGAAGTACCCCCAGTCGCCGAAGCTGGGGACATCGACATGATAGGGACTCGTCGCCAGACCTGCCTCGGCGACGGCCTCGCCGATGCCCCAGTACGCCTCCGGGGCGAAGTACGGTGATCCCGCCTGGACCACGAGCCGCGCCTCGGGGGACATGACCTGTCTGATCAGGCCGTAGAACTCGATGCTGTAGAGCTTCGAGGTGGCGACGTCGTCCGGATCGGGCAGGTCGGCGATGACCGCATCGTAGGCGATCGCGTGCTCGGTCTCGCGCAGCCAGGTGAACGCGTCGGCGGCGATCGCCGTGACCCGCGGATCGGCGAGCGAGTTCTCGTTGAAAGCGGTGAAGTGCTCCGAGGTCCGCGCCAGCTCGAGCACCCGCGGGTCGAGGTCGACCAGGGTCACCGATTCGACGTCGGGGTACTTGAGGACCTCCCGCACGGCCAGCCCGTCCCCGCCGCCGAGGACGAGGACGTTCGCCCGGTCCCCGTCCATCAGCGGATGGACGAGGGACTCGTGGTACCGGTACTCGTCGGTCGAGGCGAACTGCAGGTCACCGTTGAGGTAGAGCCTGGTGTCCGCGGTCTTCGGATGCCGGGTCAGCACGATCTCCTGATAGTCGGTGCGCTGACTGAGCACGATGGGATCGCGGTAGAGACGCTGCCGGGTGGTCATCTCGATGTCGTCGGTGTAGATCCAGACGGCGGTGAGCAGGCCGACGATGAGCACGAGCAGTACGGCGAGCAGCACCTGGGTGCGACGGCGCAGCTCCGCGCGGAAGAGCCAGAGGACGATGAGGATGCCGACGACCGCATTGGTGATGCCCACCCCCAGGGCTCCCCGGGGCAGCCCGAAGAGCGGGAGCAGGACGAACGGGAACGCGAGCCCGCCGACCAGCCCGCCGACATAGTCGGCGGCGAAGAGGTCGGCGACCGCACTCGAGGCCTTCTGCGCCCGGATCCTCTGCACGAGCTCCATCAGCAGGGGGATCTCCGCGCCGATGAGGGCGCCGATGACGAAGGCGAGGACGACCATCGCGACCGTGTAGACGTCGGCGAACGCGAACGCGAGGTAGAGCAGGATGACGGAAAGTCCGCCGATGATGCCCAGCGCCGCCTCGATGAGGGCGAAGGCGAAGGCCGCGAACTCGGTCAGACGCTTCGTCGCGAGCGAACCGATGCCCATCGCGAAGACCATCACCGCCAGCACGATGGAGGCTTGGACGATCGTGTCGCCGAGGAGGTAGGACCCGAGCGCGACGAGCGCCAGTTCGTAGACCATCCCGCAGCTGGCGCAGATGAAGACCGCCAGCAGCACGAAGAACCGGGCGGGCCCCGGTGCCATCGGCAGGCTCAGGTGTCTGGTGGCGTGGGGGTCGACAGGGGTGCCGTCGACCGTGGTGCCGGAGGGGGTGGAGCTCAAATCGGTCGGTGTCGGATGGTGGCTCAAAGGAGAGCGGCGGCCATGATGCCCGCGATGCCGATGTGGGCGGAGGCGTTGACCCAGACCTCGGGGTGGAGCCGGTCGGAGTGGACCAGGTCACCGCTGTTGCCCGGCGTGAGGCCGTTGATGAGCAGGAAGCTCAGCCCCATGAGAATGATGCCGATGAGACCGAAGACCAGGGTCGAGATGATGCCCAGCGCCAGGTCGTCGGCACTCGCGCGGATCGCGGCGATGACGATGATCGCGACGGCCAGGAGGTCGGAGGCGACGAGAACCGCTGCGTTCTTCGAGCGCTGCTCCCACAGGATGACGTGGAGCTTGCCGGGGGTGAGGAGGTCGACGACGAAGTACCCGATGAGCATCAGGACGAGGCCGCTGAGCGCGTAGGAGAGGACGATTCCCGATTCGATGAGAAGAGAGATCAGCATGACTGCCTTTCAAGGTGCCGTTGTGATGGATGCGCGATCATGAGGTGAGTCGTTCACTTCCCGCTGCCGGGGCCGCCGCCGCGGAAGCCGGAGCCGTCGCCGTAGTTCGAGCCGCCAGACCCGCCGCCGCCGAAGAAGAACGGGAGGAAGAAGAAACCGCCTCCCCCTGAGCGCGAGGAGCTGCAGCCGACGTACTCGTAGCCGTCGCCTTGGCGCTCGTAGTCGCCCCGGTTCGGTGCCGAGACGTACTTTCCGTCGACGAGGTCGTAGTCGCCGCAGTTCGCCGAGGCCGAGGACCGGCTCGAGCAGCTCTGGACGAGGAATGCCAGCACGAGGAGCACGACGACGATGCCGATGATCGTCCCGCAGCCGAGTTTGCGGCGCGGTTTGCCGGCGCTGCCGGCACCCGATCCCGAGCCGAAGCCTCCCCAGCCGCCGCCGCTCGGCCCGCCCGGGCCGAAGTCTCCCGACCCGCGGCCGCCGGAGCCCGACCCGCGGCCGCCGGAGCCTGGGCCGGCCGGTCCGTTCGGTCCCTGACCCGATCCGCGGCCACCGGCACCACCCCGCCCGGAGCTGTTCTCATCGTCGAAGTTGAATGAGCCTCCACCCATGGAGACGTTCGGTTCGTGGCTCATGATCGCTCGCCATCCGTTTCGGTGTCTTCGGACTGGGCAACGTCCAGTCGACTTGCACTGTGCACGATCTGCCGGTGCTGCGGGTAGCAGTGCCAGGTCTGCCAGGCCACGCAACCGGGTTCCACACGGGTCGCGGCCAGAGCGGTGACCGCATGCGGGTCACCGGGGAACCCGACCACGATGTGATGGGCGGCGGCGCGGGCGAGGTCGAGCACCTCGGCGACGGCGGACCCGAAGTCTCCGGGCACCTCCTGCCGGTGACTCCGGAACTCATGCCGGGAGAACCCCGCCCAGCTGCCAGGGGTGGTCCGTGTCCTGCCCCAGGCGGGACGGTGGACGGGCGGTCCCGCGTCCTCGCCGAGGCAGGCGAAGGTCTCGATGAACCGGTCCGTTCCGGCGACGCTCAGCGCCACCTGGTGGGAGCTGCCGATGACATGGAGCTCGAGGACGACGTCGGTGTCGGCCGAGGGGACCGCGGCCGTGACGTCGAGGCGCTTCGAGGCCAGGGGAGTGATGCGGGGATGGTCGAGGGAGAAGCGCAGCTGCTCGGCCGAGGTGTCGGTGAACCCGATGGTCAGGGTCTCCACCTCGGGTGCCTGGGCTGTGAGCGGGACTGCACGCATCAGCTGCCGGAATAGATGGTGAAGGAGCCGACGGGGATCACTTCGCCCGTGCTCACTTCCCAGCGGCCGTGGTCGAAGCGTTCGAAGGCCAGCAGCTTGTGGTCGTCGGATTCGTAGTCGACGTAGTCGACGCCGCCGTGTTCGTTGAGCCCGGTGGTGCCTTCGGACCGGTAGGAGGCCGTGCCGTGCTCGACGAGCCGGTACTCGGTGCCGTCGACGGTGATGGTCTTGGCCTTGGGCTCGATGTCGAGTTCGGGACGGTCACGCCATCTGGAGATCTGCACGTCCGGGTCCTTCTCGACGCTCAGCCACTGGCGCTGCGAGGACTCGTCTGACTGATAGAAGTGCTCGGCCCACTCGTAGCCGCCTTCGGAGATGCGCAGGGTGCCGCGGACGAAGAACTTCTCGTTGCCGAACTCCAGCAGGTCCCCGGCCTTGATCTGCATCGGGTCGCCGCCGGTGTTCTGCTCGGGCGCGAACGGGTCCTGTGGGCGACGCGGTGCCTGGCTCTGCGCGGCTTCCTGCTTCTTCTTGGCCCGCATGCGCATGATGAGCACGGTCACGAGGACGACGATCGCGAACACTGCGATCAGGATGAGGATGTTATCGAACACGTCTGCCTTCTTCGCTTCGACTACCGGTCACATGCACCTTTCACCCTATCTGCAATTCCGCTGGAAATCTGCACAACAGCGGCTGTCCGTCGCCATTGCGACCGTTCTGTGACGGATCGCCGGCGGGGACCCGCGGCCCGGGAGGAGTCGGGACGTCGGATGATCAGGCCCGCGGCGGGCGAGCTGGGCCGTTCGCCTCCGGGTCGTCGCCGGTGTCGTCGCCGGGGCCATCCTCGGTGGAGCAGGGATCATCGGGGCCGCGAGCGGGCTGCGCGCCATCAGGATCCTCGCGGGGCAGGCGCGCGCCGATGTGGGAGCCCGGCTTGTTCATCACTCGGTAGACGAGGAAGAAGCCGAGGCCGAAGATCCCGATGATGCAGAACGTCAGGAAGATGACGGCGCCGAGCCCGGGTTCCATCACTTCTCCAGTCGGCGTCGGTCGAAGTAGTTGGCGAAGCGGGCCTTGAACGTTCCCATCCCGATGGATCCGCTGACGAAGATCGTCGGATTCTCTCCGGTCGGAATGGCATTGACCACCGTCTTCACCGACCCCCATGACTTCGACAGGTGGTCGACGTCGACTCCCCAGTCGTCGGGGACGACGACGGTCACGGATCCCATTCCGGCGACGACCTCGATGAAGATCTCTCTCAGGTCGGTGGTGACCTCGAGGAAGTTGAGCTCGATGTTCGATGCCGAGGGTTCGCACCGGATGAAGGGCGGGACGCGCCATCTGCCTCTGCGGTTCAGGCCCTCCCACGTCGCGCGGCAGACCAGCGGGTGCTGTCGGTCCCAGCCGTCCTCGCGGTCGGGGTGGGGCAGAGGGGACGGCGCCCCACCGCGCCCGACGACCGGACCGAATCCCGGTCCGAGACCCGGCGGCTCCCGGCGGAAACGATGGGACGGCAGGTCGGTGGTGAGGTCGGCGAGCACCTCGTCGAGGTCGGCGGGGTACCGCGCGGCCTGGACCTGCTCCATCCTCTCGTCCAGCTCCTCGACGGTGATCCGGCCGTCGCCGGCCGCCTGGCGCAGAACGTCGATCGCCTCGTCACGTTCCCTGTGGCCGATGCGGAATGTCCTGGCCGGATCGTTGGCCGCAGGATCGGGGATGGGTTCACTCATGGCATCTATCGTGCCTGACCACAGCGACCGGTCACAATGGCGGCCGCATTCGGGGCCCTGAGTCGACGAGGGGGGGAGGGGAGCGGGTGCCCTCGTGCTCGAGGCGATGCGTCGCGTCAGGGCTTGGCAGTAGGCTAGTCCCGTGTCCACCGCACTGTACAGAAGATACCGTCCAGAGACCTTCGACGAGGTCATCGGCCAAGAGCATGTGACCGATCCGCTCAAGGCCGCCATCGAGCGCGGCCGCATCAACCACGCCTACCTCTTCTCCGGACCACGAGGCTGTGGGAAGACCACCTCGGCACGGATCCTCGCGCGGTGTCTCAACTGCGAGAAGGGCCCCACCCCCGTTCCCTGCGGTGAGTGCCCGAGCTGCCGGGACCTCGCCAACGGCGGTCCCGGCTCCCTGGACGTCGTGGAGATCGATGCGGCCAGCCACAACGGCGTCGACGATGCCCGGGATCTGCGTGAGCGGGCGGTCTACGCCCCCGCGCGCGACCGGTTCAAGGTCTTCATCCTCGACGAGGCGCACATGGTCACCTCGCAGGGCTTCAACGCGCTGCTCAAGATCGTCGAGGAGCCGCCTCCGCACATCAAGTTCATCTTCGCGACGACCGAGCCGGAGAAGGTCATCGGCACGATCCGGTCGCGAACGCACCACTATCCGTTCCGCCTGGTGCCCCCCGAGGCGCTGGGCAACTACCTCGATGACCTGTGTCGACGGGAGAACGTGCAGGTGGCCAAGGGTGTGCTGCCGCTGGTCGTGCGCGCCGGCGGCGGTTCGGTGCGTGACACCCTGTCGGTCCTCGATCAGCTGATCGCCGGCTCCGGACCCAATGGCGTCGACTACGCGACCGCGATCGCGCTGCTCGGGTACACTCCGGATTCTCTGCTCAGCGACATCGTCGATGCGTTCTCAGCCGGCGACGGCGCGGGCGTCTATCGAGCCGTCGAACGGGTCATCGAGTCCGGTCAGGATCCGCGCCGGTTCGTCGAAGACCTGCTCGAGCGGATGCGCGACCTCATCGTCATCCACGCCGCTCCCGAAGCGGCCCATGCCTTCCTGCCCGAGGTGCCCCCTGACCGTCTCGAACGGCTGACCCTGCAGGCGCGCGGCTTCGGCCAGGCCGAACTCTCACGTGCCGCGGATCTGCTCAACCAGGGACTGACCGAGATGTCGGGCGCGACCTCGCCGAGGCTGCAGCTGGAGCTGATCTGCGCGCGCATTCTCCTGCCCGCCTCCGGTCGGGGGCGCGATGCCATGCTCAGCCGGGTCGAGCGGATGGAGCGCCGGATCGGGATGTCTCCGACAGGCGTGACCACGAGCGTCCCCATTGCCGCAGCGGGATCCGATTCCGGGACGACCGATTCCGGAGCGTCGGCGTCGGATCCCGCCTCTGGAGCCCCCGCCGCCGGCGGCTCCGGTTCCGGCGCACCCGCCCCTGGCGGGTCCGGTCCGGGCGGAGCGGGAGCCGCGGGCCCCGACGCTGCTCGGCAGGCGCATTCGCAGTCGTCGCCCGCCGGCCAGGGCGGGGCTCCCCAGTCGGCCCCGTCATCGACACCGCAAGGCGCACCGAGCACCGATGACATCGACGAGCTGACGGCCATGGCCGCGGCGGCGGAGTCGATGCTCCAGGAGCCGCAGCAGATTCCGGCACCACCGCAGCAGACTCAGCCGCAGCAGACTCGCCCGCAGCAAGGTCAACCGGAACAGCCGGAACCCCAGCAGGTTCAGCCAGCACCCCAGGTGCAGCAGGCACCCCAGGATCGCCAATCGCCGCCGGAGCGCCAGCAGCCTGGAACAGAGCCGCAAGCACCTCGGAGTCAGCCGCAGCCGCCACAGGCGCCACAGCCTCAGGCGGCAGCGACTCCGAACGAGCGGTCGGGGAGAGCAG
>JAPSIC010000084.1 GCA_031179165.1 Brevibacterium sp.
GGCAGATAGCCCGGAAGCAGGTTGAACAGGGTCGGGATGTCGGTCGATCCCTGAATCGTGGCGTGTCCGCGCAGGGCCATGATGCCGCCGCCCGGGCGGCCCATGTTGCCCAGCAGCAGCTGCAGGATCGAGGCCGTGCGGATGAACTGGGCGCCCAGCGAGTGCTGCGTCCAGCCCACCGCGTAGGCGAAGCAGGTGGTGCGCTCCCGTCCCGAGTTCGAGGTGATCGATTCGAGGAGGTATTCGAAGTCGTCGGCGCTGATGCCGCAGTTCTCCGTCACCATCTCGGTCGTGTACCGCGCGAAGTGGCGCTTGAGGATCTGGAACACCGACCGCGGATCACTCAGCGTCGGGTCGGTCACCGCGTTCCCGGCGTCGTCGGTCTCGTACGCCCACGTCGAATTGTCGTACGTGTTCGTCTTCGGGTCGTAGCCCGAGAACAGGCCGTCGAGATCCTCCGTGTCCAGGTAGTTGGCGTCGATGAGGTTCGGGGCGTTCGTGTAGGCGCGCACGTACTCGTCGAAGTGCAGTCCCTCATCCAGGATGCGGTTGATCAGCGCGCCGAGGAGCACGATGTCCGATCCGGCCCGGATCGGGACGTGCTTGTCCGCGAGCGCGGAGGTGCGCGTGAAGCGGGGGTCGACGTGGATCACGCGGGCACCCCGAGCCTTGGCCTCGGTCACCCATTGGAAGCCCACTGGATGGCACTCGGCCATGTTCGATCCCTGGATGACGATGCAGTCCGCATTCGCCATGTCCTGGAGCGATTGGGTGGCGCCGCCGCGCCCGAACGAGGTTCCCAGACTGGGAACCGTGGCGGAGTGTCAAATACGCGCCTGGTTCTCGATCTGTATCGCCCCGGCCGCGGTGAACAGCTTCTTGGCGAGGTAGTTCTCCTCGTTGTCGATGGTCGCTCCGCCGAGGCTGGCGATTCCCATCGTGCGCCGGAGAGGGTGGCCCTTGTCGTCGAAGTCCTCCCAGTGGTTCCGGCGGGCTTCGAGGAATCGGTCCGCGATCATGTCGATCGCGGTCCCCAGATCGAGCTTCTGCCAGTCCTTGGCCTTCGGCGCCCGGTAGAGGACCTCGGTCGTGCGCCCGGGCGCGTTCACCAGCTGCTCGCTGGCGGCACCCTTGGGGCAGAGCCGACCGCGGGAGATCGGGGAGTCGGGGTCGCCTTCGATCTGGACGACCTTGTTGTCCTTGACGAAGATCTTCTGCCCGCAGCCGACGGCGCAGTACGGGCACACGGACTGCACGACCTTGTCCGCCGTCGTCGTCCGTGGAGTGATGTCACGAGTCCGCTCGGACACCACCGATTCGCCCCTTCCGGACTTATCGGAGGTGCGCAGCTGCCGGATCACCGGCCACTCGAGGAAACTGAACCGACCCATGTGCCCACCATAGCGAATACCCAGGTCGGAGGACAGCACCTGTCCACGAAAGTCACCCCCGGTGTCGACCCTTTCCGTCGCCGAGGCGGTTAGTGTGGCTGTCGTGGAAACGTCGATCCAGTCGCTGCGCGAGTACTACCTGAGGTTCGCTCAGCTCGAAGCCGCCGATTCGTCCCCGATCTACGCCGAATGGGCACGGGGTGTGGCAGCCGACGAGGAGGTGCTGCGGCTCCTGCTCACTCTTCCGCAGCCGAAGCGCCAGGCCAATCTGCTGTTCGCCGCTGCCCGTCTCCTCGGTGCCGGTGTCGGCGAGTACCCTGCCCTGCACGCATGGCTCCTCAGCCATTGGGAGGAGACCCGGCAGACCATGCTCGACCGGTCGACTCAGACCAACGAGGCCGGCCGGTGCGCGGTGCTTCTGCCCGTGCTGGCCTCGATCACCGAGCCGATCGCGCTCATCGAGGTGGGAGCGTCGGCAGGACTGTGCCTCTACCCGGATCGCTACAGCTATCACTACCTCATCGATGGCAGAACAGTCGCGGTTCACCCCGCATCCGGTCCGAGCCCGGTCGCCCTGGAGTGCACCCTCGCGAACACGGAGCCGCCGGAGCGGATGCCCGACGTCGCATGGCGCGCGGGACTCGATCTCAACCCGATCGACATCACGGACGAAGACCAGCAGGGCTGGCTGCAGACCCTGATCTGGCCCGAGCAGCAGGCGCGGCGTGAGCGCTTGGCGGCAGCGGCTGCTCTGGTCGCCGGGGATCCCCCGCGGCTCGAGGCAGGAGATCTGTTCGACGATGTCGAATCACTGATGGCTCAGGCACCTGCGCACACCCAGCTCGTCGTGTTCCACAGTGCCGTGCTCGCCTACGCGGAGGCGGAGAAGCGAGACCGATTCCCGGATCTCGTGCAGTCCCATCCCGAAGCCCTGTGGATCAGCAATGAGGGGCGGAAGGTGCTGCCGGGGATCAGTGCCCAGGTCAGTGGCCCGGACGACGGCCGGTTCGTTCTCTCCGTCAACGGGGACCCGATCGCCCTGACCGGCCCGCACGGGCAGAGCTTCGAGAAGCTCTAAGTCTCGAGGGAACCACCTCCCCGCGGGTCGACGCCACTCTGTATTGTCGTGACCGTGGGGTCGAACCCGGCAGGCGGCCCTGTTCCCATCCTCGACGGAGAGAGATCACATGAGCGAGAACACGACCGCCTCGGCGCTCGAATACGATGCGACCCAGGAACTCAGTGTCAAGGACGCCAACAAAGTCGCCTTCGGTGCCCTCATCGGCACCGCCCTCGAATGGTACGACTTCTTCCTGTTCAGCGCCGCCGCGGCCCTGATCTTCAATGTCCAGTACTTCACCAGCGAGAACGCGACGGCTGCTGCTCTCGCCTCCTTCGCGACCTTCGGTGTCGGCCTTGCGGCCCGCCCGATCGGCGGGATCATCTTCGGCCGGATGGGCGACCAGATCGGTCGGCGGCGAGTCCTCATGATCACGATCGTCGGCATCGGCTTGGTCACCGGCCTCATCGGCATGCTCCCCACCTACGCCGCAATCGGATTCGCCGCCCCGGTCCTGCTCGTGCTCCTGCGGATCCTGCAGGGACTGTTCGTCGGCGGCGAATGGTCGGGGGCGATGACGATCGTGGTGGAGAACGCCCCGCTGCACCTGCGGGCCCGTTACGCCGCGATCCCCCAGATCGGGTCCCCCATCGGCACGATCCTGTCCTCCGGCGGATTCTTCGTCATGACCCTGCTCTTCTCCCAGCAGAGCTTCGACTCTTGGGGCTGGCGGATTCCCTTCCTCATCGCACTGCCCTTGCTCCTCGTCGCCCTCTACATTCGCAGCCGCCTCGAGGAGTCACCGGTGTTCCGGCAGCTCGAGGAATCCGGCGAGGTCTCCCAGAGCCCGGTCCGGACCACTCTGCGCGAGAGCTGGAGGCAGATCATCATCGGGATGGCCGCGGCCCTGCTCGGAGTCGGCGGCTTCTACCTCGTCACCGCCTTCTGCGTCTGGTACGGCGTCAACGTCCTCGGCTACGACGACTCCCTCCTCCTGCTCGGCAGCATGGTCGCGGCCGCCGTCGAGATCTTCATCCTCATCTGGGGTGGGATCCTCGGTGCGCGGTACGGGGCGAGCCGGGTCATCCTCTGGGGCGGAGTCGCCTCGGCGATCATGGCCATCCCCTCGTTCCTGCTGTTCTCCTCGAACCAACCGGTCCTCATCGTGCTCGCCATGGTGCTGGCGGTGTCCACGCTGTCCCTGCCCTACGCGGCCTCCGGCACGGTCCTCACCGGACTCTTCCCGGCCGCCACCAGGTACACGGGAGTGGGGATGGCGCAGAACGCCGCGGGAATGCTGTCCGGATTCATCCCCCTGCTCGCCACCGGATTCGTCTCCGCCGCGAACGGCCACTGGTGGCCGGCGGCAGCGATGCTCGCGTTCCTGTCCCTGTTCACCGCGTTCGCCGGCGCGATCGCACCCCGGCTCAGCGTCGATCTGCCCGGCTTCAAGCACTGAGGCTCTCACTCCTGCGGCACTGCTCGGCGGGTGAGTCCGACCGAGCCCGGATGAGCGTCGGCGTCGCCGAAATTCACCTGCCCGCGACCCCCGACTCGGTGTTAGCCTCTCTCTCATGGTGACTTGTCGAATGTTCGGGCACCGGTACCGCTTCCGCTCCGAGGGCCGCACGCTGGTCTGGGAATGCGAGCGCGGCTGCGGGGCGGGAGGGACGAAGGACTATCCTTCGGCCGAGCGCGCCGCTCGGTATTCCGCTGCCTTCGACCGCGACGACTCCGAATCCCTCGGGCGCCGTGCACCACTGATTGGGCTGTTGCCCCTGCGGCTGTGGCGGAAGTTCAAGGACCGAGCCTAGTCGCGGGGACCGGCGTTCGATTGGGAGGTTGAGCAATGGCAAAAGGAGAGCTCGGCACCATCACGACGAAGGTGCCTGCCCGGTTGGACCGGCTGCCCTGGACGAAGTTCCACTGGCGGGTGGTCATCGGGCTGGGAACGGTGTGGATCCTCGACGGGCTCGAGGTCACGATGGTCGGCAGTGTCGCGGCCCGGCTGACCGAAGAGGGCAGCGAGATCGAACTCGATGCCGCCCAGATCGGCATCGCGGCGGCCGTCTACATTCTCGGCGCCTGTCTCGGAGCTCTGTTCTTCGGGCAGCTCACGGACGGTTCGGCCGCAAGAAGCTCTTCATCCTCACACTGGGCATCTACGTCATCGCCACGGTGGCGACGGCGTTCGCGTTCTCGCCGTGGTACTTCTTCCTGGCCCGGTTCGTCACCGGGGCCGGGATCGGCGGAGAGTACGCGGCGATCAACTCCGCCATCGACGAGCTCATCCCCGCCCGTGTCCGCGGTCGCGTCGATCTCGTCATCAACGGCTCCTACTGGCTGGGCGCCGCCGGTGGCTCGGCCCTCGCCCTTCTCCTGCTCAACGAGGACCTCTTCGCCAAGGATCTCGGCTGGCGCCTGGCCTTCGGCTTCGGCGCCCTGCTCGGTCTGCTGATCTTCATCGTCCGCCGACACGTCCCCGAAAGCCCGAGGTGGCTGTTCATCCACGGCCGGGAGGACGAGGCCGAGGCCATCATCGACTCCATCGAACGCGAGGTCAAGGACGAGTCCGGCGAGGACCACCTCGAGGAGGTCGACGACAAGCACGCCCTGACGATCGGTCAGCGGCACACCATCCCGTTCCGGGAGATCGCCGCCGTCGCCTTCACGAAGTACCCTAAACGCGCGGTCCTCGGCTTGGCCCAGTTCGTCGGGCAGGCATTCCTCTACAACGGCATCACCTTCAATCTCGGCACCCTGATGACCGGCTTCTTCGACGTCGCCGCAGACATCGTCCCGGTGTTCCTCGTCCTCTGGGCGATCTCGAACTTCCTCGGGCCCGTCATCCTCGGGAAGCTCTTCGACACCGTCGGCCGCAAGCCGATGATCACCATGAGCTATATCGGTTCGGCGGTGGTCGCCGTCATCCTCGCGCTGGTGCTGACCACCAGCGACAACGAATGGCTCTTCCTCGCCATCCTCATGGTGTGCTTCTTCCTCGCCTCAGCCGGGGCGAGCTCGGCCTATCTCACCGTCAGCGAGATCTTCCCGATGGAGACCCGGGCGCTGGCGATCGCCTTCTTCTACGCGGTCGGCACCGGCCTGGGCGGGATCATCGGCCCGCTTCTGTTCGGACGGTTCATCGAGTCCGGCGATGTGGGTCTGGTGGCGCTCGGCTTCTACATCAGCGCCGGCGTCATGGCGGTGGGAGGACTGTTCGAGCTGCTCTTCGGCGTCAAGGCCGAGCGGACGAAGCTCGAGGACATCGCCCGACCACTCACGGCCCAGGAGTCACCGGCACCGCGGCAGGCGCCCTGACCGTCATCGCGGCCGACGCCTTGACCGACACCGCGCCGGGCGGATGCCGGCTCAGCCTCGGGAGCTCGAGGGCAGTTGGGCGATATTGGCGGCGAGATAGGTGCTCAGCACCGAGGTGATCACGCCGGCCAGGACCAGCGACGAGAGTACCACGATCTGGAACTGCGCCGCCTCGACCGGCGAGGCTCCACCGAACAGGGCACCGACGAAGGCCCCCGGCAGGGTGACGAGGCCCGTGTTCTTCGTCTGGTCGAGGTTGGGGATCAGAGCCTCCCGGATCGCGTCCTGGCGCAGACGCTGCACGGCCCGCCTCGGCCGTGCCCCGAGCGACAGCCAGGCCTCCACCTCGCCGACACCGGAGTCGATGTTCGCGGCGAACCGGCGCATCGCCAGAGTCGCGATCATCATCGAGTTGCCGAGCACGATTCCGGACACGGCGATCACCTTCTCGTGCTCACCGACGACGAGGCCGAGGGCGAAGACCAGGGAGATCGTCACCGCCGAACCCACCGCCACTCCGACCACCGCGCTCCAGGGTCCGCGGGGCAGCGAGCGGGCACGCCGGAACGAGGTCACCGAGGCGGTCGTGAGCATCAGGCCGACGAAGGCGACGACGGTCCACCAGGTCGTCAGGGCACCCTGCAGCAGCACCGCGACGAGCCCGAGCTGAATGATCGCCCGCACGATCGCGACCACGGGCAGCCATCCGAGGCCCACCTCGGCGGTCCTGAGGACGATCAGCGCCGCGCCGATGATGCCGGCGACACCGAGGAGGAAGGGAATCTGTTCCGCGAACGACACGTTCTTCAGTGTAGGGCCGGTGTCGGCCGAGGCGATGGGAGCGCAGTCATCGTGGACCGATCAGTTGTCGTTGGGGGTGAATCCCTCGACGAGGTCGGCGATGGGCTCATCGGCGGCGATGGCATCGAACACGGGATCCGCGTGCGGGGACTTGACCACCCGGTTCGGATCGTCGGGAGCCGGCGCCCAGGGCATGATCGCGAAGGTGATCGACTCCTTCGGAACCGACGCCACGGTGGAGGCCAGGGAGGCCAGCGCCGAGATGGAATCGAGACCCTCGTCGACGCGCAGCGAAGAGGTCACCGCGTCGAGGAAGCCGTAGAGGCGGTCCGGACGGGACAGCACCTCAGAGCTCTTGGCGCGGTCGACGATCGAGCTCATCACCATCTGCTGATTGCCCATGCGGGAGATGTCGCTGCCGTCGCCCACCGCGTGCCGGGTCCGGGCGAGGGCGAGCGCGTCCCTGCCCTCGAGGGTCTGCTCACCGGCCGGCAGGTCGAGGTCGGCCTTCGTGTCGTGCATCGGCTCGTCGAGGTCGACGACGATCCCGTCCATCGCATCGACGATGGTCGCGAATCCGTCGAAGTTCATCTCGATGAAGTGGTCGATCCGCACCCGGCTCAGCTCCTCCGCGGCCGACACCGAGCACGCGGGTCCGAAGTTGAGGGAGCTGTTGATCATGTCGTATGCCTGCGGGGCGGCACCGGCACCGGTGTCCGGGCAGGCGGGACGCTGCATCATCGTGTCGCGCGGAATCTGGATCGCGTCGATCCGTGAGGCGTCGGCGGAGACGTGGGCGAGGATCATCGCGTCGCTGCGCGCGCCGCCGGCGTCGCCGAGGCCGCCGTCGGCGGCGGAGTCGAGATCACGGGTGTCCGATCCGAGGATGAGGATGTTGCTCTCACCGCTGAGCTTGGCCGACTTCTCGCCCTCACCGGCCCGCAGCGGAGAAGAGGAGATGTTCGAGGACAGATTGTTCACTGCAGTGACCGCGATCGCCGGAACGCCGATGACCAGGAGCGCCGCGAGACCGACGAGGGTGCGCCGGCGACGGTACTTGCGGGCGAGCCGGCGCTTGCGCCGGGGACCCGGGTAGTCGGCGAGGCCGGGGAGTGCACTTTCGGGTGCCCCGGTTCGATTCGAGAATTCGTCCTTCGGGCCCTGCCCCACAGTTCACCACTCCTGACTCAACTTGTGCTGGGTAAGGGAGAGATCCTACCGCAGCAAGTTCACACCGGTTCGCAGCCCGGTGGTCACCGCACCATCCGCACTGCCGTGATCCCTGGGAGGCTCTCGTCGACCTGCTCGGCCCCGTCGAAGTCGAATCCGTTGCGCCGATAGAAGGTGATCGCCCGGGCGTTGGTCTTCTCCACCCACAGCACGGCCGGTTCATCGCCGAGGCTCGCCTCGAGGAGCCGCTGACCGACTCCCGTGCCGTGGTGCACGGCCAGCACGTAGAGCGCGTAGAGGACACGTCCCCGCGGGGACGCCTCCGCATCCTCCGGCGGACCGGCGAGGGCGAACCCGATGATCCTCGGCTCCTGGTCTCGCGCGGAGGAGACGGAGACGCGTACCGTCCACTTCGGGTCGGCGGTGCTCAGGCGCCGGGACCACTGGGCCACCCGGGCCTCGAGATGGTCAGTGCCGAAGAACCCCGGGGGCAGAAGGTGACCGTACGTCTCCTTCCACGACGTGACGTTGACCCGGGCGATCGCCTCGGCGTCGGATTCGGTGGGAACGTCGATGCGGCAGTCCATGGTCTCAGCCTACGGCGGGTCCCGCTCCCGAGCCGGGACGCAGGCGCACTGGCCCCGGATTCCCGCTGGCGGAACCGGGACGATTGGGCCGCCGAACATCACCGCCGAAAACAGGTCACCTTGATATTTCAGCGCCATGTCCGCCACGTCACCCGGGTCAATGTGTGCATTCGGGCCGAAGTCTGTTATTGTTGAATTGTTGCCGCACGATCAGGTGCGGAAGATATATGGCTAAGTAAGTGTAGGTAGATCCACTTGACGCCATGCCACTGCCTCTAGGCGCGTGTCTACCATCCGCGCAACCCATTCGGGACTCATTCATTCGCCAGCTCACCTCGTTCTCTTCACCTTCTCGGTGGACTGCAGCGAAGTAAGTCATTCCCACCGAAAGCCTTCGGAAGAATCGTCTGAATAACCCTCCCATTGGGATATCAAGAATAAAACAGCATTATCACATCGGCCGCGAGTGCGGTCGGTCGAAACAAAGGAAAAAACATGAGCACAGGTACCGTGAAGTGGTTCAATTCCGAAAAAGGCTTCGGATTCATCCAGCCCGACGACGGCTCTGCCGACGTCTTCACCCACTTCTCTGCAATCGAGAGCACCGGCTATCGTGAGCTGGCCGAAGGCCAGAAGGTCGAATTCTCGACCGAAATGGGCGCCAAGGGCCTGCAGGCCACCAGCGTGCGTCCTCTCTGATACTCAGAGCTGACGATCACCCAGTGAGGCCCGGTACCTTTGTGTACCGGGCCTCACTGGCACCGGGGCGTCCACCCCGCACCAATGGACCATTCGCCCAACGATGCCGGAGATGTTCATGACCACCACACCCACGATTGCTGAACCTGTAGCACCTGTCAGACGCCGGAAGCAGAAGCACCTCGGCGTCGATTCCTTCCCCCCACAGATCAAATCCTTCGCCGAGGTGTCACAGACCGTTCGCAACCTGGGTCTGCTGCAGCGCACGCCCTGGTTCTACCTCACGGTCGGACTGGCCCTGGCCGTCGCCTTCGCCGGCTGCGTCACGGGCTTCCTGCTCTTGGGCGACAGCTGGTTCCAACTCCTCATCGCCGCCGCGCTGGGCATCGTCTTCACCCAGGTCGCCTTCCTCTCCCACGAGGCCGCACACCGGCAGATCCTCGCCACCAAGAAGGGCAACGATCGACTCTCCCTGATTCTGGGCGTGGCCATCGTCGGGATGAGCTATTCGTGGTGGGACTCCAAGCACTCCCGACACCATGCCAACCCGAACAAGGTGTCCAAGGACCCCGACATCGCAACCGGAGCAATCGTCTTCCTCGAGGAGGACGCGGGCAAGGATCGCGGCATCTGGAAGCCGATCACCAAATACCAGGGATGGGCGTTCTTCCCTCTGCTCACGCTCGAGGGCCTCAACCTGCACTACCAGAGCATCGCGCACATGCTGTCCAAGGGCAAGGTCAAGAACCGCTGGACCGAGCTGACGCTCATCACGATCCGGTTCATCGCCCTGCTCGTGCCCCTGTTCATGTTCCTGCCGCTGGGCATGGCGTTCGCCTTCCTCGGTGTCCAGCTCGCCGTCTTCGGCGTCTACATGGGAGCGTCGTTCGCCCCCAACCACAAGGGCATGCCGGTCATCGCCCGGGACGCGAAGATCGATTTCTTCTCCAAGCAGGTCCGCACCTCGCGCAACATCCGCGGCGGATGGTGGGCCACCTGGCTGATGGGAGGCCTCAACTACCAGATCGAGCACCACCTGTTCCCGAGCATGTCGCGTCCGCACCTGTCGAAGGCGCGCGAACTCGTCATGGCCAAGTGTGAGGAGCTCAATGTTCCCTACACCGAGACGAGCCTGCTGCGCTCCTATGCGATCGTCATCGACTATCTCAACCGGGTCGGGCTCTCCGCCAGGGATCCTTTCGACTGCCCCATGATGGCTGAGTTCCGGCGCGCCTAGTCGCGGCCGATCAGCCTTCGCATTGCCGGGACACCGTGGAGACGAATATCGTCTCTGCGGTGTCCTTCCCAGTTCCTCCGGGTCAGCCGCCACCGCTGCAGAATGGCGGGTTCGCCTCGGCGGGTGTCCCATTCGACGCCGTTCTTCTCATAGCCGAGCAGCTCGGACACCCGATTCGACCCCAGGTTGTCGACGAAGGCGTCCGAGCTGGCCTCCTGGGCGTCGAGCCCGGCGAACGCGAGGTGGAGGACGGCACTGCGCATCTCGGTTCCCAGTCCGCGTCGGCGCACGTCCGTGGACAGCCAGGAGAAGGTCAGCACGGTCCCGCAGGCATCGAACTTCTCCGCGATGAGGTCCTGCATCCCCACCGCCTCTCCGTCGACCACGACGACGAAGCTGAGCCGGAACTGCGAGGGACTGAACGTGGCCCGGCCGCGCCACCGACTGCGCAGCCATTCGTGGACTCGCGCCTCGGGATCGGATTCGTAGAACGGCATCGGATCGTCGTAGGGCGCCGGTTCTGCAAACGTCTTCCCGCCCTCGACCAATGGCACCAGCTTCGCCAGCATCTCGTCGGTCGCCCCGACCAGCTCAAGCCGGGGTGTGACCACCCGGATCTGCAACGGCGCGTAGTCCAACATGGCTCCAACCTAGGCTGACGGGCACGAAACCGCAATGGTGGGGACTTCCACCTGGTCCGCCGTTTGACTTCGACGCGAATGGCCGATGAGCAATCGGGAAGGCGATTTGTGGGAATCCGAGCGAACTACAGGCAGTGTATGCTCTCGTCTATGACTTCTGAACTCAGCGCCCTCGCCGCGTGGACATTCACCGGGGAATGCCCGATTCCCTCCGACATCAACTCGATCCTCGTCCCTGGCGAAACTCCGATCACCGCGTTCAAGACCATCCGAGACGCAGCCATCTTCACCAACAAGCGAATGATCGTTCGCGACAGCCAGGGAATCACCGGTAAGAAGGTGGAGATGTATTCCGTCCCCTACTCCTCGATCCACATGTGGTCCAGTGAGAACAGCGGCACTTTTGACCTCAATGCCGAACTCGAGCTGTGGACCAAAGCGGGCCATCTGAAGATCAAGATCGGGAAGGGCCTCGACATCCGGAAACTGGACAACCTGATTGCCCAGATCGTGCTGAGCTGAGGCATACGAGCTGAGGCATGTCCACAGCACCGCTTCCCATCCTGTACTTTTCGTCCACATCATCGTTGAGAAACAGTTGCTTGTATTCAGGCGGCGGCGACCCGACCATGAAGGCATGTGGATCCTGCCTCTGCTTTTCCTCACCCTCGGTTTCGCCGGCGCCCTCTTCGGCCTCGGACGCTTCTTCAACCCCGCACGTGAACGCCTGCCGCTCCAGCAGATGGATCAGGCAGCCGTGCTCCACACGATCGCCCGCGGCTGGTCCGTCCTCAACTCGGCGCAGAGCCTCAGCCGCATCACGTCCAGGCTCCACCCCCGTTGTCCCTGACATCCGCCATGAGGGTACGGCCGGCTTCCGACCCTACTGCGGCATGTTGACGAAGCGCGACTTCGCGCCCTGGAACGCGACGGGGATCTCCCCGGTCGGTCCGGCACGGTGCTTGGCGACGATGATGTCGGCCTCACCGGCGCGCTCGTGCTCCTTGTCGTACATGTCCTCACGGTGGATGAGCAGCACCATGTCGGCGTCCTGCTCGATCGATCCGGACTCACGCAGATCCGAGATCATCGGTCGCTTGTCCGTGCGCTGCTCACTGCCGCGGTTGAGCTGCGACAGGGCGATCACGGGAACCTCGAGCTCCTTGGCCAGCAGCTTGAGCGAGCGCGAGAACTCGGACACCTCCTGCTGCCTCGACTCGACCCGCTTCCCGGAGCTCATCAGCTGCAGGTAGTCGACGCAGACCATCTTGAGATCGTGCTGCTGCTTGAGCCGGCGGCACTTCGCGCGGATCTCGGTCAGCGCCATGTTCGGCGAATCGTCGACGAACAGCGGGGCATCGTTGATCCGGGCCTCCGTCGCGGCCAGGGTGGTCCAGTCGTGAGGGCTGAGCTCACCTCGGCGCAGGTTCTGCAGCGGGATCTCCGATTCCGCGGACAGCAGCCTCATCACCAGTTCGTTCTTGCCCATCTCCAGGGAGAAGAACACGGACGCCTGGCCGTGATGGATCGCGGCGGAACGGACGAAGTCGAGGGCCAGGGTCGACTTGCCGACACCGGGCCGTGCGGCGATGACGATCATCTGTCCGGGGTGGAGGCCGTTGGTCAGCTGATCGAACTCGACGAACCCGGTCGGCACCCCGGCCGTTTGGCCGTCGGTGTCGCCATTGCGCTCGATCTCCTGCGCCACCTCGCCGAGGATCTCCGACAGGACCACGTAGTCCTCGGTCGTGTGCCGCTCGGTCACCTGGTAGATCTCGGCCTGGGCGAGGTTGACGACGTCATCGGTGTCGCCCTCGGCGTCATAGCCCATCTGCACGATGCGGGTGCCGGCCTCGACGAGGCGCCGCAGCACCGCCTGCTCGCGGACGATCGCCGCATAGTACCCGGCGTTCGCGGCGGTGGGCACGGAGGAGATGAGGGTGTGGAGGTAGGCGGGCCCGCCCACGCGCGACAGATCGCCGGTCTTCGTCAGGTAGTTCGCCACCGTCACCGAATCGGCGGGCTCGCCCCGTGAGTAGAGGTCGAGGACGGCTTCATAGATGGTCTCATGTGCGGGTTTGTAGAAATCGTCGCCGGCCATCGACTCGACGCAGTCGGCGATCGCGTCCTTGGACAGGAGCATCGCTCCGAGCACGCTCTGCTCCGCCTCGAGATCCTGTGGAGGAGTCCTCAGACCGTCGTAACCCTGATCGTTGCTCAACAACTGCTTTCCCTCTCCCAGATCCTCGCACCAGATTTCAGTGCCTTCCAACTGTAACCGGGATTATGCTCCCCTCACGCACCCGGAATCGGGGATCGGCGTCCTCGCCGAGGTGGCAGCGCTCAGTCCCGTGAGCGGCCGGCGGTCGCCACCTGGACGAGGATCGGCTTCGCCACCTGCAGGCCGATTCTGATGATGACGATACCCGCGACCACTGACATGAGAATCGTGAGGAATGTGACAGGCAGAGACGAGCCCGGCAGGAGTCCGCACCCGAGTCCCGCTGATATGAGCACAGCGAGAACCCGAGAAGCACGACCCATTGACATGCAAGCAAGTACTTGCCTATTGTGGACCTGTGGCTGACGTGTTCAAGGCCCTGGCCGATCCCACGAGACGCACGATCCTCGATGAACTCGTCGATCGTGACGAGCAGACCCTGTTCGAGATCTGTTCCCGGCTCATCAACAAGCACGGATTGAGTTCGTCCCGGCAGGCGGTCTCCCAGCATCTGGAGATCCTCGAGTCAGCGGGACTGGTCCGCACCCGCCGCGAAGGCCGCTACAAGTTCCACCGGATCGACACGACTCCGCTTGACGCCATCGTCACGCGCTGGCCGCCGAGATCCGATTCCGAGACGGGCATCGAGCCCGCTCCGGACCCAACCGGGAATGACAGATGATGGAGGAGTCATGAAGATCCAATGGACCAGTGTGATGGTCGACGACCAGGAGCGCGCCCTGCAGTTCTACACGGAGAAGCTCGGCTTCACGAAGAAGGTCGACATCCCCCTCGGTGAGCACCGATGGCTGTCCGTGGTCTCGCCGCAGGATCCCGATGGGGTCGAGCTGCTGCTCGAGCCGAAGGGCCACCCGGCCGCGGCACCCTTCACCGAGGCGCTCGTGGCCGACGGCATTCCCTTCACCCAGTTCGCCGTCGACGATGTCCACGCGGAGTACGAACGGCTGAACGGACTCGGCGTCACCTTCACCCAGCAGCCCCTGGAGATGGGACCGGTCACCTCGGCGGTGCTCGACGACACGGTCGGCAACCTCATCTCCATCGTCCACCAGGCACAGACGCCGGCCGAGTGACCCGCGCCGGATGATCGGTCCCTCAGGGCAGGAGCACGATCACGGTGTGGATCGCGAGTCCGACGAGGGCGCCGATCACCGTTCCGTTGATGCGGATGTACTGCAGGTCGCGGCCGACGTAGAGCTCGATCCGGTCGGCGGCCTCCTTCGCGTCCCATCGCTCGATCGTGTCGGAGATGACGCTGGCGATCTCGGGACCGAAGCTCTCGGCCAGGTCCCCTGCCGTGGTCGCGATGCGATCATCGATCCGGGCGGCGAACTCGGTGTCGGTCTGGAGGCGCTCGGCGAACTCGCCGATGAGGTCGGCGATGCGGTCGCGGACCTCACCCTGCGGGTCGATGATCGCCTGGCGGAGGAGGTGCTTGAGCGAACCCCAGATCTCGAGCACGGAGTCGACGACCCCGTGTTGACTGAGCAGGTCGTTGATGACGACTTCGGCCTTGTCCGCCAGAGCGGTGTCGGCGGACAGATCGGCCGAGAGATCGACGAGCCACGCGTCGAGGGCCTGCCTGGCCTTGTGGTACGGGTTGTCCCGGACATCGGCGACCCAGCCGAGGACCTCGCGCTGCAGGCGCCCGGCCAGCTGCTCGTTGACGAAGTCGGGCACCCACGCCGGGGCCCGGTTGTGCACGATCTCATCGATGACCTGCGGGTTGGCGCCCAGCCAGTCATAGGCCTCGGCGACGACCAGGTCGACGAGCCTGTGGTGGGCGCCGTCGAGGACGATCTGGCGCAGCAGCTGACCGAGCACCGGGGTCTTCCGGGTCGCGACCAGCCGGGGGACGATGACGTTCTCCGTCAGGGCGACGATCGAGTCGTCGTTGATGCGGTCGAGGACGTACTCGAGACCGCTGGCCGCCCGGTCGACGACGAGGTCACGGTTGGACGCCCGGCTCAGCCAGGCCCCGCCTCGGCGGGAGACGTGGGCGGAGCGGATCTTGGTGGACACCGCCTCGGCGTGGAGGAAGTTGGTGGCCACGAAGGCGGACAGGCTCGCACCCAGGGTGTCCTTCTTGCGCGGGATGATCGCGGTGTGCGGGATCGGCAGACCCAGCGGGTGGCGGAACAGGGCGGTGACCGCGAACCAGTCCGCGATCGCCCCGATCATCGCCGCCTCCGAGGCGCGGGAGACGAATCCCCACACCCCGGACAGGTCGGTGAAGATGTGGGTGGCGAGGAAGATCAG